>DASWYU010000308.1:0-26129 GCA_036404795.1 Nocardioides sp. | reverse complement strand
TCGAGGCCGGCGACCTGCGGCTCGACCCCGCGGCCCGGCGGGCGTGGCGTGGCGACGACGAGCTCGCGCTCACGTCCCGCGAGCTGTCGCTGCTGGCCTTCCTGCTGCGCCACGCCGGCGACGTCGTCTCGAAGCGACAGGTGCTCGACGCGGTCTGGGACGACGACTTCGACGGCGACCCGAACATCGTGGAGGTCTACGTGCGGCACCTCCGCAACAAGATCGACCGGCCCTACGACCGCGCGGCCATCCAGACGGTGCGCGGCGCCGGCTACCGGCTCGCGAGCGACGGTGGCTGAGATGGGTGCACGGACCACCGACCCGGTACGACGCGGCCGCGCCGGCGTCCGCCTCCGCACCACCGTCGCGGCGACCGTCGTGGTCGCCCTCGCGTTCGCCGTCGGCGGCCTGCTGCTCGCGCTCGCCCTGGGCGACTCGCTGGGCGACCAGGCTGCCTCGACGGCGGAGCAGCGCGCCGAGGAGATCGCCGACCAGCTGGAGCGCTCGGGCCCCGACGCACTCACGACCGACGCCGCCACCCCCGGCCCGGCGGACGAGGGCGACGATGACGGCGACCGGGACGACGAGGACGACGACCTGGAGGACCTCGCCTGGCAGGTCACGGCCGGCGACTCCGTCGTCGCCGCGTCCGGCACCGGCGGGCTGGCGCTGCCGCGGGACGACGGTACGGCGCGGCTCGACGGCGACCCCTACGTCGTCGCGGTCGAGGACGCCGACCACGAGGACGCGACCTACGTCGTGGCCGTCGCGGTCTCACTGGAGGACGCCGACGACTCGGTCGCCGCCCTCGTGCCCCTCCTCCTCGTGGGGCTCCCCGTCGCCGTGCTCCTCGTCGGGGTGACGACCTGGGTCGTCACCGGCCGGGCGCTGCGGCCCGTGGAACGGATCCGAGCCCGGGTCGCCGCCATCGGCGGCGACGCGCTCGACCGGCGGGTGCCCGTGCCGGCGTCCCGTGACGAGATCGCCCGGCTCGCCACCACCATGAACGAGATGCTGGCGCGCCTCGAGCACTCCGCCGAGCAACAGCGCCGCTTCGTCTCCGACACCTCCCACGAGCTGCGCTCCCCCCTCGCCGGGCTCCGCCAGACCGCCGAGGTCGCGCGCACGCACCCAGAGGCCATCGACCGGGCCGAGCTGACGGAGGCCGTGCTCGAGGAGACCGCCCGCATGCAGCACCTCGTCGAGCAGATGCTGGTCCTCACCCGCACCGCGGAGGGCGGGGGCGGCCGTCGACGCACGGACGTCGACCTCGACGACCTCCTCCTGACCGAGGCCTCCCGCCTCCGCCGCCTGCGGCCCGACCTCGCGGTGGACGCGTCCCTCGTCGTACCGGCGCGGGGGCAGGGCGATGCGCCCGCCCTGGCGCAGGTCGTGCGCAACCTCGTCGACAACGCCGCCCGGCACGCGGGCGGCACCGTGCGGCTGGCGGTCGCGCAGGTCGACGCGACGCACGTCGACCTGCTCGTGGAGGACGACGGCTCCGGTGTGCCCGCGAGCGACCGCGAGCGCGTCTTCGAGCGCTTCGTGCGGCTCGACGAGGCCCGGGCCCGCGACGACGGCGGCAGCGGGCTGGGGCTCGCGATCGTCCGGGAGGTCGCCCGCGCCCACGGCGGGGATGCGCGGGTCGAGGTCTCGACGCTCGGCGGCGCCCGGTTCGCCGTCCGCCTGCCCGTCGCGCCGGACTGACCGACGCTCCCTGAACGCCCTTTCAGGTGGCTTCAGGTGGGGTTCAGCGAGGGTGCGGGACGGTGGTGTCACCGCCGGGCGAGGAGCCCGGGACACGACCCGAAGGAGCACCCCATGAGCATCCGTGACCGCGTCCGCACCAAGCGCGTCATCGTCCCCACCGTCGCCGCCCTCGCGCTGGTCGGCATCGGCGGCACCGCGTGGGCCGTCATGGACGACCGCAACGACCGCCTCAGCAGCGACCAGCGCTCCAGCGCCTCCGACGCCGCGCTCGACGAGGTCGGCGGCGGCCGCGTGCTCGAGGTCGACGTGGACGACGACACCGACGAGGGCGGCCCCCGCGTCTACGAGGTCGAGGTCGTCGACGCCGACGGCCAGCGCTGGGACATCACGCTCGACGACGACTACGCCGTGCTCGTGGTGGACCGCGACGGGGACGACCGGTACGACGACCGCGCCGGCTCCGGTGCCGCGGCCACGCCGACGGGTTCCGCGGGCGGCAACGTCGGCACGGGAAGCGCCGGCGGGACGGGCGACGCGCAGCGGCCGGCGGGCGACACCACGACAGACCTCTACGGCCAGACCGTCGACGAGGACGCCCCGCTGACCCAGGACGAGCGGGCACAGGTCGTCGCGGCCGCCGAGGCGGCGGTCGAGGGCGGCGGCACGGCCACCGACGTCGACCGCAGCGACGACCCGGGCGAGGGCTACGAGGTCGAGGTCGTCGACGGGACGAACCAGGACTGGGACGTCACCCTCGCCCCCGACCTCACCGTGCTGTCCGCCGTCCGCGACTGACGGGGCGGGCGGGCCGCAACTTTCCCCGGTCGACCGGGGAACACACCGCTTTGACCATCAACGTTGATGGTCAAAGCGGCACTTTCCCCGGTCGACCGGGGAAACTGCCACCCCCTCACGCCACCAAGATCGGGATCGTCATCTCGTCGGGCGTGAGGGACCCGTGCAGCCCGACAAGACCGGTCTCGTAGGAGAACCGGCTCTGCGACACGATGGCCGTGCTGCCCGTCGCGGCGACGACGACGTCGCCGAGGCGGGGCCGCACGGTGTCGATGACGGGTCCGAACCAGCCCCGCTCGAGCGCCTCCTCACGCGTGAGCACCAGGGCCCGGTCACCGAGCGTCTCGCGCCACGTGGCGACGACGTCGGCCATGCCCCGGGTCGTGCAGTACAGGTGCCGCAGCCGTGCCTCGCCACCGACGAGCCAGACGCCGTCGGTGAGCTCGGGGTGGTCGTCGATGTCCACGCGGTGGGCGGGGCCGGTGTCCACCATGCCGTGGTCGGCGACCACGACGAGGCGCGTCCCGGGCGTCAGCGCCTCGTGGAGCTGCTCCGCCTCGGCGTCGATCATCGTGAGCTGCTGCACCCAGGCGGCCGAGGCGACGCCGTGGCGGTGGCCCGTCCAGTCGAGGTCGGCGTCGTACACGTAGGTCAACGACGGCCGCCGCGACGTCGCTGCCTGCACCGCAGCGATCCGCTCGCCGACGCGGTCGGCGCCGACGTACCGCGCGCCCCGGTGCGCCGCCAGCGTGAGCCCCGAGCCGGCGTACTCCCGCTTGTTCACGCTCGTCACCTGCACCCCGCTCCGGGCGAGGCGCTCGAAGAGCGTCGGGTGCGGCTGCCACTCGACGGGGTCGACCCGCTTGTCCCACTGCAGCGCCTGCAGCAGTCGCTCGGTGCCGGGCACCCGGCTGGTGAAGCCGACGAGGCCGTGGGTTCCGGGCGTCAGGCCGGTGCCGAGGGAGGTCAGGCTCGTGGCGGTCGTCGACGGGACACCGGCTGTGCCCGCCTCCGCGCCGGCGGCGAGGGCCGAGAGGAACGGCGCCGCCTCGGCGTGGCGCTCGAGGAGCCGGGCGCCGAGACCGTCGATGAGGAACACGACGTACGCCGCGGCCTCGGGCAGCACCAGGCCGCTGGGGCCGTCGTCGTGCAGCACGTGACCGTGGCCGAGCGCGCGGGCCACCGCGGGGACGACGTCGCCCAGGGACCGTGCGCCGTACGCCGGGGCGACGAACTCCTCGGCACCGCCCCCGTCCGGCGCGGGCATCAGGCCGGCCGCGTCCGGGCCGACAGGGCGTCCGCGAACGCCAGGAGGTCGAGGACCGCGTCCTTGCCGTCCGCCGCCGCCGAGACCCGGAGCGAGAAGTCCTCGCTCAGGAGGTCGCCGGTGTAGCCGTGATCGGCGTCGCACTCCGGGTCGTCACAGCTCGCGGGCATCAGCTCGATGCGGCTCACCCCGCCCCAGCCGATCGTGAGGACCGCCTCGGCGGGGAAGCTGGCGCCCTTGGTGGGGTTGGTGGTCATGCGCGTGACGACGACGGACTTCACCGCGGAGAGCGCGACGGCCTCGGACGACGTCGACGTGTAGGGCTGCGGGAGCATCTGGTCGCCACCGTGCTCGTCGGTGTGCACCTGGATGAGCCGGGACGTGGTCAGCACGGCGACGGTGATGTGTCGCCGGACCTCGTCCCGCTCGATCGTGGGCTCGTGGTGCACGTAGAACGCGACGACCTCCTCGCCACCGATCGCCCCCTCGACGCCGTCGACGACGACCTCGGGGTAGTAACCGGTGCGCTCGATGGCCGTGCGGAGGGCGGCGGCGGGATCCGCCGGACGCGTGGAGCGGCTGGGCATGCGTCGAAGTGTGGCACGGGACGGCACGGGGGCCGCTGTCGAGGCGGTGGGGCCGGCGCGGACGCGGCCCTCAGGACGGGAGGTCGAGAAGCAGCCCGACCGTGTCGCGCACGGCGGCCAGGCGGGCGGCACCGATCGAACCCCGGCGTGCCCCGAGCCGCGCGGTGGCCACGGCCCGCAGGTGCTGGCACTGCGCGGCCGACCGCCGATCGAGCCCGTTGAGGTCGTCGGGCTCGATCACCACCTCCGACTCCCAGCCGCGGAGGGTCGTCGTCAGCGGCACGGCCTGGACGACCGACGGTCCGTGGTCGAGGACCCGCTGCGCCGTGAGCACGACGACGAGCCGCGGGAAACCTGCCTCCCGCCCGACCGGCACTCCGAGGTCGACCAGGACGACATCACCCGAGGTCAGCATCGAGCCAGGCGGCGTCATCGGCCGGCAGCGGCGTGGCCAGATCGGCTCCCATCCGCTCCTGCCGCAGCGCACGCACGGCGAGCGACACCGTCTTGCCGACGGTGGTCCCCAGGACCTCGGCGAGTCGCTTCAGCTCCTCGTGGGTGCCGACGTCGATGCGCACACTGGTGCTCTGCATGCAGATCAGCATACGCGCGCCGATGGCCGTCGTCGGGCGGTCACGGCGTCGCAACCGACGGGACCGGCGTGTCGAACACGCCGACGCCGCCGTCGTCGGTCCGCACGTCGGAGGCGAGCAGCACGAGGCGATCACCGTCGACGTGCGCCGCGAGATATGTCTGGGCGCCGTCCGTCCCCGGAAGCTCCGCGTCCAGGACGATCGCGTCCCACGCGAGTCCGTCGGCGCTCGTCCATGCCGCTCCGGACGTGTTGCCGGCGGCACCCGTGCTCCCGACCGCCAGCCACCCGTCGGGCAGAGCGACCAGGTCGGCCGCGCTGACGTCAGCACCGGGATCGTCGGTGAGGTCCCCGACGACCGGGCCGGTGTCCCAGCCGCCCTCTGCGTCCCGCCGCCACGTCACCCAGCCCCCGGATCGCCCGGGCCCGGCCCCCACCCAACCCTGGAGCACGACCTCCGCGCCCCGGACCAGCACGCGGGACACCCCGGCGGTGACGTCGTCGTCCTCCGCCCCGCCGGCCGGGATCGGCGTCGTCAGCTCCCGCGGGTCGCTCCAGCGCACCCCGTCCTCGCTCTCCCAGAACACGGCGTGGGTCCCGCCGCCCGGTGCGGATCGCGAGCCGGCGGCGATCCAGCCGCCCGGCGTCGCTGCGACCGTCGTCACCGCCACCGTGCCGCCCGGCGGCGCAGCGAACCCGGCGTCCGGGAGGTGGCCCTGCCACGTGTCCTCGTCGGTCGCGTCCCGCAACGCGCCGGTCGTGCCCCGTGTCCACCACCGGCCGCCGTCGACCGACCGAGCGACGAACGCCTGCTGCTGTCCGTTGACGCGAGCGGATCCGACGACGACGAGGGTGCTCCCGTCGTCGTCCTCGACGACGGCGAGGTCCGACAGGGTCGTGGTGCCGTAGCCGCTGCCGTTCGGGTGGAGGGGCGATGGAGCACGCACCCGCCAGGCTCCCTCGGCGGACCGGGTCCACACCGCCCCGCCGGAGCCGTGGCGCCGTCCCGACTGTCCGACCGCGACCACGGTGTCCCCCA
Organism: Nocardioides sp.; assembly: GCA_036404795.1. GTDB lineage: Bacteria > Actinomycetota > Actinomycetes > Propionibacteriales > Nocardioidaceae > Nocardioides. Next base: position 20,139 of record DASWYU010000308.1, on the reverse strand, counting down.
CCTGGACGGCCGTGCTCACCTCGGCCCACCGGTCGTCGTCCGGGCGGGGCAGCCCCTCCGCGACCCACCCCGCGCCATCCTGCGTCCACACGGCCGGCGAGCCGGCTGCCTGTCCGACCACGATCGGCCCGTCGGCGACGGGCACGAACGCCTCGACGTCGACGCCCACCCGTCCGTCCGCCGGCAGCGCCGGCAGCTCCACCTCCGACACCCGACCGCCGCTCACCAGGAGCACGAACGGCTCGGCCGTCCCGCTCCTCGACGTGCTGCCGACGACCAGCACCCCCTCGCGCGTGCGCAGCAGCTGCGACACGTCCTGGTCGCCGGAGCCGACGAGCAGCGGGTGCTCCAACGGCGCGCTGTGCCGGAGGGCACCGCCGACCGTGAGGAACGCGTCGCGCTGACCGTCGACGCGACGGCCCCCCGCGGCGATGTGGGAGTCGGCCGCCGAGGCGAGCGTCACCAGCCGGTCGTCGTGGGACGGGTCCGACCAGGCACGCGCCTCGATGACGTCCCATCCAGTGTCGGTCCGACGCAACACCCCGCCGGCCCAGGTGTCGTCCAACGGGTCGGCCGACCCCGTCTGCAGCGCCACCTGCACGCGGCCGTCCCTCACCGTCACGTCGTTGGCGTAGACCCGGCGCGCCCCACCGAGGTCGAGGGGTGTTTCCTCGCGCGCGAACGAGCGCCCTCCGTCCGACGATCGCCAGACCTCGATGCGGGACGGTTGCTCCTCGATCGTCGCGTCCTCGACCTCCACGACGGCGGTCAGGGCACCGTCACCCTCGACCACCGCGCCGACGGGTCGATGGTCACCGGCATCCGCGTCGCCGAAGGACGCGGCCGACCACGCGGAGCCGTCCGCGCTGGTCCAGACCCGCACCGGCCCGAGGTCGGCGTCGTCCTCCTCCTCACTCGTGCCCAGCGCCACGAACCGACCGTCCACGTAGCGCAGTCGGTCGAGGCCGTCGGTGCGCGTCCACGGCAGGTCCTCGGCCGGCACACGCTCCCATTCCCGGCCGTCCGCGCTCCGCCACAGGGCGGGGACGTCGCCGCCGTCCCATCCCGACGCCAGCCAGCCGTCACGACCCCCGGCGACCTGCTCGAGCCGGATCCAGGGCACGTCCGCGTCCAGCTCGCCCGCCGCGAACGACGCACCACCGTCGTCGCTGACGAGCACGATCGGACGGAGTCCGTTCGCCTCCTCCCGCGACCCGACGAGCACCACGGTCTCCTCGACGACGGCGGCACCGTTGAGGGCAGCGCCCTGCATCGAGCCCAGCTCTATCCCGTCGGCCAACTGTTCGGCGGTCGGCGCCACGAGATCGGCACGCGGCGGCGGCGCGGGGCGCTCCTCGACCGCCGCCTCGTCGTCACCCGGGTCGCAGGCCACGACGGCGACGGCGGAGAGGAGGGCGACGCAGGTCACCAGGGCACGACGCAGCGAGGACGGCATGAGGACTCCCGAGATCGACGGACCGACCCGTCGAGGCTAGGACGCCGGCGCCGCACGCGTCGGCGCTCATCCACAGGCGCGGGTCACTCCGGGAGCGTGTCCCCCACCATCGCGGTCAGCCGCCGCACGAACCAGTCGGAGCGGGCGTCGGAGACGGGCTCGACCTTGGCCGACGCGTTGAGCACGGTCGCGCCGTCCGGACCCGCGAGCACGAGCGCCAGGTCGAGCGTGCGCACCTGGGGGATGTCGTTCTGCAGCTGCGCGACCCGGCGCACGAGGCGCTCGATGTCCTCGACGTCGGCCACGTCGCCGCCGCGATACCCGAAGAGCAGCGGTGCGGCCTTGATCTCCCGCACCATCTCGGCGGCGTCGACCCTGCTGAGCGGCGGGATCCGGTAGACCCGGTCGCCGAGCAGCTCGGTGAGCGGGCCCGAGATGCCGAAGGAGATGACGGGACCGAACAGCGGGTCCTCGACGGACCCGATCGAGACCGGCACGCCCGGCGGGGCGACGCGCTGCACGACGAAGCCCGCCGACTCGGGGTCGGAGATCGCGCCGGAGAGGAAGTCCCAGGCGTCGTCCATCTCGCGGGCGTCGTCGATGTTGCGCCACACGTGGGCCTGGTCGGGCCGCTCGCGGAGCCGCTCGGCGGTCGCTTTGAGCACGACCTGCCAGCCGAGACGCTCGCCGGCGGCGATCGCCTCCTCCTTCGAGGTGACGGGCACGGCGGCCCAGAGGTCGATGCCGTAGCAGCGGAGCAGCTCCACGAGCTCGTCCGCGTCGAGCACCTTGCCGTCGGGGTGGCGCAGCAGCACCTCGTTGACGAACCGCTTCGCCGGCGTCGGGTCGATCTCGTCGTCCTCGTCGTCGGCGTCCTGCTTGCCGACCCACACGGCGTACGCGACCACGCGCGCGAGCGCGCGCACCGCCGCCTCGACGGCGGGGTACGACGGCACCGAGCCGCGGCCCGCCGTCGAGCCCGCGACGTCCGGGACGCGCAGCAGCTCGGGGATGCCCTCGGCGCCCAGGAAGGTCGAGACCAGGGGCTTGTCGGACTGCTCCCCCACCGCGGCGAGCACGTTGGCGACGTCCTCCCCCGACACGTCCAGCGGCGGGATGTAGACCGCGACGACCGCGTCGACGTCGGGATCGTCGATGGCCGCGTCGAGCGCGTCCTCGAAGTCCTCCGCGCCGGCGTCGGCGCCGAGCTGCATCGACTTGTTGACCACGAGGCCGACGGAGACGGCGGCGTCGGTGGCGAGCAGGCCGAGCGCGTCGGAGTTGCCGACGACCGCGACGCGACGGCCCCGCGGGAGCGGCTGGTGGGCGAGCAGCTGCGCGACGTCGAACATCTCGTCGAGCGTGTCGACCTGGATCACGCCCGACTGCGCGAACATCGCGTCGACCGCCTCCGGGGGCGCGCCGATGGTGCGCACCGCGTGCCCCATGGGCACGCCCTGGGTGTTGCGCCCGGAGCGGACCGCCACGATCGGCTTGCGCCGCGAGACCCGGCGGGTGATGCGCGAGAACTTGCGCGGGTTGCCGATCGACTCCAGGTAGAGCAGCACCACCTCGGTCGAGGGGTCCTCCTCCCAGTACTGCAGGAGGTCGTTGCCCGAGACGTCGGCGCGGTTGCCCGCGGACACGAACGTCGAGAGGCCGAGGCCGCGGTTGTTGACCTTCTCGAGGATCGCGGACCCGAGCGCGCCGGACTGGCAGAAGAAGCCGGCGCGGCCCCGCGGCGGCATGACGGTCGAGAGCGACGCGTTCAGCTGGTGCGCCGGGGCGGTGTTGATGATGCCGAGGCAGTTCGGGCCGATCAGCCGCAGACCGTAGCTGCGGGCCAGCCCCACCAGCCGCCGCTGCCGCTGCCGCCCCTCCTCACCGGTCTCGGCGAAGCCCGACGAGATCACGATGAGCCCGTGCACGCCCTTGGCGGCGCAGTCGAGCACGACGTCCTGCACGTACTCCGCGGGCACCGCCACCACCGCGACGTCGACGTCGCCGGGGATGTCGCCCACCGAGGCGTACGACGGCAGCCCGGCCACCGCCTCCGTCGACGGGTTCACGACGTACACACGGCCGGTGAAGTCGCCGGTCACGAGGTTGCGCACCAAGGTGCGCCCGACCGTGTCCTGGCGGCGGCTGGCACCGATGATGGCGACCGAGCGCGCGTTGAAGAACGCCTCGATCGACGCCGACTCCGCGCGGTGCTCGCGCTGCTGCATGACGCCGATCGCCGTCTCGGTGGGGTCGATCTCGAACTCGAGCGTGACGACGCCGTCCTCGAAGCCCGAGGCCACGCGGTAGCCCGCGTCGCGGAACGTCTGGATCATCCGCTGGTTGTCGGGCAGCACGTCGGCCGAGAAGACCTCGATCCCGCGCTCGCGGCCCGCCTGCGCCAGGTGCTCGAGCAGCACCTGCGCGATCCCGCGGCCCTGGTGGTCGTCCTGCACGAGGAAGGCGACCTCGGCGCGCCGGTCCCGGTACGCGTCGTACCGGCCCACCGCGATCATGTCCTGCCCGACCGTCAGCACGAACGCCACGCGGCGGTCGTGGTCGACGTTCGTGAACCGCAGCACGTCGCGCTCGGAGAGCCGCGGCATCGGGGTGAAGAAGCGGTAGTACTTCGACTGGTCGGACACCCGCGCGTAGAAGTCGACGAGCAGCTCGGCGTCGCCCGGACCGATCGGCCGGATGTGCGCGGTGCGACCGTCCCGGAGCAGGACGTCCGCCTCCCAGTGCCGGGGTGCCTCGGGCACCTCGTGCTCCTCGGCGGCGGGGGTCTCGGGCGCGGAGCTCACGGGCGTCAACCTATCGCGCCGACGGGCGGCGGCGCCGCCCGGAGCCCCACGCGCCAGTGGCCGCGCTCGGGGAGCCGCGAGCGTGATCAGCGTCGCGATCCCGGCGTGCCCCGTCCGGGCCGGGCGGGGGGCAGGAAAGAATGCGCCCATGGCCCGCCGCACCACCGCCCCGCCGCCCGACGACATCGAGGAGCACATCCTCGACGTCGACGTCTCGGACGAGATGCGCACGTCCTTCCTGGAGTACGCGTACTCGGTCATCTACTCCCGTGCCCTGCCGGACGCGCGGGACGGCCTCAAGCCGGTGCAGCGCCGCATCCTCTACACGATGAACGACATGGGCCTGCGCCCCGACCGCGGGCACGTGAAGTCGGCCCGCGTGGTCGGCGAGGTCATGGGTCGGCTGCACCCGCACGGCGACGGCGCGATCTACGACGCGCTCGTGCGCCAGGCGCAGTCCTGGTCGATGCGCGTGCCGATGGTCGACGGCCACGGCAACTTCGGCTCGCTCGACGACGGCCCCGCCGCGATGCGCTACACGGAGTGCCGGATGGCGGCGCCCGCGGTCGCGATGACCGCCTCCATCGGCGAGGACACGGTCGACTTCCGACCCAACTACGACTCCCGCGAGCTCGAGCCCGTCGTGCTCCCCGCTGCCATCCCGAGCCTCGTCGTCAACGGCGCGACCGGCATCGCGGTCGGCATGGCCACCAACTGCGCGCCCCACAACCTCGGCGAGACCGTCGCCGCCCTGCGCCACCTCATCGCGGAGCCGGGCGCCGATCTCGAGGCGATCATGCGGTTCATCCCCGGTCCCGACCTGCCGACCGGCGGCCGGATCGTGGGGCTCGACGGCATCCGGGACGCCTACGAGACCGGCCGCGGGTCGTTCAAGATCCGGGCCACGACCCGCATCGAGACGATCGGCCGTCGCAAGGGCATCGTCGTCACCGAGCTGCCCTACGGCGTGGGTATCGAGAAGGTGATGTCCCGCATCAAGGACCTGGTGCTGGCGAAGAAGCTGCAGGGCATCGCCGACATCGTCAACCTCACCGACGGCCAGAAGGGCCTCCACCTCGTCATCGAGGTGAAGAACGGCTTCCACCCCGAGGCGCTGCTCGAGCAGCTCTTCAAGCAGACGCCGCTCGAGGACTCGTTCAGCATCAACGCGGTCGCGCTCGTCGACGGCCAGCCGCGCACGCTCGGGCTCAAGGAGATGCTCGAGGTCTTCCTGGCGCACCGCTTCGACGTCGTACGGCGCCGCTCCGCCTTCCGTCGCGGCAAGGCCGCCGAACGGCTCCACCTCGTCGAGGGGCTGCTGCTGGCGCTGCTCGACATCGACGAGGTCATCCAGGTCATCCGCACGAGCGACGACAGCGCCGCGGCCCGCGACCGGCTCATGTCCGTCTTCGACCTGTCCGAGGCACAGGCCCTCTACATCCTGGAGATGCCGCTGCGTCGGCTCACCCGGTTCAGCCGGCTGGAGCTGGAGCAGGAGCAGGGCGAGCTGCGGGCGACGATCGAGGAGCTCGACGCCATCCTCGGCGACGACGCCCGGCTGCGCGCGGTGGTCTCCGAGGAGCTGGCCGAGATCGCGCGCGAGCACGGGACCCCGCGCCGTACCGTCCTCCTCACCTCCGACAGCGTGCCCACCGCCACGAGCGTGCCGCTCGAGGTCGCCGACGACCCGTGCTGGGTCCTCCTGTCGTCGACGGGCCAGGTGGCGCGCACCACGTCGGCCGGGCTGACCGGCGCGGCCGAGGCCGACGACGCGAGCCGGGTGCCGCACGACGTGGTCGTCTCGGCGGTGCGCACCACGGCCCGCGGCGAGATCGGGGCGGTCACCACGACGGGCCGGGTGCTGCGGCTCGGCGTCGTCGACCTGGCCTCCCTCCCCGACACCGCCGCCGACCCGCACCTGACGGGCGGGCAGCCGATCGCGTCGTACGTCGCGCTCGAGGGCACCGAGCGGGTGCTGTGCCTGACGTCGCTGCGCACCGACGGCCCCGGGCTCGCGATCGGCACCCGCGACGGCATCGTCAAGCGGGTCAACCCCGAGGTCCCGAACCGCGACGACTGGGAGGTCGTGCGGCTCGGCGACGGCGACGAGGTCGTCGGCGCGGTCGAGCTGCGCACGGGCGAGGAGGAGCTCTGCTTCATCACCTCCGACGCCCAGCTGCTCCGCTTCCCGGCCAGCGGGGTCCGTCCGCAGGGCCGGGCCGGCGGCGGCGTCGCCGGCATCAAGCTCGGCTCCGGCGCGCGCGTCGTGCACTTCTCGGCGTTCGACCCCGACGGCCCCTCGGGCGGCGCGGCCGACCCGCACGCGCCCGTCGTCGTCACCGTCGCCGGCTCGGCCACGGCCCTCCCGGGCACGGAGGCCGGCACGGTGAAGGTCACCCTGTTCTCGGAGTACCCCGGCAAGGGACGCGCCACCGGAGGCGTCCGCTGCCACCGCTTCCTCAAGGGCGAGGACGCGCTGCTGCTCGCGTGGGCGGGCCCCGGCCCCGCCCGCGCCTCCGCCCCCTCGGGTGCTCCCGTGCCGCTGCCCGCGGCCCAGGGACGACGGGACGGATCGGGTACACCGCTGCCCCAGCCGGTGACCGGAGTGGGCTCGCCCGTGCTGGCGCTGGAGCCGGGAACGAACGGAATCCGCACCCCCCTCGATGTGGAAGGCTGACCCACCATGGACTCCCCCCAGCACGACGGCGACTCCCCCCGCAAGCCGAGCCGACGAGGGTGGGTGATCGGCTCGATCATCGTCGTCGCGCTCATCGCCGCAGCCCTCGTGCCCACGCTGGTCTTCTCCAACAAGGAAAAGGGGCTGGACCGCCCCGACACGCCGGTCGAGGACGTCCTCAAGGACGTCAAGGAGAACCTCGACGAGGCCGACGGCGTCGGGATCGCGGTCACCAGCGAGGACCTGGCCGACACGGACGCCGCGCTGGTCAGCCTCGACGGCACCGCGGTGCGTCCCGACGGCTTCTCCGGCGAGATGATCGTGCGCGTCCTCGGCCGCGACGCCTCCGGCAACATCCTCTCGGTCGACGGCCAGTCCTACGCCCAGGGCTTCGTCATCTTCCCGAACTGGACCGAGGTCGACCCCGAGGAGTTCAACGCCCCGAACCCGGGTGCGCTCATCGACCCGAACGGCGGCGTCTCCAGCCTGCTCACCGCGACCGAGGACGCCGAGCGCGGCGACTCGGAGCTCGGCGGGGCCAACAACGAGGAGACGCTGACGACCTACACGGGCACGCTCACCGCCGAGGTCGTGCGCCGCATCATCCCGGGCGCGGACGACGGCGACTTCGACGTGACCTACCTCGTCGACGGCGACGACCTCCTCCGCGAGGCCCGGCTCACCGGGGTGTTCTACCCGGGCAGCGACGAGATGACCTACGTGATCGCGTTCTCCGACTACGGCGAGACGATCGAGATCACGGCGCCGTGACGATCCGCCCGGCCGACCGCACCCTCCTCGCCCTCGCCGCGGTCGCGATCGCGATCGCGGCGGCGGACACCTACGTCGTGGTGCTCGCGCTCCCCGACATGAGTGCGGCGGCCGGGCTGGACGCGCTGGAGCTCCAGCGCTCGGCCCCGATCATCTCGGGGTTCCTGCTGGGGTACGTCGCGATGCTCCCCCTCATCGGACGGGTGGCCGACCTGGAGGGGCGCGTGCCCGTCCTCGTGATGGCGCTGGCCGTGTTCGCGGCCGGGTCGGCTGTGACGATGCTGGCCTACGACCTGCCCGGCATGGTCGCCGGACGCTTCCTGCAGGGCGTCGGCGGCGGCGGCCTCGTGCCCGCCACGATGGCCCTCGTCGCCGACCTCTATCCGGTGCACCGCCGCGGTCTGCCCCTCGGCCTCGTCTCCGCGGTCCAGGAGTTCGGCAGCGTCCTCGGGCCGGTCGCGGGTGCGCTCGTGCTCGCGGTCGCGACCTGGCGGGGCATCTTCGCGCTCAACCTCGCAGCGGCCGCCGTCCTGCTCGTCGCCGTCGGCCGCACCGCCCGCCGCTCGGACGTCGTCGACCCGCTCGCCGCCGCCCGCCGGGCGGCGGGTCGCGACGTCGTCTCCTGGCTCCTGCTGACGCTCCTCACGGTCGCCGGCGCCCTCAACGCGCTCCGTCCGCCCGGCATCGTGCGCGACGTCTTCTGGGGCCAGTTCTTCGTCTCGTACGTCGGCACCCACCGCTGGCTCACACCTGTCGGACTGCTGGCCGTGCTCGCCCTCGTCGCGCTCGTCGTGTGGTCCCTCGTCACGGAGCACCCGCTCGTCGACCTCCGGCGCTGGTGGCGCGCGTTCGCCGCGGCCGACCTGCCCGGCGCGCTGCTGCTCGCGGCCGCGCTCGGCGGGATCGTGCTGGCCTTCGGCACCGGCGATCCCGCCATCCAGGTGTTCTCCGACGCCGGGCACTGGTACCTCCTCGGCTCCGCGGTCGCCGCCGTCCTCTTCGTGGTGCACCTGCGCCGCGCCACCTCCCCGGTCGTCCCCCGGGGCGCCCTGGCCGACCGGAACGCCTGGGGCGGTCTGCTGGTCAGCTTCTTCGTCGGCGCGGCCCTCATCGCCGCCGTCGTCTCCATCCCGATCTTCGCGGCGCTGACCGTCCACCGCGACTCGCAGGTGGCCGCCTCGCTCGTGCTCGTCCGCCTGCTCGTCGCGCTCCCCGTGGGCGCGGTCCTCGGCGGGCTGCTCCTGCGCCGCCTCCCCGCCGGTGTGATCGCGGGCGTCGGCATGCTCCTCGCCGCCGGCGGGTTCGTGTGGATGGCGAGCTGGGACGCCGACAGCCTCGAGCACCTGCTGGCGACGCTCCCGCTCCTCGTCACCGGGCTCGGGTTCGGGCTGGCGCTCGCTCCCGTCAACGCCGCCGTGCTCGCCGCCACCGACGACGCCGTCCACGGGCTCGCCTCCGCGATGACCGTCGTGGCCCGCATGGTCGGCATGCTCGTCGGCATCTCGGCGCTCACCGCGCTCGGGCTCCGTGCGTTCTACTCCGCGCAACGCGACATCCCCGACCCCGCGGAGGTCTGCGGGGACGAGGGGTCGCGGTGCTCGGCGTACATCCGCCTCCAGCTCGACGCCGCCCTCACCCAGGAGCAGTTCATCTTCGCGGGTGCCGCCGTGTGCGCCCTCGTGGCGGCGCTGCTGGCGTTCCTCCTGCTCCGCGGCGCCGACACCCGGGGGCGCGCGAACAGCAGTCTGCTCATCGGCTAGGTTGCGCAGGTGTGAGCGACTTCGACGACCTCCTCGACGCCAACCGTACCTTCGCCGACGACTTCGGCCTGACCGGGTTCGACGGCATCGCCCACGCGGGCGTCGCCATCGTGACCTGCATGGACAGCCGCATCGACCCGCTGGCCATGCTCGGCCTCAAGGCGGGCGACGCCAAGATCTTCCGCAACCCGGGCGGGCGCGTGACGCCGCAGGCCCTCGAGGCCCTCGTGCTCGGCGTGCACCTGCTCAACGTCGACCGGATCCTCGTCGTGCCGCACACCCGCTGCGCCGTCGCGTCGAACTCCGAGACCGAGCTCCGCGACCGCGTGAGCGCCTCGGCCGGCGTCGACGCCGCCTGGCAGAACTTCTCGGTGGTGACCGACCAGCGTGCGACCCTCGCCGAGGACGTGCACCGGGTGACGTCCCACCCGCTGGTGCCGGCGACCGTCAAGGTCGGCGGCTTCATCTACGACGTCGACTCGGGCCTGCTCGAGCAGGTCGTCTGACGCCCGTACGGCGCGTTCCCGCCCCGGTCGACGGCTCCGCTGGGCTCTTCAGTAGGAGCCGTCGACCAGTGCGCGGTCGCCCAGGGGGGCCTCGAGCTCGACGGTCTCCTCGTGCACCTCGCCGGGCGAGGAGCACAGGGTCGGACGCGGCACCTCACGGACCGTCACGACCACCTCGTCGTCGCTCTCCCGCACGGACGTGCGGCCCGGGCCGGCGCAGGGGCTGCGGTCGTAGGTGACGGTGATCGCGCTGCCGTCGACCACCGGGTCGCGCCAGGACACGGCCACACCCTCGTCGTCGCCCGCGAACGCGCTGCGCACGAGGAGCACGGCCCCGATCACGCAGGCGAGGAACACCGCGAAGCCGGCCAGGAGCACGAGCCACTGGCGCCGCGTCGCTCCGAACCTGGGGTGGTCGTCACCGTCCTCGGCGTCGTCCGCGGCAAGGTCCGCGAAGCGGTCACGGTCGTCCTCGAGGATGTCCTCGAAGAGCGACGTCTCCTCCTGCTCCACCATTCCTCCAGCATCACACAGCGTCTCCGGCGGGCCACGGCCACGACACGGCGACGATCTTCACACCGTGCCGCGGCGGCACAGGAGCGGCGTACCCACTCCGTCGACGGCTATGCGTCGATCGCCTCGCGGTCGATGCTGTAGCTGCCCGCGACGATGAACTCCTTGCGGGGAGCCACGTCGGAGCCCATGAGGAGCTCGAACACCTCCCTGGCCATCGCGGCGTCGTCGACGGTGAGGCGACGCAGCGTGCGGTGCCGCGGGTCCATCGTCGTCTCCGCCAGCTGGTGGGCGTCCATCTCACCGAGACCCTTGTAGCGCTGCACGGGGTCGCGCCAGCGCTGGTTGCGCCGCTTCAGCTCCGCGAGCTTCCGCTGCAGCTCGGCGTCGGAGTAGGTGTAGACGTACTTGTCCTGGCCCTTGCGCGGGTTCGACAGCTCGATGCGGTGCAGCGGCGGGACGGCCGAGAACACGCGCCCCGACTCGATGAGCCCCGGCATGTAGCGGAAGAACAGCGTGGCCAGCAGGCAGCGGATGTGCGCCCCGTCGGAGTCGGCGTCCGCCATGAAGATGATGCGGCCGTAGCGCGCGGCGTCGAGGTCGAACGTGCGCCCGCTGCCCGCGCCGACGACCTGGATGATCGAGGCGCACTCGGCGTTCTTCAGCATGTCGGCGACGGAGGCCTTCTGCACGTTGAGGATCTTGCCCCGGATCGGGAGCAGCGCCTGGAACTCCGAGTTGCGGGCCAGCTTGGCCGTGCCGAGCGCCGAGTCGCCCTCGACGATGAAGAGCTCGCTGCGTTCGGTGTCGCCCGAGCGGCAGTCGGCGAGCTTCGCCGGCAGCGCGGACGACTCGAGCGCGTTCTTGCGACGCTGCGTCTCCTTGTGCTGCCGCGCGGCGAGCCGGGTCTTCGTCGCGCCGGCGACCTTCTCCATGACGAGGCGCGCCTGCGCCTTCTCGTCCCGCTTCGTGCTGGTCAGGAAGGAGCGCAGCTCGGCCGCGACCACCTTGTTGACGACGGAGCGCGCCGCCGGCGTGCCGAGGATCTCCTTCGTCTGGCCCTCGAACTGCGGCTCCGCCAGGCTCACGGTCACCACCGCGGTGAGGCCCTCGAGCACGTCGTCCTTGATCGGGTCGTCGTCGCTGTTCTTCAGCACCTTGCTGGTGCGCATGACGTCCTTGAACGCATCCACGGCGGCGCGCTCGAAGCCGGCGACGTGCGTGCCGCCCTTCGGGGTCGCGATGACGTTCACGTAGGAGCGCAGCTCCGTCTCGTAGCCGTGGCCCCACCGGGCGGCCACGTCGACGACCAGCTCGCGCTCGACCTCCTGCGGCGTCATGTGGCCGCGCTCGTCGAGCACGGGCACGGTCTCGGTGAACCGACCGGAGCCCTGCAGGCGCAGCACGTCGGTGACCGCCTCGTCCTTGGCCAGGAACGCGACGTACTCCGCGATCCCGCCGTCGTAGCGGAACACCTCCTCGTGGGGCTCGTCGCCCCGCAGGTCGCGCACCGTGATCGCGAGCCCCGGCACGATGAAGGCCGTCTGCCGGGCGCGGGTGAGCAGGTCCTCGACCACGAACGTCGCGTCGCTCGTGAAGATCTGTCGGTCGGGCCAGAACCGCACGCGGGTGCCCGTCGCCGACTTGGCGGTGACGCGCGCGCCCTTCCGGGTCAGCCCGGACCGCGGCTCGAACTCCACGCCGGGGCCGTCGCCGTCGAACACGCCGGGGACACCGCGGCGGAACGACATGCCCTGCCGGGCGGGCGGGCGGTCGATGTCGACGTCGAGCCGGCTGGAGAGGGCGTTGACCACCGAGGCGCCGACGCCGTGGAGGCCGCCGGACGCCGCGTAGGACCCGCCGCCGAACTTCCCGCCCGCGTGGAGCTTGGTGTAGACCACCTCGACACCCGGCAGCCCGGTCCGCGGCTCGACGTCGACCGGGATCCCGCGGCCGTCGTCGTGCACCTCGACGGAGCCGTCCGGGTGGAGGACGACCTCGATCGCCTGGGCGTGACCACCCAGCGCCTCGTCCACGCCGTTGTCGATGATCTCCCAGACGCAGTGCATGAGTCCGCGGGTGTCGGTCGACCCGATGTACATCCCCGGCCGCTTGCGCACCGCCTCCAGGCCCTCGAGAACCAGGAGGTTCGCCGCGTTGTAGGTCGTGTCGATGGTGGTGCTCTCCTCGCGCGATCCGGCGCGTCGGACGACGACGCCGCGCCGCAATCTACCGGCGCGCACCGACGGTTCCGTGGAACGGGGCGCCTCCCCGGTCGACCGGGTTTGGCGGGCACCGGCGGAACTTCCTCCGAAATCCGACGTTGGAGCCGATGGAAGGGTCAGGATGGCGACGGACCGGAACCGCACCGTCGCGGGTCCCAGGAGTGGGACCGGTCGCTCGCGGGTACAGCACGTCGTGATGGGATCAGTGGTGTCATCCCGGCCACAGGCTCGGGGGAATGTTTTCCCCGGACGCTAGGTTGGGCCAGGCACCGAGAGAGAAAAGAGGCCGATGTGACCACTGCAGTTGCCCCCACCACCCCGGCACTGACCGCGTCGGACCGCTGCGACCGTTGCGGCGCCCAGGCCTACCTGCGTGTCGAGCTCGCCAGCGGCGGCGAGCTCCTGTTCTGCGCCCACCACGCTCGTCAGCACGGCGACGCGCTGCGTTCGGTGGCCGCGAACGTCCAGGACGAGACGCACAAGCTGACGTCGACCCCTGGATCCGCGCCGGCCGACGAGCGCTGAGCAGCAGCCGACCCCGACCACCAGGAAGGCCCCGGACCCACCGGTCCGGGGCCTTCGTGCGTCCCGGCACAATGACCTCGTGACCTGGACCGACGCCGTCGTGGCGCTGCTGCTCCTGACCGGCATCGTCGGCATCGTCGTGCCGATCCTGCCGGGCACGATCCTCATCGGCAGCACCCTCTTCGTGTGGGCCCTGCTCACCGGCGGCGGGGCCTGGTGGTGGTTCGCCGCGATCGTGGCCGTGCTGCTGACGGGCACCGTGGTGCAGTACGCCGTGCCCGGCAAACGGTTGAAGGCCGCGGGCATCCCCACCCGCACCCTGCTGCTCGGTGCCGTCCTCGGCGTCATCGGCTTCTTCGTGGTGCCGGTCGTGGGCCTGATCATCGGCTTCGTCCTCGGCGTCTACCTCGCCGAGACCGCGCGGGTGGGCCGCGACGAGGCGTGGCCCTCGACCGTGCACGCGCTCAAGGCGGTCGGCCTGAGCATGGCGATCGAGGCGACCGCCGCCGTCGTCGCCAGCGGCCTCTGGGTCGTCGCCGCCTTCCGGCTGTAGCCCGCGTCCCAGGTCTCAGCCCACGCTGACCGAGCCGTCCGGCTGCCGCAGGCAGGTCGCGGTCGCCACCGTCCCGGTCCACGCACCCGCGAGGCAGCGGCCGAGCACCTCGTGCCCGGCGAGGCTCGGGTGCCACGACTCCTGGCAGGTCTGGTAGTAGTCCTGGCAGGTGTCGGTGACCCGCTTGATGTCGAGCTTGTCGAACGGCCCGAAGCTCTCGACCGGCACGCCGCTGGGCCCGTCCATGACACGCAGCGGCGTCGCGAGCGCGGCCCCCGGGCCGCCCGTGGTCTCGCACAGCCGCGCGCCGTCGAACGCCGACTGCACGTCCAGGTGGACGATGTCGACGCCCGGCCGCTCCGCCGCGACGGTCGCCGCGACTCCGGCGACCATCGTGCCGAGACCCTGCGAGAACCCGTGCGCCGGTGCCAGCGTGGCGACGTGCGCGGGGCAGCCCGCGGCGTACCGCTCGTCCACCAGCGCGCGGAACTTGTCCCGGCCGTCATCGCGGCCGTCCTCGGTGAGGTACTCCTCCGCATAGGCCTCCGGCAGCGGGTTCGTGTAGTCCTGCAGCACGATCCGGTGCTCCCCGTCGGGGTCGATCTCGGCGAGCGTGTCGACGATGAGGCGCACGGCCTCGGTGGTCTCGGCCTGGGCGGCCGCGAACTGCTCGGGGCTGGCCAGGTCCGCGTCCGTGCAGGGGTCCTCGTTCAGCTCGGCGCCCGTCACCCAGTTCACGAGGTGGATCCAGACCTCCCACCAGCCCGTGTAGCCGTCGCCGACGAACCGGCCCGCGCACTCCGCGGCGACGTCGCCGAACGTGAAGTGGCTGTTGTTGGACCCCAGGCCGACGAGCACGAGGTCGATGTCGTGGGTCGTGGCGACCGCTCGGAGCTGCTCGAGCTGGGCGGCGACCCCGCGCCCCTGCTCCCGTTCGGCCGACGCGGTCGCGATGTCCGCCGGGCGTCCTCCCGAGCAGGCGAGGTTGAACCGCGCGTCGATACCGGCGAGGTCCGCGACCTCGATGGACGCGTTGGCGGAGCGGTGGCAGAAGTACGGGTTGCCGTTCGGGGCGTCCCACCCGGGGAAGCCCTGCGCGACGCCGCCGGTGTCGACGACGGCCTGGTAGTCGCCCGCGCCCTCGCCGCTCACGAAGCTGTCGCCGAGCGCGACGGCGGCCGTGGGCAGGCCGTCCGCGGGTACGGCGGGGGTCGGCTCCCCCGGCTCCGCTGCGGCGGGTGCCGCCACCAGCACGGCCGCGGCGAGTGACAGGGCCAGGAACGGTCCGGACCGGCTCCGAGCGCGACGTGACGACATGGGCGACCTCCCGAGAGATGGGGCCGCGGCCCGCGCGCGGCCGTCCTGGCACTCTCCGCCGACGCCCGGCGGGGGTCAAGGCGGAACGTTCCGCACCGGCCCCGGAACGCACCACGGCGCCGCTCCCCCTCGGGGAACGGCGCCGTGATGGTGTGCTGGTGCGTCAGTCCAGGTAGTCCCGCAACACCTGCGAGCGCGACGGGTGGCGCAGCTTGCTCATCGTCTTCGACTCGATCTGACGGATGCGCTCACGCGTCACGCCGTAGACCTTGCCGATCTCGTCGAGGGTCTTCGGCTGGCCGTCGGTGAGGCCGAACCGCATGGAGACGACGCCCGCCTCGCGCTCCGACAGCGTGTCGAGGACCGCGTGGAGCTGCTCCTGGAGGAGCGTGAAGGACACGGCGTCGGCCGGCACGATCGCCTCGGAGTCCTCGATGAGGTCACCGAACTCCGAGTCGCCGTCCTCGCCGAGCGGGGTGTGCAGGGAGATCGGCTCACGGCCGTACTTCTGCACCTCGACGACCTTCTCGGGCGTCATGTCGAGCTCCTTGGCGAGCTCCTCCGGCGTGGGCTCCCGGCCGAGGTCCTGCAGCATCTGGCGCTGGACCCGGGCAAGCTTGTTGATGACCTCGACCATGTGCACCGGGATGCGGATGGTGCGGGCCTGGTCGGCCATCGCGCGGGTGATGGCCTGACGGATCCACCACGTCGCGTAGGTCGAGAACTTGTAGCCCTTCGTGTAGTCGAACTTCTCGACCGCACGGATCAGACCGAGGTTGCCCTCCTGGATCAGGTCGAGGAAGAGCATCCCGCGGCCCGTGTAGCGCTTCGCGAGCGACACCACGAGACGCAGGTTGGCCTCGAGCAGGTGGTTCTTCGCGCGACGGCCGTCGTCGGAGATCCACTCGAGCTCCTCGAGCACCTTGGGCGTGATCTTGCCGCCCTTGGCCAGCTTCTCCTCGGCGAAGAGGCCGGCCTCGATGCGCTTGGCGAGCTCGACCTCCATCTCCGCGTTGAGGAGGGGGACCTTGCCGATCTGCTTGAGGTAGTCCTTGACCGGGTCGGCGGTCGCACCGGCGACCATGACCTGCTGCTCGGGCTCGTCGGTGTCGTCGGCCGCGGAGACGACGAACGACGCCTCCTTCTCGTCCTGCTTGATCGTCGGGTCGGCCTTGACGTCCTTCTCGAACTGCTCGTCCGGGATGTCGGGCAGGAGCTTCTTGCCGTCGGGCCCGACCTGGACGGGCTGCGCGTCGTCGCCCTCGGACGCGTCGTCGAGCTCCTCGCCGAGGTCGATCTCCTCGAGCTCGACCTCCGCGCCCTCGGCGTCGTCCCCGGGCTCGTCGGCGTCGGCCTTCGCGGCCGCCTTCGTCGCCGCGGGCGCGGCCTTCTTGGCGGGCGCGGCCTTCTTGGCGGGCGCGGTCTTCTTCGCCGCGGTCTTCTTGGCGGCGGCACTCGTCGTCTTGCGCGCCGTGGAGGCGGCGACGGCCCGGGTGCCGGCGGCCGAGAGCTCGACGGTGATGCCGTGGCTGCTCAGGTGGGCGAGCAGCGCCTTGAGGTGGACCGGCTCGATCGCCGCGTCCTCGCTCGCCTGCCGGACGGCCTCGGGAGAGACCACCCCCGCAGCGGATCCCTGCTCGACCAGTGCGGTCACGGCGGGGTGGGCGAGCACCTCCGCGGGGAGCTTCTTGCGCGTGATCGAAGCCACGAACACCTCTCGTCAACTACTTCCGGGCGCGGCAGAGCCAGGATCTTGTCAAGCCGCTCGGGCAATGATGCCACGCGCCCGAAGGAGCTCTCCCCTCGGCACGTGATCCACGTCGTACCACCCCCTGTCCGCCGCGCGTCGGCGTGTGGCGGAGGGGTACCGGGTCCTCGTCCCTGCACTCCCACTTCCCGAGGAGAGACGATGAAGGCGATCACGTGGCACGGCCCCCAGGACGTCCGTCACGAGGAGGTTCCGGACGCACGGATCGAGGATCCGACCGACGTCCTGGTCCGGATCACCTCGACCGGGCTCTGCGGCTCCGACCTCCACCTCTACGGCCCGCTGTCCCCGTTCATGACGGCCGGTGACGTCGTCGGCCACGAGCCGATGGGCGTGGTCGAGGAGGTCGGGTCGGCCGTGTCGGCCCTCTCCCCCGGCGACCGCGTCGTCGTCCCCTTCAACATCAGCTGCCAGGACTGCTGGTCGTGCCGGCGGGGGCTGAACAGCCAGTGCGAGACGACGCAAAACCGCGACCAGGGCACGGGCGCGAGCCTGTTCGGCTACAGCCAGCTCTACGGGAGTGTTCCCGGCGGCCAGGCCGAGCTGCTGCGGGTGCCGTTCGGCGACTCCCTCCCGGTCAAGGTGCCGCACGGCCCGCCCGACGACCGGTTCCTCTTCCTCAGCGACGTCCTGCCGACGGCGTGGCAGGGCGTGGAGTACGCCGGGGTCGGTGAGGGTGACTCGCTCGTCGTGCTCGGTGCCGGTCCGATCGGCGCCATGGCCGCTCGGATCGCGCACCACCGCGGGGTCCGCACCATCGTGGTCGACCCGGAGCAGGACCGGCGCGACCGCGTCGCGGCGCGCGGGATCGAGGTGCTGTCCTCGGAACCGCGCGACCAGCTCGTCGAGATCGTCCGTGACATGACGGGCGGACGCGGTCCCGACGCCGTGCTCGACGCCGTGGGCATGGAGTCCCACGACACCCCGGCCGCGGGACTCGCCCAGAAGGCCGCCGGCCTGTTGCCGGACGCGCTCTCGCAGCCGCTCATGAAGAAGGCGGGCATCGACCGTCTGGGGGCGCTCACCTCGGCGATCGACCTCGTGCGGCGGGGCGGCACCATCTCGATCTCCGGCGTCTACGGCGGTGCGGCCGACCCGCTGCCGATGGTCACGCTGTTCGACAAGCAGCTGCAGCTCCGGATGGGCCAGGCCAACGTCCGCTCGTGGACCGACGAGATCCTGCCGCTGCTCGAGCAGGACGACGACCCGTTGGGCACCGAGGACCTCGCGACCCACCACCTCCCGCTGGCGGACGCTCCCGAGGCCTACCGCGCCTTCCGCGACAAGGAGCCCGGGATGGTGAAGGTGGTCTTCCGGCCGTGAGCACGGCCGGCCCCCGCACCTGGGACGCGATCGATCCTCGCCGTACGGGGCGGCGGGGAGCGCTGGTGCGGCGTGCCGGGATGCTCGCGCTCGCCGCGGTGGTCATCGCGGGCGCCTTCGGCACGTGGGGCGTGCGCACCGCCACCGCGGTGGGCAGCGACGACGGTCTGCACCTCCGGGTCGACCACCCCCGCGTGGCACGCCCCGGCCTCGACGTCACCTTCCGGGTGTCCGTGTCCGACCCCGCCGGGCTCCCCGCCGAGGTCGAGGTGGGACTGGACGCGGCGTACCTGCACCTCTTCGAGGCCCAGGCGATCCAGCCCGAGCCGGAGTCGCAGTCGCGACGCGGCGACCAGGTCGTGCTGACCTTCGCGCCCGAGCCCGGCACGACGACGCTCGTGGTCGAGCTCGACCACTACGTGCAGCCGACCGCGCAGCGCGGCACGGACGCCCACGTGATGGCCGCGACTCCCGACGGACGTTCGGTCGTCGTCGCCCCGTCCCCCTCCGCATCGCCCCCTGATCCCTCCGTCCCGCAGGAGCCCCGATGGACATCGTGATCCGCCTCGCTCACCGTGCTCGTCTCGTGGATGACCTACCGCTGGCCCCAGCGCCTCGTGTGGCTCCGGGGCGCTCCCGTCGTCGTGGTCCGCGACGGTGAGCTGGCTCGTTCTTCACCCAGGGGGCTTCGGGCACGTCCGCCGTCGCCGCCGACCCCCCGGCGTCGCCGCGCGACCCGGGCTGAGGCTCAGCGCAGGTCGCGCGGGTCGAGCTCGTCGGGCACGCCGCCGGTCGCGATGATCCGCTCCGCCAGGTCGCGGACGCGCACGTTGGTGTCCCGGGCCCATCGCTGCAGCAGGGCGAAGGACGACTCGACGGGCACGCCGGCGGCCGCGAGCATCCCTTGGGCCACGCCGACGAGGTGGCGGGACTCCGCGGCGTCGGCGAGCGTGACCGTACGGCGCAGCGCAGCCCACGTCACCGAGACGTGGACCGCCAGGAGCAGGAGGACCTCGAGGTCCTCGGCGTCGAACGAGTCGACCCGCAGGCCGTGCACCACCAGCACCCCCAGCGGCCCGTGCCGCTCGTGGAGGCCGATGGGGTCGAGCCGCACGCAGAGCACCGAGCGAGGACCGAGCTCGGCCGCGCGCCCGCCCCAGACCGGCCATCGGCCGTCGCGCATCGTGTCGTCGATCCGCAGCCCGGTCGCGTCGCGGAGGACGGTCAGGAGCGGGCCGTCGTCGAGCTCCTGCTGGAGCTCCTCGTCCAGCAGCGCGACCTCGTCCGTGGCGGCCACGGTCTCCAGCCTCCCGCGTCGCCGGCGCGCCACGACCGCGCTCCCGTCCCCACCGACGAGCTCCGCTGCTCGCCGTGCGGCGAGCAGCGTCAGCGTCGCCTCGTCGCCGACGCCCGCCAGTTCCGCCGTGACGTCGGCGAGGAACGTCGCGACCGCGAGATCGCGCGCGGGGGTCACGTCGCCCCCGCCGTGCCGGGGAGGACGAGTCGCGGCGGCCCCAGCGCGAGGTCGTCGAGGGTGACGGCCGGCTGCCGGTAGAGCTCGGCCAGGTGCTCGAGCACGGCCCGGTGGCGCCCGGGGTCAGGTGTCAGGACGGCGTCCGCCACGAGGACCACCCGCAGGTCGTGGGCGTAGGCGTCGATCGCGGTCGTCGCGACGCACGACTCGGTCGAGATCCCGGCCAGGGCGATGCGCTCGACACCGCTGCGGTGGAGCAGGTCCGCGAGACCGGTGCCGACGAAGGCGCTGTCGCGCGTCTTCCGCAGCACGCGCCACGTGGGGTCGTCCACAGGACGGACGGCATCGAGCTCGGCGACCGGTCGCACGTCGTCGGTGCCGACGATCATGACCGGACAGTCGTCCTCGCGCATGTTCAGCGCCCACGTCGACGGATCCGTGCGGTGCTCGGTCCGCACCTCGACCAC
>DASWYU010000307.1:0-14732 GCA_036404795.1 Nocardioides sp. | reverse complement strand
CACGCCGACCGCGGCCGCGGCGAGGAGGAACGTCGCCTCTCGGCGTCGGGCGGGGGCCCGCACCGCGACGACGACGAGGGTGACCAGCGCAACGAGCATCATTGCGGCCCACGCCCACGACCGGACGCCCACGAGGGACGCGGGAACGGTCTGGGCGTTCCAGATCCCGCCGAGGCCGAGGACCGCGACGGGCACCGGGACACCGTCGGGGCCGTGCGCGGCGAACACCTCGGCGGCCGTGCGGGCGGAACCGGGCGCGGCCAGCGTCGTGCTCCCCGCCATGGCCCCGGCGACCACCCACGGCGCGTTCGCCGCGAGGAGGACGACACCGAGGCGCACCCACGTCGCGCGGGTCGCTCGCCCCACCCCGCCGACCAGCGTGACGGCGGCGACGGTCGTCAGCAGACCGGCCGACGCGCTCAGGGACCCGACCGCCACCAGCGGCGGCCACCAGCGCGGGACCCCCCGACCGTCCTGCGCGGCGAGACGCCGCCCCGCGAGGAGCGACCACGGCAGCGCGGCGGCCGCGAGCAGCAGGGGCCAGTGGCCGATGAGGAGCCGCTCGACGACGTACGGGTTCCACACTGCCAGCACCGTGGCGAGCACCCGCGCGGCCGGGCCGAGCACGCCCGGCGTGGCGCGCAGCAACCGGTGGGCTCCGGCACCGGCACCGACGAGGGCCCCGAGGAGCACCAGCTTCTGCAGCCACTGCCCCGGCACGACCTCGTCGAGCAGCGCGACGACCTGGTCGGAAGGGACGGCCCGCGGCACCCCGTCGGTCCACCCCCACCCGGCTGCGGTCACGGCGAGGTCGTGCACCCACACCATGTCGTAGGACAGCACGAGGCCCGGGGCGAGCACCGGGCCGAGCAGCAGCACGGCGGCGAGGAGCGCCAACGCGTCGAGACCGGCGTCGAGCACCCGGTCCCGACCGGACCCCGCCGCCCGCAGCGCCACCGTCTCACTCCCTGCTTCGCTCGTGATCTAGGCTCCGCCGGGTGAGCGGATCGAAGGGCACGCTACGGGAGATGCTCCGCGGAGGAGCAGGCGTGGCGATCGCCATGGCGGTGATGAACGTCGGCACCTACGGGTTCACGCTCGTGGCGGCGCGGATGCTCGGACCGCAGGAGTACGGCGCGGTGGCAGCCCTCATGGGGCTGCTCCTCGTGGTGAACGTGCTCTCGGTCGGTCTCCAGGCGACCGGGGCCCGCCAGGTCGCGGCCGATCCGGGACACCGCGAGCGGATCGAGAACCGCATCCTCGTCACGACCCGGCGCTCCGCCTGGGCGCTCGGCCTCCTGTGCCTCGTGCTCAGCCCGTTGGTGACCGTCCTGCTCGACCTCGGGTCGTTCGTGCCGGCCCTCCTGGTCGCCGCGATCGCGGTGCCGCTGACGATGATGGGCGGTCAGGCCGGCATCTTCCAGGGCGAGAAGGAGTGGACGCCGCTGGCGGCGATCTACCTCGGCATGGGCCTCGGCAGGGTCGGCTTCGGAGCCCTGGGCGTCGCGATCCGTCCCGACGCCACCGGCGCCATGGCCGGCGTCCTGCTCGGCGCCGTCGTGCCCGTCCTCATCGGCGGCTGGGCGCTGCGCCGTCGTCGCGGCGGTGAGGGCCCGGGCCCCGCCCCCATGCGCACGGTGCTGCGCGAGGTCGCCCACAACTCCCACGCGCTGCTCGCGTTCTTCGCCCTCACCAACGCCGACGTCGTGCTCGCGCGCATCACCCTCGACGCGCACGACGCCGGCCTCTACGCGGGCGGGCTGATCCTCGCGAAGGCCGTGCTCTTCCTGCCGCAGTTCGTCGTCGTCATCGCCTTCCCGTCGATGGCGTCGGAGGGCGCCCAACGCATGTACCTCAAGGGTGTCGCCCTCGTCGCCGGCATCGGCGTCGTGGCCACCGCCGGCGCCTGGGCGGTCGGCGAGCTCCTCACCGTCGGCTCGGGCGACGCGCAGCGTTCGCTGGTCGTGGAGTTCGTCGGCGGCGCCGAGTACGCCGAGATCGAGCACCAGCTCTGGCTCTTCGCCCTGCTCGGCACCCTGTTCGCGATGACGCAGGTGATGGTCTACGAGGTCGTGGCGCGCCAGCACCGCCGCGCCGTGTATGCCGTGTGGGCGGGCCTCGCCGTGCTCGGCGTCATCGTGCCGGTCGCCGGCACCGCGACCGGGCTCATCTCCCTCGTCATCGCGGTCAACGCCGTCGTGCTCGTCGCCCTCCTGCTCGTCGCGACGCTGCAGCGCCCCGCCGGGCCCGCGGCGGACGTCGGCGCCGCGGGGTCCACCGGGGCCGCTGCGACCGCAGCCCCGACGGACGCCTCAGTGGGCGGCGGCGTGCCAGCTGACACCCGTGCCGACGGAGACGTCGAGCGGCACCCGTAGGTCGGCCGCGGCCGCCATCTGCTCCCGCACGAGGGCCTCGAGCGGCTCCCGCTCCCCCGGCGCGACCTCGAGCACGAGCTCGTCGTGCACCTGCAGGAGCAGGCGCGAACTCAGGCCCGCCTCGTCGATGGCGCGCTGCACGTTGAGCATCGCCACCTTGATGAGGTCGGCGGCCGAGCCCTGGATCGGGGCGTTGAGCGCCATCCGCTCCGCCGCCTCACGGCGCATCCGGTTGTCGCTCGTCAGGTCAGGCAGCTGGCGACGGCGGCCCATGATGGTCTCCGTGTAGCCGCTCTTGCGCGCCTCGACGACGATCCCCGCGAGGTAGTCGCGGATGCCGCCGAAGGTCTCGAAGTACTCGTCCATGAGGCCCTGCGCCTCGCCCGGGGTGATGCGGAGCTGCTGCGACAGCCCGAACGCCGAGAGCCCGTAGGCGAGTCCGTAGTTCATCGCCTTGATCTTGGCGCGCATCTCGACGGTCACCGCGTCGGGCTCGACGTCGAACACGCGCGCGGCGGTGATCGAGTGGAAGTCCCGGCCCGAGCGGAACGCCTCGGTCAGTCCCTCGTCCTCGGAGAGGTGGGCCATGATCCGCATCTCGATCTGGCTGTAGTCGGCCGTCATCAACGACTCACCGTCGGGACCGACGACGAACGCCTCGCGGATGCGGCGGCCCTCCTCCGTGCGCACCGGGATGTTCTGGAGGTTCGGGTCGGTGCTGGAGAGACGGCCCGTCGCGGCGATCATCTGGTTGAACGTGGTGTGGATCCGCCCGTCCGGCTGGACGGTCTTGAGCAGGCCCTCGATCGTCTGGCGCAGCCGCGCGACGTCGCGGTGGCGCAGCAGGTGGAGCAGGAACGGGTGCTCCGTCTTCGCGTAGAGCGTCTGCAGCGCGTCGGCGTCGGTCGTCCAGCCGGTCTTGGTGCGCTTCGTCTTCGGCATCTCCAGCTCGTCGAAGAGCACGACCTGCAGCTGCTTCGGCGAGCCGAGGTTGATCTCCTTGCCGATCACCGCGAACGCGTCGTCGGCGGCCTGCCGCACCTCGGCGGCGAAGTGGGCCTCCAGCTCCTCGAGCCGGGTGACGTCGACCGCGACGCCGGTGCGCTCGATCGCGCCGAGCAGCTGGATGAGCGGCAGCTCCACCTCGGCGAGCAGGCGGGTGCCGCCGGCGGCCTCCACCTCGCCGTCGAGCGTCTCGGCCAGGTCGATGACCGCGCGCGCGTGCAGCATGGCCGTGTCGGCGACCTCGTCGGCGGCGTCGAAGAGCGCCTCCTGCGCGTCGTCGCTCTCGGTGCGCAGCTCGCGCCGCAGGTAGCGCATCGTCAGGTCACCCAGCACGTACGAGCGCTGGTCGGGCTGCACCAGGTAGGCCGCGAGCGCCGTGTCGCTGACGAGACCGCCGAGCGTCCAGCCGTGGGCCGCGAGCGCGTGCTGCGGCCCCTTCGCGTCGTGCAGCACCTTGGGGCGGGCCGGGTCGGCGAGCCACGCGGCGAGCGCGGCCTCGTCGTCCGGCGTCAGGGTGGCCACGTCGACGTACGCCGCCATGCCGGTCGCGTCCGCGAGGGCGACCCCGTCGACCGATCCGGTGCCGGACCCCCAGGTGCCCCGGACGTGGACGCCGACGTGCTGTGCCCCCAGGCCGCCGAGGTGGGCCGCCACCTCGCCCGGCTCCAGCCGGCGCCCCGCGAGCTCGAAGCCGCCCTCCTCGAGCTCCGGCTCCTCGTCCACGCTCAGCGTGTCGATCGTGCGCTGCCGCAGCTCGCCCCGGAACTCCAGCTCGTCGAACAGCGTGAGGGCGACCGCGCGGTCCCAGGGCTGCAACCGGAGGTCGGCGGGCTGCAGCTCGAGGTCCAGGTCGCGCACCAGGGCGTTGAGCTGGCGGTTGCGGATGACGTCGCCGAGGTGCTCGCGCAGCGCCTCGCCCTTCTTGCCGGTGATCTTGTCGGCCTGGGCGATGACGTTGTCGAGCCCGTCGAACTGGTTGATCCACCGCGCCGCGAAGCCCTGGCCGACCCCCGGGACGCCGGGAAGGTTGTCGGAGGTCTCCCCCACGATCGCGGCGAGCTCGGGATAGCGGTGCGGGGGCACGCCGTACTTCTCCTCCACCGCCGCCGGCGTCATCCGCGCCAGGTCGGAGACGCCGCGCATCGGGTACAGCACCGTCGCACGGTCGGTGACCAGCTGCAGCGAGTCGCGGTCGCCGGTGAGGATGAGGACGTCCATCTCCGGGTCCTCGGCGAGCGCGCGCGTGACCCAGGTGGCGATGATGTCGTCGGCCTCGAAGCCCTGCTTCGTCTCGAACCGGATGCCGAGCGCGCCCAGCACGTCCTGGATGATCGGCAGCTGGCTGCCGAACTCGCTGGGGGTCTTGTTGCGCTTCGCCTTGTACTCCGCGTACTGCTCCAGGCGGAACGTCTGTCGCGACAGGTCGAAGGCGACCCCGACGTGGGTGGGCTGCTCGTCGCGGAGCACGTTGACCAGCATCGACGTGAAGCCGTAGACGGCGTTCGTCGTCTGCCCCGTCGTGGTGGAGAAGTTCTCGGCCGGCAGCGCGAAGAACGCACGGTAGGCCAGCGAGTGGCCGTCGAGCAGCAGCAGGCGGCGCCGCTCCCCGGAGGCGGGCGGCACGGTGGCGGAGGTCGTCGGCTCAGGCACACGCTGACCCTAACCGTGACCACCGACGACGTCGGCCGGGGCCGCGAGCAGAATGGCGCCATGGACTCCACGGACAACGCCGGCTCCTCCAGCACCCCCGCCACCCCCGCTGCCGCGACGCCGAGCATCGACGATCTGATGGCGGCGATGCCGCAGGGCATGGGCGCGCTCAACGAGAAGATGGGCATCCGGCTCGTCGAGGTCTCGCCCGAGCGGATCGTCGCGACGATGCCGGTGGAGGGCAACACGCAGCCCTACGGCCTGCTCCACGGCGGCGCCTCCGTCGTGCTCGCGGAGACGCTCGGCTCGATCGGCTCCGCCCTGCACGCCCACCCCGACCGAGCCGCCGTCGGCGTCGACATCAACGCGACGCACCACCGGGCCGCGACGTCGGGCACCGTGACGGCCGTCGCGACGCCGGCCCACCTGGGCCGCACGTCGACGAGCTTCGAGGTCGTCATCTCCAACGAGGCCGGCAAGCGGATCTGCACCGCGCGCATCACGTGCGCGCTGATCCCCGTGGACCGCGTGCCCTCCTGAGGCACGCCGCCCCGCCTCCCCCGCGCGGGAGGCAGGTCAGCACGCGCGCTGCGTCGTCGTCTGCCGCCGCATCGAGCGGCGGGCGGCGAGCACGCTGGTCAGCTGCTGCCGCGGCGGGCGGGCCATCGTCGGCCGCATCGCGGTGATCCGCGCCCGCACGGTCGCCGTCGGCGCGATCCGGAACGACGCGCGCGTCGCGAGGCCGAGCCGGGCCATGAAGCGGTTGGCGTCGCGGGACGTGCTGAGCGATGCCGTCGACACCTGGGGCACGTCGTGCTCCTCAGCGAAGGCGACGCCCGCCTCGACGAGGGCGCGCCCCACGCCGCGGCGACGGAACTCGGGCAGCACCGTCGGTGCCGCGAGGTGCACCATCGGCGTGAGGTCGAGCGGCGAGACCGTGACCAGGCGCAGGAGCACGGCGCCGGCGAACGCACCGCCGTACTCCGCCACCACGATCCGGTGCTGATCGTCGGCCTGGGACTCCGCCACGAGCCGCGCCACGTCGGCGGCGGCCTCGTCGTCGGCGCGGAGCGACTCGCTCCACAGGACGGTCAGCGCGGGCACGTCGGCCTCGGCCGCCGCGCGAAGGGTCAGGGGGGCCGCCATCAGCCCCACACCGCCCGCGTCACTGCCGTCGCCATGTGTCCTCCGCCTCGGGCCCACCGCGGGCCCTGCGGGGCCCACGCCTGTCGATCACCGTTGCGGCACCCGCCCCCACGGTGCGCCGGGCGTCACCCTACGCTCGCCGCAGCCGACCTGGCACGGGAGTCGGGCAAAAGTTGAGGAGACCTGCATGTTCACCGGGTCGGGCACGCTCCTCAACGTCGTCACCGTGCTGGTCGGCTCCGGCCTGGGGGTGGCGCTCGGCGGCCGGCTCCCCGAGCGGGTACGGCGCGTGGTCACCGACGGGCTCGGGCTCGTCACCCTGCTCGTGGCCGCCACCGCGGCCGCCGACGTGCTCGACCCCGCGCTGTCCGACGCCACCGGCGCGGGCGCCCCGATGCTCATCGTGCTCGGCGCCGTGCTGATCGGCGGGATCACCGGCGCGGCGCTCGACCTCGACGGCCGCCTCGTCGGCCTCGGCCGCTGGGCCGAGCGGCGCCTCACCCGCCGGCCGCAGGTCGTGGTCGGCGAGGGGAGCGTCGTCGACCCGTCGTCGTCCGACCGCTTCACCGCCGGCTTCGTCGCCGCCTCCCTCCTCTTCTGCACCGGCCCCCTCACCGTCCTGGGCTCGCTCAACGACGGGCTGGGCAACGGCGCCGACCAGCTCTACCTCAAGGCCGTGCTCGACGGGTTCGCCGCCGTGGCCTTCGCCGCGACCTTCGGCTGGGGCGTCGCGGCGTCGGCCCTGACGGTCGTCGTCGTCCAGGGCGGGCTCACGCTCGTCGGGCTGGTCGTGGGCGACGTGCTGCCTGACGCGCACGTGGCGGCGCTCAGCGCCGTGGGCGGGGTGCTGCTCGTCGGCGTGGCCCTGCGCCTGCTCGAGGTCAAGCAGGTGGCCGTGGCCTCCCTGCTCCCCGCCCTGGTGGTGGCCCCCCTGCTGGTCGAGGCGGTCGTCCGGCTCCGGTGACGGGCGGGAGTTCGTCGTACCCGTGTGACAGCGAACACCGATTGTTCCCGCTTCGTTACCTCAAGCGACGACGAGACGCCGCCGGGCGTCATAGCGTTCCACCCCACATGCGTCATGCCCCGACGCGCCGAGCTCGAACAGGAGCCCTATGCAGATCGGCACCCCGGCCGCGGACACCCCGCCGCGGCGACCGACCCGAGGACGTGGCCGGTTCCCGAGCCACCGCTCGGTGCTCCGTCTCCTCGCCCCCCTGCTGCTCGCCCTCGTCGCCCTCGGCGGCGCTCCCTCCGCGAACGCCGCCGCAGCCGCGGAGGACGGGTTCCGCGTGACGGTCACCCTGCGTGACACGAGCAACGACAACGCGCCCGTCGAGGGCGTCGACATCACGGTGACCCCCGACGGCGGCGAGGCCATCGAGGCCACGACCGACGGCGACGGACGGGCCGTGCTCGAGATCCCCGCCGAGTTCCAGGGCGGCACCGCCCTCGTCGAGCTCGACGAGGACTCGCTCCCGGACGGCGCCGCGATGCGCGAGGGCGCACCCGCCGAGCAGACCGTCTCGCTCAACATCTCCACCGTGGGCGTCACGTTCCTCATCGGTGAGGACAACCGCAACGTCATGACGAAGTGGGACCGCGTCCCCGCGAGCATCTACAACGGGCTGCTGTTCGGCCTGATCATGGCGATGGCGGCGCTCGGCCTCTCGATGGTGTTCGGCACGACCGGCCTGACGAACTTCTCCCACGGCGAGCTCGTCACCTTCGGCGCCGTCTGCACGATGCTCCTCAACACCTCCCTGGGCGTGCCGTTCCTGCTGGCGGTGCCCCTCACCGTGGTCGCCGCGGTCGGTGTCGGCTGGGCGCAGGACAAGTTCCTGTGGGCGCCGCTGCGGCACCGCGGGATCGGCCTCATCGCGATGATGATCGTGACGATCGGCCTCCAGTTCTTCCTGCGCAACTTCTTCGCCTACATCACGGGCTCGCGCACGGAGGTGTACGACGAGTACGCGACCGGCACCGGCAACAGCTTCGCCGGCCTGTTCACCTACACGACCCGCGACCTGGTGATCGCCGGCATCTGCATCGTGGTGCTGGGCGCGGTCATCGCCGGCCTCTCCTACACCCGGCTCGGCCGCGCGACGCGCGCCGTCGCCGACAACCCGGCCCTGGCCGCCGCGACGGGCATCAACGTCGACCGCGTCGTCTCGACGGTCTGGATGGTCGGCACCGCGCTGGCGGCACTGGCCGGCACGTTCCTGGCGTTCCAGCTGGGCGTGACCTACCAGATCGGCCAGCTCATGCTGCTGCTGCTCTTCGCCGCCTGCTGCGTGGGTGGCCTCGGATCGGTGTGGGGGGCGCTCGTCGGCAGCCTCATCATCGGCGTCCTCATCGAGCTGTCCGCGCTGGTGATCCCGCCGGACCTCAAGAACGCCGGCGCGCTGCTGCTCCTCGTCATCATCCTTCTCGTCCGACCGCAGGGCCTCCTCGGCCGCCGCGAGCGGATCGGCTGAAAGGACCGTCATGGATCTCCTCACCACGCCGCTCCACGACGCGTTCGCGCCGATCGCGCTCTCGTACGTGCTGGCCGCCATCGGCCTCAACATCCACTACGGCTACACGGGTCTGCTGAACTTCGGCCAGGCCGCGTTCGCCGCCGTCGGCGCCTACGGCATGGCCGTGCTCATCGTGTCGTTCGACGTGCCGCTGGTGCCCGCGCTGCTGCTCGGACTCGTCGGCGCGGTGCTGCTGGCGCTCGTCATGGGTCTGCCGACCCTGCGGCTGCGGGCCGACTACCTGGCGATCGTCACCATCGCCGTCGCGGAGATCGCCCGACTGATCTTCTCGACGTCGTTCAAGTCCTACTTCAACGCCCGCGACGGCGTGCAGGGCTTCACCGCCGACTTCCGTGCCCTCAACCCCTATCCCGAGGACGCCGGGGGCTTCCTCGGGTTCAGCCGCAACGACCTCTGGGTGGTCACCGTCGGCTGGGTGCTCGTCGCGTTCGTGCTGGTCT
This sequence comes from Nocardioides sp., assembly GCA_036404795.1. Lineage (GTDB taxonomy): Bacteria > Actinomycetota > Actinomycetes > Propionibacteriales > Nocardioidaceae > Nocardioides. The sequence goes on along the minus strand of DASWYU010000307.1, from coordinate 5,579 downwards.
TCGTCGCGCTGCTCATGCGCAGCCCCTGGGGTCGCGTGCTCAAGAGCATCCGCGAGGACGAGGACGCCGTGCGGTCGCTCGGCAAGAACGTCTACAGCTACAAGCTGCAGGCGCTCATCCTCGGCGGTGTCATCGGCGCCATGGGCGGCTTCATCGGAGCGCTCGGCAAGGGCTCGGTGCAGCCGGACAGCTTCAACACCGACTTCACGTTCATCGCCTTCACCATGCTCATCCTCGGCGGCGCGGCGCGCGTGATGTCGCCCGTGGTCGGCGCGGTCCTCTTCTGGTTCCTGCTGACCTTCATGGACGTGCTGCTCAAGCGCATCAGCGGCGACGACGGCTTCGTGCCGTCGTGGTTGCTCAACCCCGACCAGACCGGCAACGTGCGGTTCATGATCGTCGGCCTCGTGCTGATGCTGCTCATGATCTTCCGCCCGCAAGGGATCTTCGGCGACAAGAAGGAGCTCGCGATCGATGCCCGCTGACCTCGAGAAGTCCCGCGGCGCCGCGGCCCTGGCCGACGTCGCCCACGAGCCCGGTGCCGCGAAGCCCGACCCGATCGTCGTGGTCGACAACATCACGCGGCAGTTCGGCGGCCTCAAGGCCGTCGACGTCGCCCACCTGGAGATCCAGCGGGGCGTCATCACCGCGCTGATCGGTCCCAACGGCGCCGGCAAGACCACCTTCTTCAACCTGCTGACCGGGTTCGACACGCCGGACACCGGCGAGCGCTACCTCAACGGCAAGTCGCTGAAGCGAGTGGCGGCGTACAAGGTGGCCAAGCTCGGCATGGTCCGCACCTTCCAGCTGACCAAGGTGCTCTCCAAGCTGACCGTCCTCGAGAACATGCGTCTCGGAGCGACGGGCCAGCTCGGCGAGCGGTTCTGGGCCGGCCCCCTGGCGTTCCTCTGGCGCGGCCAGGAGAGCGCCAACACGGCGCGCGCCCGGGAGCTGCTCGCGCGGTTCAAGCTCGACGCGAAGGAGAACGACTTCGCCGGCTCGCTCTCGGGCGGCCAGCGCAAGCTCCTCGAGATGGCCCGCGCCCTCATGGTCGAGCCGGAGCTGGTCATGCTCGACGAGCCGATGGCCGGCGTGAACCCGGCCCTCAAGCAGTCGCTGCTGGGCCACGTGAAGTCGCTGCGGGACGAGGGCATGACCGTGCTCTTCGTCGAGCACGACATGGACATGGTGCGCGACATCTCGGACTGGGTCGTCGTCATGGCAGCCGGAGCCGTCATCGCCGAGGGCCCGCCGCACAGCATCATGAGCGACCAGCGCGTCATCGACGCCTACCTGGGCGCCCACCACGACACCGACATCAGCGAGCTCGACCCCGAGGCGATCCTCGCCGAGGCGGAGGCCGAGATCGAGGCCGAGAAGGAGGGCAACGCGTGAACGCCGACCCCAGCAAGGCCGCCACCGGCGCGGACGACCGGGCCGCGGCGGCCCGCGCGGCACACCTCGCGGCCGCCGACGGCGCCGTGCTGCGTGCCGACAACCTCATCGCGGGCTACCTGCCGGGCGTCAACATCCTCAACGGCGCCGACCTCTACTGCCAGCCCGGTGAGCTCGTCGGCATCATCGGCCCCAACGGCGCCGGCAAGTCGACGCTGCTCAAGGCGCTGTTCGGCCTCGTGAAGATCCACACGGGCACGGTGACGCTGCGCGGCGAGGAGGTCACGAACCAGCGGGCGGACAGCCTGGTCACCAAGGGCATCGGCTTCGTGCCCCAGACCAACAACGTCTTCCCGAGCCTCTCCATCGCGGAGAACCTGCAGATGGGGTGCTACCAGGCGCCCAAGAAGTTCCCGGAGCGGTTCGACTTCGTCACCGGCATCTTCCCGGCGCTCGGCACCCGGCGGAACCAGCGCGCCGGCTCCCTGTCCGGCGGCGAGCGGCAGATGGTCGCCATGGGCCGCGCGCTCATGATGGAGCCGTCGGTGCTGCTGCTCGACGAGCCGTCCGCCGGCCTCTCCCCCGCGATGCAGGACGAGGTGTTCGTGCAGACCCGCAACATCAACAAGGCCGGCGTCTCGGTCGTGATGGTGGAGCAGAACGCGGCGCGCTGCCTGCAGATCTGCGACCGCGGCTACGTCCTCGACCACGGCCGCAACGCCTACACGGCGACGGGACGCGAGCTCGCGAACGACCCGAAGGTGATCGAGCTCTACCTGGGCACCCTGGCGCAGCAGAACACCTGAGCCGCCCGCAGCACCCCGCCCGTCCACCGAGGCCCGCCGGCACCCGCCGGCGGGCCTCCGTGCGTCCAGGCCCTCCCCTCCACCGGTACGGCGCGGGCGAGCCAGCGCCGTACCTCCTCCGCCCCTCCGGCCGCATAGTCCCTGACGTTTCTGCTCTCTTTCGGCCGTTCTGCGGTACGAAACGTCAGGGACTAGCCCGATGGCGAGTGGGGCGGTCGAGGGTGGGTGCGCGGGGTCCTGGAGGCGTCGGGTAACGCCACAGGCCCCCGGAGAGTCGCCTCTCCGGGGGCCTGCGGGACGTGCGGGTGGTGCGGTGCCGGGTGGGTCACCCGGCGGTCACGGCATCAGTTGTTGCCGTTGAGACCCTGCTCGACGAGCTCCGGGACGATCTTCTTCGTCTCGTCGAACGCGATGAGGACGATCGCGTCGGGGTCCTCGGCCTTGATGGCCTCGACCTCGGCGGTGTACGTCGCGGCCTCCGGCGAGTAGAGCTGGTACGACACCACGTTGCCGCCGCTCTGCTCGAAGAAGGTGCGGACGTTCTCCGCGAGCGCCTCGCCGTAGGAGTCCTGGCGCGCCAGGATGGCGATGTTCTGCTTGCCGTCGCCGGCGAGCGTCGACGCCATGACCTGGCCCTGGAGGACGTCCGAGGGAGCCGTGCGGAAGTACAGCCCCGAGTCGGCGTAGGTGTCGAACGCGGTCGACGTGTTGGCCGGGGAGATCTGCACGACGCCCGCGCTGGTGATCTTGTCGATGACGCTGAGCGAGACCGACGAGGACGCCGCGCCGACGATCACGTCGACGTCGCCCGCGAGGAGCTGGTCGACCGACGCGCCGGCGATGTCCGGCGTGCCGTCGCCCGAGTCGGCCGTCGGCAGGAGGACGGCGTCGGCGCCGTTGACGCCACCGGCCGCGTTGATCTCCTGCACGGCGAGCGCGACACCGGCGATCTCCGGGGGGCCGAGGAAGGCGAGGTCACCGGAGGTCGGCAGCAGGCCGCCCACGGTGAAGACACCGTCGCCGTCCGCGATCGGCGGCAGCTCCTGGCCGTCGACCGGGTCGGTGTCGGGGATCGAGCCCTCGATGAACTCCTGCGGCGTGTAGGTGTTGTCCGCGCCGTACTCGAAGATGCCGATCGAGGCGGCCGTCGGGCTGCCCGTCGAGCTGAAGTCGATCGGACCGGAGACACCGTCGTAGTCGATGTCCGTGCCCGCAGCGAGCAGCTCGGCGCAGGCGGCGAAGTCGGTGCACTTCTCGCCCTCGGCGGTGACCGCCTGGAGCTGGCTGGCGATCGCGGTGCCGGAGTCGTTCCCTGCGGCGATCGCGGCGAGCGCGGCGACGACGACGGCGTCGTAGGACTCCGCGCCGTAGGTGAAGTCCGTCAGGTCGGCGTTGACGCCGAGGAGCCGGTCACGGAAGTCGTCGGCCAGGTCCGAGCCGGGGTACGTCGCGCGCACGCCCTCGAGCGTGCCCTCGTCGAAGTCGGCGCTGTAGTCGGCGGTGTTGCCGTCCACGAAGTACCACGACGGAGCGGACGAACCGCTGTTGCCGCCGTCGCTGTCGTCGCTGTCGCCGTCTCCACCGCCACAACCAGCGGCCACGAGGGACGTCGCGAGCATCGCGACCCCCAGCCGGACCAGGGTGCTGGATCGCTTCATCAAGCCTCCGTCAATCGGATTCCACGCCGACACCTCGCCGACGTTTGCGTCAAGGTAGTCCGCGATGGCGGCCCGGGAGCCGTGCTCCGGAGGCCGTTGTCAACTTGTGACCTGGCCCGCGTCGGCCGTGATCCGTGTGACGGCGCTCTCAGGGCTCTCAGGAGCCGGTGGAGCCCGGTCCGTGCGTGATGACGCCGTCGGCGACCTGCCGCATCGAGAGCCGCAGGTCCATCGCCGTCTTCTGGATCCACCGGAAGGCGTCGGGCTCGGAGAGGCCGAGATCCTTCTGCAGCACGCCCTTGGCGCGGTCCACGGCCTTGCGGGTCTCGAGGCGCTCCGTGAGGTCACCGACCTCCTGCTCGAGCTGGCTGAGCTCGGCGAACCGGCTCACGGCCATCTCGATCGCGGGCACGAGGTCGGTCGCCGAGAACGGCTTGACCAGGTAGGCCATCGCGCCGGCGTCCCGCGCCCGCTCGACGAGCTCGCGCTGCGAGAAGGCCGTCAGGATCACGACCGGCGCGATCCGCTGCGCGGCGATGCGCTCGGCGGCGGCGATCCCGTCGAGCACCGGCATCTTCACGTCGAGCACGACGAGGTCGGGCCGGTGCTCCTCCGCGAGCTCGATGGCCCGCTGGCCGTCGCCGGCCTCGCCGACGACCTCGTAGCCCTCGTCGACGAGCATCTCGGCCAGGTCCATCCGGATCAGCGCCTCGTCCTCGGCGATGACGACACGTCGGGGGCGCTGCGCTTGATCGGTCACGGGGGAAGGCTAGCCCGCCCCGGGTCCGCCGTGGGCAGCGACGTCCGCCTCAGAGGCCGGGTACGTCGTCGCGTTCGTCACGGGATCGGCTACGGTTACGCAGCGGTCGAGGCCCCGATAGCCCAACGGCAGAGGCAGTGGTCTCAAACACCATCCAGTGTGGGTTCGAATCCCACTCGGGGCACTCCCACAGGCCTTCAGGACTGTCGGTGCCGCCTGCGATCGTCCTAGCCGTGTACGACGCCGACCGCCGCCGCGAGGCCCTGGAGCTGCTCGGGAGCGGTCTGACGCTCTCGGAGACGTCGCGACGTACTGGCGTGCAGCGGTCCACCCTGCGCGCCTGGCGGGACGGCGCTCCCGATCCACCCCTCTGCCCGCGGTGCGACGGCGGTCCCCTCCCCCATCCGGCGTACGCCGCGCTCCTGGGCTTCTACCTCGGCGACGGTTGCGTGTCCCTCCTGGCCCGCACCACGTCGCTGCGGGTCAGCTGCGACGCGGCGCTCCCGGGGATCGTCGCGGACGTCACCCGTGTCGTCGAGGCCGTGCATCCCAGCAGGCCCTCCTTCCACGTGCGTGCGCCGGGCGCGACCGTCGTCCAGTCGTACTGGAAGCACTGGCCCTGCCTCTTCCCGCAGCACGGCCCGGGGCGCAAGCACGAGCGCACGATCGCGCTGGAGCCGTGGCAGCGCGCGGTCGTCGAGGCGCACCCGGCGGCGTTCCTCCGGGGTCTCTTCCACTCCGACGGCTCGCGCGTGCGGAACTGGGCGACGCGGCGGGTGGCGGGCGAGCTGCGCCGCTACGACGATCCGCGGTGGCAGTTCGTCAACCGCTCCGACGACGTACGGCGACTGTGCTGCTGGGCGCTCGACCTCGTCGACGTGCCGTGGCGGGCGTCGTCCACGACGACGATCAGCGTGTCGCGGCGGGACGCGGTGTCCCGTCTCGACACGCTGATCGGCG
>DASWYU010000306.1:0-4433 GCA_036404795.1 Nocardioides sp. | reverse complement strand
CGAGGTGCCCGCACCACCGGCCGTCGACGGCTGGCGCCTCGTCGCGTGGACGGTGGCGTCCGGCGAGGTCGCCTGCGGCTGGAGCGCCACCGACCCCGCCGACGAGCCGGGCGGCGACGCCGGTACGTCGGGGGACGAGCTGGTCGACTACGGCGAGGCCGGGGTCGTGGTCACCGACCCCGACGACCTCGACGCGATCGCGGAGGTCGCCGAGGGCGTGCGGCGCGCCGTGGCGGCCGAGCTGACCCTGCTGGAGACGGAAGCCCAGGGAGCGCCGGGGTCCACCGGCCCCGGCTGCGCCGGCATCGCGAGCGTGACGGTCCACCGGCAGGTCGACGGCTGGGCGCGTGGCGCGGGAACGGACGCCTGCGGCACGGTCAGCACGCTCGTGTGGGAGCGCCCGACTGCGGCGCCCGACAGGGAGTCCGACGCGGCGCCCGACGCCGCGTGGACCCGCATCGCGCTGGGCGGCGGCGCGCCGGGCTGCGAGGCCCTCGAGCAGGCCGGGATCCCGGCGGAGGTGCTCCGCTCCGCGACGTACCGCGACGTGTCGTGCGTCGATGCCTCCGGCGGCGTGCGGCTCTACGACGACGGTCGCGGCTGAGCGCGGTGCCGCCTGCGTGTCGCGGGCGTCGCGGGTACGGCAGACTCGACCCGTGAGCAGCAGCGGAACGCGGAACGACCGGAACGACCGGGACGACCGGGACGACCGGGACTGGGCCTCGATCTACGCGCAGGGCTTCGCGCGCGTCGCGGCGGTGACCGTGCCGATCCGCGTGGCCGACCCCGCCGTCAACGCGGCCGCGGTCGTCGCCGAGGCCCGGGCGTGCCACGACGAGGGCGTGGCGGTCGCCGTGTTCCCGGAGCTCTGCCTGTCGGGCTACGCCGTCGACGACCTGTTCCTGCAGGACGTGCTGCTCGACGCGGTCGAGGACGCGATCGCCGACGTCGCCGCCGCGACGCGCGACCTGCGCCCGCTGATCGTCGTCGGCGCGCCGCTGCGGAGCCTGCACCGCGTCTACAACTGCGCGGTCGTCCTGCACCGCGGCGAGGTGCTCGGGGTCGCGCCGAAGGTCTTCCTGCCCACCTACCGCGAGTTCTACGAGAAGCGGTGGTTCGCCTCCGGGAGCGACCAGTCCGGCGGCGGCGTCATCGACGTGGCCGGGTGGCAGGTGCCGTTCGGCCACGACCTGATCTTCTCCGCCACCGACGTGCCGGGCCTCGACGTGCACGTCGAGATCTGCGAGGACCTGTGGGTCCCTGTGCCGCCCAGCGCCAACGCCGCGCTCGCGGGCGCGTCGGTCCTGACCAACCTCTCCGGCAGCCCGATCACCGTCGGCCGTGCCGACGACCGGCACCTGCTCGTGCGCTCGGCGAGCGCCCGCTGCCTCGCGGCCTACGTCTACGCCGCGGCGGGGGAGGGCGAGTCGTCGACGGACCTGTCGTGGGACGGCCAGACGATGGTCTACGAGATGGGCGACCTGCTCGGCGAGACGGAGCGCTTCCCCGAGGGGCCGCGGCGCACCGTCGTCGACGTCGACCTCGCCCGCATCCGCACGGAGCGGCTCCGCGTCGGCTCCTTCGACGACAACCTGCGTGCCGAGGGCCTGCAGCCGGCGGACTTCGAGCGCATCGAGTTCGCCCTCGACCCGCCGGTCGGCGACGTCGGCCTCCGCCGCCCGCTCGACCGGTTCCCCTTCGTGCCCGACGACCCGGCACGCCTCGCGCAGGACTGCTACGAGGCCTACAGCATCCAGGTCGCCGGCCTCGAGCAGCGGCTCCGGGCGATGAGCAGCGCGACGTGGCAGCCGAAGGTCGTGATCGGCGTCAGCGGCGGCCTCGACTCGACGCACGCGCTCATCGTCGCCGCGCGCGCGATGGACCGCCTGGGCCGCCCCCGCAGCGACATCCACGCCTTCACGATGCCGGGGTTCGCGACGGGGGAGACGACGAAGTCCTACGCGACGCGGCTCAGCCACGCCCTCGGCGTGACCTTCGCGGAGCTCGACATCCGCCCGGCGGCCCGGCAGATGCTGGAGGACCTCGGCCACCCGTACGGCGCGGGCGAGAAGGTCTACGACGTCACCTTCGAGAACGTGCAGGCGGGGCTGCGCACCGACTACCTGTTCCGGCTCGCGAACCACCGCGGCGGGATCGTGCTCGGCACGGGCGACCTCTCGGAGCTCGCGCTCGGCTGGTGCACCTACGGGGTCGGCGACCAGATGTCGCACTACAACGTCAACGGCGGCGTCCCGAAGACCCTCATCCAGCACCTGATCCGGTGGGTGGCCGACGCGGGCCTGCTGTCCGCGGGCGACCGCGACGCCGAGGTGAACGCGCTGCTCCGCGAGATCGTCACGCAGGAGATCACGCCCGAGCTGATCCCCACCGAGGGCGACGCTCGGCCGCAGGCCACCGAGGACTCCGTGGGGCCCTACGCGCTCGTCGACTTCGCGCTCTACCACGTCGTACGGCGCGGTGCGGCGCCCTCGCGGATCGCGTTCCTCGCCTGGCACGCCTGGCGCGAGGCGGCCGCGGGAGCGTGGCCGCCGGGCTACCCGGAGGAGTCGCGGGCGGCGTACGACCTCCCCACGGTGCGCCGGTGGCTCGAGGTGTTCGTGCGGCGCTTCTTCGCCCACCAGTTCAAGCGCTCGGCGCTCCCGAACGGTCCGAAGGTGGTGGCCGGCGGCACGATGAGCCCGCGCGGCGACTGGCGCATGCCGTCCGACGCGTCGGCGGCCGCATGGCTGGCCGACCTCGCGCGCGTGCCGGCCCGTGATCCGCGCGACGGGCGGACTTCCGAGTTGCCGTGAGGGGTGTCCGACCCGCGCACTAGGGTGACGCCATGGGCAAGCAGGAAGACTTCGTTCTCCGCTCTCTCGAGGAGCGTGACGTCCGGTTCGTCCGGCTCTGGTTCACCGACGTGCTCGGTCACCTGAAGTCGGTCGCGGTCGCCCCGGCGGAGCTGGAGGGCGCGTTCTCCGAGGGCATCGGCTTCGACGGCTCGGCCATCGAGGGCTTCGCGCGGGTCTACGAGTCCGACATGCTGCTGCTGCCCGACGCGTCGACGTTCCAGATCCTGCCGTGGCGCGCGACCGGCCCGTCGACGGCCCGCATGTTCTGCGACGTCGTGATGCCGGACGGCAGCCCGTCCTACGCCGACCCGCGCTTCGTGCTCAAGCGCAACCTGGCGTCGGCGGCCGAGAAGGGCTTCACCTTCTACACGCACCCCGAGATCGAGTTCTACCTGCTCAAGGACATCCCGGAGGTCGGCGTCGACCCCGTGCCCGTCGACCGCACGGGCTTCTTCGACCACACGCCCCAGTCGATGGGAGCCGACTTCCGCCGCGAGGCGATCACCATGCTCGAGGCCATGGGGATCTCCGTGGAGTTCAGCCACCACGAGGGCGGGCCGGGGCAGCAGGAGATCGACCTGCGGTACGCCGATGCGCTGAGCACCGCCGACAACATCATGACGTTCCGCACGGTCATCCGCGAGGTCGCGCTGAGCCAGGGCATCTGGGCGACCTTCATGCCGAAGGTCTTCACCACGCACCCCGGCTCCGGCATGCACACCCACCTGTCCCTCTTCGAGGGCGACCGCAACGCGTTCTTCGAGGCGGGGGCGGAGTACCAGCTCTCGCGCACCGGCCGCCACTTCATCGCGGGCCTGATGCGGCACGCGGGGGAGATCTCGGTGGTGACGAACCAGTGGGTGAACTCCTACAAGCGGCTGCTCTGGGGCGGCGAGGCGCCGTCCTACATCTGCTGGGGCCACAACAACCGCTCCGCGATGGTGCGGGTGCCGATGTACAAGCCGAACAAGAGCCAGTCGACCCGCGTGGAGCTGCGCACGCTGGACCCGGCGTGCAACCCCTACCTGGCCTACGCGGTCGTGCTGGCGGCGGGCATGCGCGGCATCGAGAACGAGTACGAGCTGCCGCGCGAGGCCGAGGACGACGTCTGGTCGCTCACCGAGCGCGAGCGGGTCAGCCTGGGCATCGACCCGCTGCCGAAGACGCTCGCGGAGGCGATCCAGATCGCCGACTCCTCCGAGCTCCTCGCGGACGCGCTCGGCGAGCACGTCTACGACTTCTTCCTGCGCAACAAGCGCGCGGAGTGGGAGGAGTACCGCACGCAGGTCTCCGCCTTCGAGCGCGACCTCATGCTCCCGGTGATCTGATGGCGACCCTCCTCGTCGTCCAGCACCAGGCCGACTGCCCGGCCGCGCTGTTCGGCCCCTGGCTGGCGGACGGCGGGCTGGAGCTCGACGTACGGCGCGTGGACGACCCGTCCACCGAGCTGCCGTCGGTCGCGGGGTTCGCCGGCCTGCTCGTGCTCGGCGGGTCGCCGGGCGCGGAGGACGACGCGACCGCGCCGTGGCTGCCCCGCGTGCGGGAGCTCGTGCGGGCCGCGGCCGCCGCCGGGGTCCC
>DASWYU010000305.1:0-3374 GCA_036404795.1 Nocardioides sp. | reverse complement strand
CCCTCACTGCGGCGGCCGCAGCGCGACGAGCCACCGGCGGCGGGGGTGCTCGGTGGCGGTGCGGAGCAGCCGCTCGGTGGGTGACCACGTCAGGTCCTCGGGCCCCATCGGGGTCGCGGCGGTCGTGCGTCGCCAGCCGCGGGCGTCGTGCGAGCGCGCGGTGACGATGCTGCCCGGCGTCCAGGGGCCGTGCGAGGTCGTGACGTGCAGCCGGCCGTCGACGGACGCGACGCCTTGCATCCCCTTCACGCCGGTGTCGATCACCTCGCTCGCGCGGGTCAGTTCCGGGTCCTCGGGCGAACCCGCCGGGAGGCCGTCGTCGCCGAGCGGGAACCGCGCGATGCGGGTCGACCGGTCGCCGCGGCCGTACTCACCCACCAACACCGACCCCGTCCCCGCGTCGAGCGACAGGAACGACCAGCGCAGCTTCTCGGTGCCCTTGTCGGCGCCGCCGCGGTGGTCGACGCGGGTCGGCAGCACCCAGCGGTAGCCGAACGCCGCGCGCTCCTGGCCGTCGGCGAGGTGCACCAGGTCGTCGAGGTGCGCCGACACGCAGCCCTTGCCGGTGGCGGCGACGTGCAGCCACGGGCCCGACCAGACGACGCCTCCGGCATGGACCGGGACGGGCTCGAGGTCGACGGTGCCGTCGTCGCGCCGTACGGGCTTCACCAGCAGCACGTGCCGGTAGGCGCCGGAGTCCAGGTCGAGGAACGTGAGCCGCGCGCCTTGCTTCACCGGGGTGCCGCCGGGGCCGGGCACGGGCTTCGCGTACGACGACACGACCGCCACCCGCCGACCCGCGATGCCGTCCGGGATCGTGCCGAGGCCGGCCGCGTCCTCGGACGTCGTCACGCCCTGCGGCCACCACTCGGCGCGCTGGTCCGCGCGGTCCCACGCCCAGGCGCCGGCGACCTGCCGGCCGAGCAGCCGCGGTAGCAGGGTGCGGTGGGCCCGACGATCGAGGTCGCCGAGCAACGCGGCGAGCCCGGGCCGGCTGCCGCAACGGGCGGCGAGGTCGGCGACGAGCAGCTCGCGGGACGCGGTGCGGCGGACGTGCAGCGGAACGGTCATTCTTCGACGCTACGGGCCCACCCGGACGCGCCCGGACGCCCCACGCGGAGAACGCAGCCGGGAAACCGCTTTCGGGGCCGTTCCTCGACCTGTTCTCCGCGCCGGGCGAACGCCGGAGCGCGCCGAGCGGACAAGCAGAGCGGACAATGGGCCCGTGCGTGCCATCTTCTTCGACCCCGACGACGCGGCCGCGGCGGTCGCGCGGTTGCGCGCGGACGGCTACGACGCCGACGTGGAGCGCGAGCGCCTGGCCGGCGAGGACGACGACGAGGACCATCCCTGGGCGGTCGTGAGCGACGCCCCTGCCTTCGTGCTCGAGGTCGTCTGCGACGAGCTCGACGGCTGGTTCGACGCCGACGAGCCGGCGCCCGCCGCGCCCCTCCCGCCGCTCGACCTGCCCGCGGCGCCGAAGCGCATCAAGCGCCCGCAGGGATGACGGTGGAGCAGCGCCGTACCCTCGTCCCGTGACCGACACCCCCACCCCCGCGCAGCGCGTCCTGCTCGTCCACGCGCACCCCGACGACGAGACGATCGGGCAGGGCGCGACGATGGCGAAGTACGTCGCGGAGGGGCGTGGCGTCACCCTCGTGACCTGCACCGCGGGCGAGATGGGCGAGATCCTGGTGCCCGAGCTCGAGCACCTCGCCGCCGACCGCGACGACGCCCTGGGCGAGCACCGCCGGGGCGAGCTGGACGACGCCATGAAGGTGCTCGGCGTGACCGACCACCGGTTCCTGGGCGGGTTCGGGCGCTACCGCGACTCCGGCATGAAGTGGCACGAGGACGGCCACGCCGTCGCGGCCGACGAGACCGACGACCGCGCCTTCGCGAACGCCGACCTCACCGAGGCCGCCGACCACCTCGTCGCCGTCATCCGCGAGGTGCGGCCGCAGGTGCTGGTGACCTACGACCAGTTCGGGGGCTACGGCCACCCGGACCACATCCAGGCGCACCGGGTGGCGACGTACGCCGCGCACCTGGCCGCCGTCCCCTCCTACCGTCGCGACCTGGGCGAGGCCCACGACATCGCCAAGATCTACTGGGGCGCCATGTCGGCCAGCCAGCTGCGCGACGGGCTGCGCAAGCTCCGCGCCGCCGGCGACACCACCACGTTCGAGGGCATGGACCCCGACGGCCCGATGCCGATGGGCTCGGACGACGAGGACATCGCCTGCCGGGTCGACGCGACCGCCTTCGCGGAGACCAAGATGGACGCGATGCGCGCGCACGCCACGCAGATCACGGTCGACGGTCCGTTCTTCGCGCTCTCCAACAACCTCGGTACGGCGATCTGGGGCGTCGAGCACTACCGCCTCGCGAAGGGCACCCGTGGCCCCGTCGACGCCGACGGCTGGGAGACCGACCTGTTCGCCGGCCTGTGACCCTCGCCCGGCAGGTCGCGCTCGGCCTCGCGGTGGCGGTCGCCGGGGCGGTGAGCGGCCTCGCGTCCGTCGTCGTGGGCGGACACTGGTGGGGGGTGCTCCTCGCCGCCGTGGCCGCGGCCGCCGCGCTGGTGGCGTTGCCGGGTCGTCTCGCCCGGTGCGGCTTCGCCGGCGGGTGGGTCGCGATGCTCCTCGTGGTGCTGCAGTGGACCCCCGGCGGGGACTTCGCGATCGCCTCCAACGCGAAGGGCTACGCGCTGCTGGGCCTGGGTCTCGCCGTCGCGGTGGCCGGGATCGTGGCCCTCGCCGGCGGGCCGCGATCGGCCCCTCCGAACGGGTGAACCGGGTGGACGGGGTCGGCCTGCGCGCCGTCCATCCCTAGGATGACGCCCGTGAACGACGCTGACGAGTCCGCCTCCGGGGGCGCGACCGGTCCCGAGGGCCCGGGGGACGACGCGACCCCGCGCCCCGACGACCAGTCCGACGGGGGATTCGGGGGCGACACGGCCGAACGTCCCGTCGTCCGACCGCCGGCCGACGCCGCGGCCGAACCCGCCGCCGAGCCCGAGGCCGAGCTGGAGGCCGAGACTGACGCCGACCCCGAGCCGACCGTCGCGGTGCCGCTCGTCAAGCGCGATCCCGAGCCTGCGCCCGAGCCCGAGCCCGAGCGCCTCTCGCTCTACGAGGCCGCCGACGCGACCGGCCCCTCCGACCCCTCCGACCCATCCGACCCCGACGCCACGGAGGAGCCGGTGAAGCAGCGCCGTACGGGACGGGTCGTCGCGCTCTCCGTCGCGGCTGTCGTGCTGCTGGCCGGGGGACTGTACGGCGCGGCCTACGCGGTCGCGGGCGACAAGGTCGCGCGCGGCACGACGGTGGCCGGCATCGACATCGGCGGCCTGTCGCGCGCCGACGCGGAGG
>DASWYU010000304.1:0-6279 GCA_036404795.1 Nocardioides sp. | reverse complement strand
GGCCTGGGCCTGCTCGGTCGCGGAGCCCTCCTCGACCTTGAGGGCGTAGGGGCCCTGCTTGTCGAAGCCGAGCGGGTTGACGCAGTCGACGACGACCTTGCCGGCGAGCTCGGTGCGGAGGCTCTCGAGGAGCTCCTTGTGGCCGTCCCAGGGCACGACGACGAGCACGACGTCGCCGGCGGCCGAGGCACCGGCGTTGTCGGAGCCCGCGATCACGCCGACGCCCTCGGTGCCGGAGAGCGCCTCGGCGAGCTCGGCCGCGGCGGCCTTCCCCTTCTCCTCCGTGCGCGAGCCGAGCACCACGTTCAGGCCGGCGGCGGCGAAGCGGCGGGCGAGGCCACGGCCCTGGGGGCCGGTGCCGCCGAGCACCGCGACGGTCTTGCCCTGGAGGCTCTCGGGGATGGCGGTGGTCATGCGTCGTACTCCGTTCGTCGGGGGCGCAGTGCAGCGCCGATCGAACGATCGGCGCACAGCGGCGCCAGCCTAGTGTGGAACGGAGGCCCAGCCCAGGCGTATCGAGTACCGGTCAGTAGTTCAGATGTGACCGTTCTTGCAGTCGCCTTGAGCGAATCTTGAGAGTATCCTCATCCCCGATGTGTCGTTGACCACGACGAGCCGACTGCGTCAGCGGGCTCGCTCGAGGTCCATCTGGGGAGGGATTCCTTTGTCACGCTCTGCCAAGCGCTGGTTCGCCGCGCTGTCCACCGTCGCCGTCATCGGCGTGACCACTGCGCCGGCCATGGCCGCCGAGCCGGCCGCCGAGGCCAGCGCCACGGCCGCGATCCTGACGATCGCCGGCAGCCCGGTCGACTCGGGCCAGTTCGTGGTCGTCAACGACGGCAGGGAGCAGACGGCCACCGGCACGAACTCCCCCGAGGTCGCCGACGTCCTGTCCATCCAGAGCAACGTGACGGTCGGTGTGCTCTACCAGGACGCCACGACCGCCGTCGCGGACGGCCGCGGCACTGCACGCGCCTGCTCCGGCGTCGCGGGCACCGGTGCCGTCATCGCCGAGGTCGGCGACGGCTCCTGCCTCACCGGCGGCGACGCGGTCACCCTGCTCCCCGGCACGATCAACCTGGGCGATGCAGACCTGATCCAGTCGAACATCCTCAACCCGCTGACACAGCCGCTCAACGACCTGCTCGGCCCCCTGGTCTCGCAGCTCACGACGCCGCTCAGCGACGTGCTCAACCAGGTCCTCGGCGGTCTGGGCGACCTCGGCCTCGTCATCGAGACGGCCGGCGCCATCCAGAGCACCTGCCAGGCGACCTCGACCTCCGCCTCGGCGACGTCGAACATCGCCGACCTGCGCGGCTACGTGACCGTCGCCGGCCAGGAGATCGACATCCTCGACCTCCCCGTGGGCGACATCCCGCCGAACACGGAGGTCGTCACCGACCTCGACGTGGTCGTCGACTCCCTGCTCAACGGCCTGGAGACGCAGCTGAACAACGGCCTCGGCGGGCTCCTGCAGCCGCTGACCGCGCTGTTCCCCTACCTGCACCAGATCAACGACCTGGTCATCGCGCAGATCTCCGACCAGCTCGCGCCGGTCCGCGACAACGTGCTGAGCCTGACGCTCAACAAGCAGTCGCAGCCGTCGGCCAACTCGATCGAGGTCACCGCCCTCGACCTGCAGGTGCTCCCCGCGGCCTCGCAGTTCATCGGCAGCAGCTTCGCGAGCCTCGAGCTCGGCAAGGCGTTCTGCAAGGGCGGCGTCGCCGACATCGACACGCCGACCCCGCCCACGACCCCGCCCACGACGCCGCCGGCCACGCCGGACGAGCCCACCCCGGCCGTCCCCGTGTCGGTGCCGGCGGGTGCCGCGGGCGAGACCGAGGTCCCCTGGGCCCCGGTGGCCCTCGGCGGCATGGTCGTCCTCGCGGGTGGCGCCGGTGTGGCGCAGCTCGTGCGTTCGCGCCGCTCGCTCTGATCCTGCGTGATCTACTGACGCGATGAGCGAGAGCACGAAGCGGCCGGGGCTGGGGGACGCGATCCTCTCCGCCCTGACCACCGTGCTCCTCGTGATGAGCGTCGGCCTCATCGGCTGGGGTGTGGCGTGGCCGGGTGGCGAGGCGGACGACGGCACGACGTCGTCGGAGTTCGTCTCGATCGACCCGGCCGCGCCGATCCGGCTGGAGGTGCCGCGGATCGACGTCTCGGCGCCGATCATCCCGATCAGCGTGGCCGACGGGGTGCTGGACCCGCCGCGCGACGCCGAGCTGGTCGGCTGGTGGAACCTCAGCGCCAAGCCGGGCAGCACCCAGGGCCAGACCGTCATCACCGGTCACACCGTCCACACGGGCGGCGGCGCGATGAACAGCGTCGGGTCGCTCGAGCAGGGCGACCTCGTCGACGTGGTGAGCGACCTGGGCCGGATGCGCTACGAGCTCACCTCCTCGCCGCTCTACTACAGCCGCGAGGACGTCACCGAGAAGGCCGAGGAGCTCTTCGGCCAGGACCACGGCGACGGCGCGCTGGTGCTCATCACCTGCGCCGACTGGAACGGCGAGTTCTACGAGAGCAACGTCATCGTCATCGGCAGGCCGCTGGGCCGGCCGAAGGACGACGCGCCGCTCGAGGTCCAGGCCGCCGGCTGAGGCCGGGCCTGCGCCGTACCCCTGCTGCGACCCCGGGTCGTGGTGCCTCCCCTGCGGATCCCGCGGGCGAGACACCACGACCCGAATCGCATTTCCGACCCGGCGCCACATCTGCTGAAGTCCCCCGGGCCTGTCCCGCCCTCAGTAGACTCGGCCCCAGGCGACGGGTGGCCCCGGTCACTCCGCGCTGCCGCCGCCAGGACCGTGCACGCTCAGGGAGGACCCGGGATGACCAGCCCGTCGGGCTCGCAGATGGCCCGCAACACGCTCACCTTCCTCCGCAAGAAGATCACCTCGGGCGAGTGGCCGGTGAACTCCCGCATCCCGATCGAGCCCGAGCTCATGGAGATGCTCGGGGTCGGCAAGACGACGGTGCGCGAGGCGGTGCGGTCGCTCGCCAGCCTCGGCATGCTGGAGACGCTTCCCGGCCGCGGCACCTTCGTGCGCTCCCGCACGCCGGTGAGCTCGGTCATCACGGAGTTCATCTCCGACTACAGCCTCGCGGAGATCCTGGTCTACCGCCGCTCCCTCGAGATCGAGGCCGCCCGCCAGGCCGCGATGCACCGCACGGAGGAGCACCTCGTCGCCCTCCGCGGGAGCGTCGAGAACGACCAGCCCTCGCGCCGCGACGCCGACTACCCGACCCAGCGGGAGCAGCGCGAGCAGGGGCGCACCCCCGGTTCCTTCCACTTCCTCGTCTTCGAGGCGAGCGGCAACCGGCTGCTGCTGGGCTCCTACGCCGGGGTCATGGCGGCACTGCGCCGCGCGATCGACCGGGGCGAGGTGGTGTACGGCGCGTCCAGCGACGTCCGCTCCCACGACCACGCCGCGATCCTCGAGGCGATCGCCGCCCAGGACCCGACCGCCGCCGCGGCCGCGATGGGCGAGCACGCCGACATCGACCTCGTCGTCGGCGCCGCCACCGAGGCACCCACCGAGGCACCCGCGTCCGTCTAGGCGGACGGGTCGGGACCGAGCAGCCTCGCGACCGCGTCGGCGAGCCCCCCGCGCCAGCAGGCGTAGTCGTGACCGCCGTCGAACTCGACGTACCGCACCGTCGCCCCCGCCCGCTCGAGCCGTCCCGCGAGGTCGCGGTTGGGCCCGTGGAGCACCCACTCCTGGGTGCCGACCTCGACGTGGACGCGCCGCCCCGTGAGGTCGCGGCCCTCGACGAGGTCCGCGAGGTCGTCCTGCCACAGCGACGCGGACTGCGCGACCGCTCCCCCGACGACGTCGCCGTGGCCGAGCACGGCGCGCAGCGCGGTCATCGCCCCGAGGCTCTGCCCGGCGACGACCACGTCGGAGGCGGGCCCGAGCACCCACTGCTCCCGCGCCCAGGGCACGAGCCGCTGCGCGAGCCAGGCCGCCGCGTCCCCGTCGGCGCCCATCTCCGCCCACCGCCGGTCGCGGCCGCCGGAGTCGAGGAGCAGCACGCCCCCGCAGGCGACCAGCCCGAGACCGAGGAGCAGGGTCGCGAGCACCGCGACGAACCCGTTGCGCGTTGCCACTCGCCGTACCCCCGTCGACTCATCCGATCTCACAGCAGATGAATCTTAGGTTAGGTGAACCTATGTGGCGAGTCGGGCTCGTCAGACGGACGTCGCACCCGTGCCGACGGGGCGGCGGAGCGTCAGCCGACGGGGTGGTGGCTCGTCATCGAGATGCGGTTGAAGGCGTTGATGGTGACGGCGATCCAGGCGACGACGGCGTAGGCCTCGTCGCCGAGCACCCGCCGCGCCCGCGCCTCGGCCCGGCACCGCTCGTCGTGCGACGGGAGCCGGGTGATCGACTCCGCGAGCACGAGGGCGGCCTGCTCGGCCTCGGTGAACAGCGTCGTCTCCCGCCACGCCTCCAGCACCGCGAGCCGCCGCGGCTCCTCCCCCGCCGCCAGTGCCCGGCGGTGGTGCAGGTCGAGGCAGAACGCGCAGCCGTTGATCTGCGAGACGCGGATGTTGACGAGCTCGACCAGGGTGCGATCGAGCCCGACGCGCTTCGCCGCGTCGGCGACCGCGGTGGCGGTGGCTCCGAGCGCGCCGTACGCCGCAGGCTCGGACTTGTCCAGGTAGCAGGCGCTCACGGGACCGGCCGCGCTCAGTCGACGACCCGGCTCGCCGGGGCGTTGAAGGCGAGGTCGGCGTAGTCCGGGTGGCGCTGCATCCAGCCCAGCACGAACGGGCAGACCGCCATGACCTTCTCCCCGCGGGCGCGGATGTCGTCGAGCGCGAACCGCGCCAGCGCCGACCCGACGCCCTTCCCCTCGAACGCGGGCTCCACCTCGGTGTGCGTGATGACGCGCATCCCGTCGGCCTGGATGTAGACCGCGAAACCGGCGAGCTCGCCGTCGATCCGCGCCTCGTACCGCTGCTGCCGACCCTCGTCGACGACCTCGACCGTCACTGCCCCTCCTCCGCCGCGCGACCACCGGGCGGCAGCCGTCGTTGGCGAAACTAGCGGGTCGGGTCGTCCGGGATCCCCTCGACGGCCCCCTCGACGATCCCCTCGACGCGGTAGCGCCGCTCGATCCTGGCCGTCGCGACGCCCCACTCGCTCGCCGCGACCCGGGCCTGGTGCGCGCGGAACGCCGCAGCGTCGGTGAAGCACTCGTCGACCTGCCAGACGAGGGGGTCGTCGGTCGGCGTGACGGCGAACGAGCGGCATCCCGGCTCGGCCCGGGTGAGCGCGACGTGCCGCGGCAGGTGCTCCGCCACGGTCGCGGCCTCCGCCGCGTCGTCGCACACCAGCTCGCCCCGCAGCCGCACCTCACCCATGGCGCGAGCATAGGCACGGCCGGTTACGGTGCGCCCATGCCGACACCTCCCGCCGCGCGTCACCTCGACGATCCCGGCGCCGGGCTCTCCCCCGCCACGAGCCACCCCGCCTACGTCGCCGCGGCCCCCGACTGGTTCTGGGACGAGGGCGACCCGCGCGCCCCGTTCGGCAGCGACGACGGCCACGACACGCTGCGGCACGTGGAGGAGTACTTCTTCGACGGCGGCACCGACGAGGCCGTCCCGGGCGCCGTGATCGAGCTGATCGACGACTGGGCGCTCGTGCCCGAGGAGATCTGGGACAGCTCCGCCGAGGAGATCGTCGCCTGGCTCGCCGCCGGCGAGCCCCACATCCGGTTCCTCCACGGCGAGGTCGATGCCTACATCGCGGCCGCGCTCGCCCACTTCAAGATCTCCGGCGAGATCCACCCCGCGCTCCGCTTCTGGGCCGAGCGCGCCACGATGCTGCTCGAGCACGTCGTCGACGAGTGGGAGCAGGAGACGTTCGGGGGTGGGGCAGGACGGTACGGCGAGCGGCTCGCCGCCGTCCGCACCGTGCTCGACGCCGCGCCCGCGACGGTCGTCGCGGGGTAGGGGGCGGCGCGGCGCGGCGCGGTGCGGTCCGGGTCGAAGAAAACGCGGACCGGGCCGGCCCGTCGTGGAAGAAAACGCGGACGGCCGAGCCACCTCCGTGCCGGAATCCGCCCGAAAGTCCGCACTTTTCGCCGCGGGTTCGGGCCGGTCGCGCACTCTCCGTGGGCGACGAAGAATGCGGGAGCGCCCCACCCGGGCGAAAGAGAACGCGGACCGGGCGGGACGGCTCATCGGCGTGTCGCACCGCCCCGTCCGCGTTTCCTGTCGCCCACGGGCGGCTCTTGCCTCGCCCCGTCCGGAGTCGGTCAGCGCGG
>DASWYU010000303.1:0-5263 GCA_036404795.1 Nocardioides sp. | reverse complement strand
CCGATGCCGATCGGCGCGGCGTGCATCGCGTAGTAGGTCTTGTTCCACTTCACGCCCGACATCACTGGGTAGGTGGTCTCCCCGATGACCATCTGCATCGCGTGCGCCGCGAGCAGGCCCGGCGCGACGAACGCCAGGTAGGACGACGCACCCTCCAGCTCCGCGGCGCCCGCCTCGACGAAGCCGCCGAGCAGCACGCCCATCGCGACGACGTAGAGCAGCGGCGTCAGCAGGGCGGACACCACGCCGCCCCGCCAGGTGCGGCGGAAGACGGTCGCCCAGTACGCCGAGAGCCGCAGCGCCGCCGCCACGGTGCCCGGCGGCGCGACGGGCTGTTGCGCGGTGCTCATCACTCCACCAGCGTGCGGCCGGTGAGCCGGAGGAACACGTCCTCCAGCGACGCGCGCCGCACGAGGGTCGTCGTCGGGGTCAGCCCGGCGGCGTGCACGTCGGCGACGGCCCGCTCCCCGTCCGCGCTGTAGAGCAGGAGCCGGTCGGGCAGCACCTCGACCCGGTCGGCGAAGCCCGCCACCCGCTCGGCGAGGTCGACGTGGGAGCCGTCGGCCGCGCCGAACCGCACCTCGGCGACCTCGCGCGCGACGTGCTCGCGCACCAGGTCGGCGGGCGAGCCGTCCGCCACGATGCTGCCCTTGTCCATGACGACGAGCCGATCGCACAGCTGCTCGGCCTCGTCCATGTAGTGGGTCGTCAGCACGAGCGTCACCCCCTCGGCCTTGAGCCGGAACAGGCGGTCCCACACCACGTGCCGCGCCTGCGGGTCGAGCCCGGTCGTCGGCTCGTCGAGGAGCAGGATCTCCGGGCGGTTCACCAACGACCGCGCGATCGTGAGCCGCCGCTTCATGCCGCCCGAGAGGTCGTCGACCATGACGCCGGCCTTGTCGCCGAGCTGCACGAAGTCGAGCAGCTCGTCGGCCCGCTCCCGCGCCGCCCGTCGCGGGATCCCGAAGTACCGCGCATAGACCACCAGGTTGTCCCGCACGGTCAGCTCGAGGTCGAGCGTGTCCTCCTGCGGGCAGACGCCGATGCGTGCCTTGACGGCCGACGAGTCCGTCGTCGGGTCCATCCCCAGGATCCGGAGCGTGCCGGCCGTCGGGGGCGACACCGCCGCGACCATCCGCATGGTCGACGACTTCCCCGCGCCGTTGGGGCCGAGGAAGCCGAAGGCCTGGCCACGAGGGACGTCGAGGTCGATGCCCCGCACGGCCTCGAAGTCGCCGAACGACTTCCGCAGGCCGCGGGCGTGGATCAGCACGTCCGGCGGGACCGGCGCCGGCGAGCTCCCGAGAGGTTCCGTCACGACGCCCAACCTAGGGCGTGGGACCGACAGACCTGCGGACGCTCAGGACTGTCGGTGCACGCTGCAAGGATGGACAGCATGTCGGCATCCGCGCTCGCCCGCTTCTCCGAGGTGACCCAGGCGTGGTTCACGGCTGCCTTCGCGACGCCGACCTCGGCGCAGGAGGGGGCGTGGGACGCGATCGGCTCGGGCAGCCACGCGCTCGTGGTCGCGCCCACCGGATCGGGCAAGACCCTCGCCGCGTTCCTCTCCGCGATCGACCGCCTCACCACGACGCCCCCGCCCGAGGAGCAGGCGCACCGCTGCCGGGTGCTCTACGTGTCGCCCCTCAAAGCCCTGGCCGTCGACGTCGAGCGCAACCTCCGCACGCCGCTCGTCGGCCTGCGCGCCACGGGCGAGCGTCTGGGGGTGGAGGTCCCGGAGGTGCGGGTCGGGGTCCGCTCGGGGGACACCTCGGCGGCCGACCGGCGCCGCATCGGCACCCGGCCGCCCGACATCCTCATCACGACCCCCGAGTCGCTGTTCCTCATGCTCACCTCGCAGGCGCGCGAGGCGCTGCGCGGGGTCGAGACCGTCATCGTCGACGAGGTGCACGCCGTCGCGGGCAGCAAGCGCGGCGCCCACCTGGCGCTCACCCTCGAGCGGCTCGACGCGCTGCTGCCGCAGCCCGCGCAACGCGTCGGGCTCTCGGCGACCGTCCGCCCGATCGAGGAGGTCGCCCGCTTCCTCGGTGGCGGCCGGCCCGTCGAGGTCGTCGCCCCGCCGTCGGAGAAGCGGTGGGACCTCGGGGTCGTCGTGCCGGTCGAGGACATGACCGCTCCGGGTGAGTACGACGAGGACGACCCCGACTCCGGCCGCTCGGCCACCTCCATCTGGCCGCACGTGGAGGAGCGCGTGCTCGACCTGGTCGAGGCCCACCGCTCCACGATCGTCTTCACCAACTCGCGCCGCGTCTCGGAGCGCCTGACCGCCCGCCTCAACACGTTGGCCTCCGAACGTGCCGAGGAGCGCGGCGACGACGGGGAGGGAACCGACGGGCCCCCGGCACCCTCCCGTCCGCCGGCCGAGATGGCCGGCCAGTCGGGTGCATCGACCGGTGCGGCCGTCCTCGTCGCCCGCGCCCACCACGGATCGGTCTCCAAGGAGCAGCGCGAGATCATCGAGGACGACCTCAAGAGCGGCCGTCTGCCCTGCGTCGTGGCGACGAGCAGCCTCGAGCTGGGCATCGACATGGGGGCGGTGGACCTGGTCGTCCAGATCGGGTCGCCGCCGAGCATCGCCAGCGCCCTGCAGCGCGTGGGGCGTGCCGGCCACCAGGTCGGTGAGATCTCCCACGGTGTGCTCTTCCCGCAGTTCCGCGCCGACCTCGCGCCGACGGTCGTCGCGGTCGACTCCATGCGCACGGGGGCGATCGAGTCCCTCCGGGTGCCCGCGAACCCTCTCGACGTGCTCGCCCAGCAGGTCGTCGCGGCGGTCGCCCTCGAGGCCACGCACGTCGACGAGCTGTTCGTCCTGGTGCGGCGGGCCGCGCCGTACGCGACGCTCCCCCGCAGCGCCTACGACGCGACCCTCGACCTCCTCGCCGGGCGCTACCCCTCCGACGAGTTCGCCGAGCTCCGCCCGCGTCTCGTCTGGGACCGGGTCACCGGCACCCTGACCGCCCGGCCCGGTGCCCAGCGCCTCGCCGTGACGAGCGGCGGCACCATCCCCGACCGCGGTCTCTTCGGCGTGTTCCTCGTCGGCGGCGACGAGCGAGGACGCGGGCCGGGACGCCGGGTCGGCGAGCTCGACGAGGAGATGGTGTACGAGTCGCGGGTCGGCGACGTGTTCGCCCTCGGCGCGACGAGCTGGCGCATCGAGGACATCACCCACGACCAGGTGCTCGTCACCCCCGCCCCCGGGGTGCCCGGTCGGCTCCCGTTCTGGCACGGCGACTCCCCGGGGCGCCCCGCGGAGCTCGGTGCGGCGGTCGGGGCCCTCCACCGCGAGCTCGGCGCGCTGCCCGAGCCCGACGCGGTGCGGCGCGCCGTCGCGAGCGGTCTCGACGAGTGGGCGGCGGGCAACCTGGTGGCGTACGTCGCGGACCAGCGCTCGGCGACCGACGTGCTGCCGAGCGACCGCACCCTCGTGCTCGAGCGGTTCCGGGACGAGCTCGGTGACTGGCGGCTGGTGCTGCACTCGCCGTATGGGATCCCCGTCCACGCCCCCTGGGCCCTCGCGATCAACGCGCGGGTGCGGGAGCGCTACGGCGTCGACGGCCAGGCTCACGCGTTCGACGACGGCATCGTCGTGCGTTTGCCCGACACCGGTGAGGACCCGCCGAGCGGCGAGGTGCTCGTCTTCGAGCCGGAGGAGCTCGAGTCGATCGTCACGACCGAGGTGGGCGGCTCGTCGCTGTTCGCGCAGCGGTTCCGCGAGTGCGCGGCGCGCGCCCTGCTGCTCCCCCGCCGCGAGCCGGGACGTCGCTCGCCGCTGTGGCAGCAGCGCCAGCGGGCGTCGCAGCTGTTGGAGGTCGCGGCGAAGTACCCGTCGTTCCCGGTCGTGCTGGAGACGGTGCGGGAGTGCCTCCAGGACGTGTACGACCTGCCGGCTCTGCTCGAGCTGCACCGCCGCGTCGACCGGCGGGAGGTGCGAGTGGTGGACGTCGACACCTCGTCGCCGTCGCCGTTCGCGCGCTCGCTGCTGTTCGGCTACGTGGCGCAGTTCCTCTACGAGGGCGACTCGCCGTTGGCGGAGCGGCGCGCGGCCGCGCTGTCGCTCGACCCCGCGCTCCTCGCCGAGCTGCTCGGACGCACCGAGCTGCGCGACCTCCTCGACCCCGAGGTCATCGAGGAGGTCGAGCAGGAACTGCAGCGGCGCGCGACCGACCGGCGCGCCCACGACGCCGAGGGTGTCGCCGACCTGCTCCGGGTCGTCGGTCCGCTCACGGCCGCGGAGGTGGCGGCGCGGGCGGTCGAGCCCGACGCGGCCTCCGGCTGGCTCGAGGAGCTCGCCGCCGCACGTCGCGCCGTGGTCGTGCGCATGGCCGGCGACGAACGCTGGAGCGTGGTGGAGGACGTCGGCCGGCTCCGCGACGCGCTCGGGGTCGCCGTCCCGCCGGGCGTCGCCCAGGTGTTCACGGAGCCGGTGGCCGACCCGCTCGGCGACCTCGTCGCCCGCTACGCCCGCACCCACGGCCCCTTCACGACGACGGACGTGGCGGATCGGCTCGGCCTGGGCACCGCCGTCGTCGACACGACGCTGCAACGGCTGCGCACGGAGGGTCGGGTCACCGACGGCGAGTTCCGCCCGGGGGGCAGCGGCGCCGAGTGGTGCGACGACGAGGTGCTCCGCCGCATCCGTCGACGGTCCCTGGCACGGCTGCGCCAGGAGGTGGAGCCGGTCGACCCCGCGGCGCTCGCCCGGTTCCTCCCCGCCTGGCAGCAGGTCGCGCCGGTGCCTCCGCCCGAGGCCGACGGGAGCCGGGCCTACCCCCGGCCCCGCGGCCGCCGCGGCGGCCTGCACGGCGTGGACGGGGTGCTGACCGTCATCGACCAGCTCGCCGGCTGCGCGCTGCCCGCGAGCGCCTGGGAGTCGCTGGTGCTGCCGAGCCGGGTGCACGACTACTCCCCCGCGATGCTGGACGAGCTGACCGCGGGCGGCGAGGTGGTGTGGGCCGGCCAGGGCGCGCTGCCCGGCTCCGACGGCTGGGTGACGCTCCACCCGGTGGACGCGGCCGACCTCACCCTGCCGCTGCCCGCACCCCACGACGCCTCCGAGCTCAACGACGCCGTGATCGCCGCGCTCGCCCCCGGCGGCGCCTGGTTCTTCCGCCAGCTGGCCGACGCCGTCGGCACGTCCGACGACGGTGCGCTCGCGACCGCCCTGTGGGACCTGGTCTGGGCGGGCCGGATCACCAACGACACGTTCGCCCCCCTGCGGGGGCGGCTCGGCGGCACGGGCGCG
>DASWYU010000302.1:0-16131 GCA_036404795.1 Nocardioides sp. | reverse complement strand
GCTCGCGCCCGGGGTCGCCGACGTCGTGACCGGCGACGGCACCGCGCCGTCCTGGGCGCCCGGCACCTTCGACCGGGTGCTCGTCGACGCCCCGTGCTCCGGCCTCGGCGCCCTCCGCCGCCGACCGGAGTCCCGCTGGCGGCGTCAGCCCGCCGACCTGCGCACCCTCGTGCCGCTGCAGGAGCGGCTGCTCGGCTCCGCGCTCGACCTCGTGCGGCCCGGTGGTGTCGTCGTCTACGCGACCTGCTCGCCCGTGCCCGCCGAGACGGTCGCCGTCGTCGACGCCGTGCTCGCCGGTCGCGGCGACGTCGAGCCGCTCGACGCCCCGGCGCTGCTGCCCGGGGTGCCCGACGCGACGGGACCGACGCTGGCCACCGGAGCCGCGACCGTCCAGCTCTGGCCGCACGCGCACCGCACCGACGCGATGTTCGTCGCCGTGCTCCGCAAGCGCTGACCCCGCCGGGGGCTCACCCCTCCGTCTCCTCCTCCAGCACGTGCCGCAGGTAGCGGCCCGGTGCGTCGAGGAACCGGCGCCAGTGCTGCACCAGCTCGAGGTCCTCCCAGGTCGTCTCCCGCAGGCCCCACGGCCCGACCTCGAGGATGCGGGCGCCGGGAAGCGACGCGATGATCGGCGAGTGCGTCGCGCAGACCACCTGCCCGCCGGCTGCTGCGATCGCGTGGAGGTGACCGACGAGCGCGATGCTCGCGGAGAACGACAGGGCGGCCTCCGGCTCGTCGAGGCAGTAGAACCCCGGGCTGTCGATCCGGGTGCGCACGACCTCGAGGAAGGACTCCCCGTGGGAGAGCTCGTGGAAGGTCGGGGTGCGGCTGCTCCCGCCGGTCTGCTCGGTGAACGTGTACCAGCCGTGCATGGTCTCGGCGCGGAGGAAGAAGCCCCACCGGCCCGCACCGATGCCGCGCTGCACCTGCAGCGACCACCCGAGCCGCGACTCGCTGCGCCGGGTCTCCTGACCGCCGTTGCGTGACCCGCCCTCGACCGGCAGGCCGTAGGCCTCCGCGAGACCTTCCACGATCGTCGACTTGCCCGAGCCGTTCTCCCCGACGAGGAACGTGACGCCGGCACCGGGAGCGAAGCCCTCCGCGGTCAGCTGTGCGACGGCCGGGATCGTCATCGGCCACTCGCCGGCGGGCAGACGTCGCTCGTCGACGAACATCCGGACGACGGGAGGCTGGTCGAACGTCACCCCGCGAACCTACGACGCCCCACCGACAGCGCTGGTCCAGCCGCACCGGCGGGCGCACCGGCCGGTGCGCACCGGCCGTGCACACCGGCGAGGAAAGCGGAGGCGGTCCGCGCGACCGGCTGGCAGGATCGGCCGGGTGCTCCTGACCGTCTCGACCACCCACCGGCCCGCCACCGACCTGGGGTACCTGCTGTTCAAGCACCCCGACCGCGTGCAGGCCTTCGAGCAGTCCTTCGGCACCGCGACGGTGTTCTACCCGGAGGCGACCGAGGAGCGGTGCACCGCGGCGCTCGTGCTCGACGTCGATCCGGTGCGGTTGGTCCGGTCCCGTCCGCAGGGCACCCCGGACTTCTCGCTGGCGCAGTACGTCAACGACCGTCCCTACGCGGCGTCGTCGCTGCTCGCCGTCGCGCTCCGCAAGGTCTTCAGCACGGCTCGGACGGGCCGGTGCGACGCGCGCCCGGAGCTGGCGGCGACGCCGATCCCGCTCGAGGTGCACCTCCCGGCCGTGCCGTGCCGCCCGGGCGGCGAGGCGGGCCGCGACCTCCTCCGCCGCGTGTTCGAGCCTCTCGGGTGGACGGTGGTGGCGCGCGACGTACCGCTCGACGAGACGCTCCCCGGGTGGGGTCCGTCGCGCTACCTCGACCTCACGCTCACCGGCGACGTCGTGCTCGCGGACGCGCTCAACCAGCTCCACGTGCTGCTGCCGGCCCTCGACCAGGCGAAGCACTACTGGCAGGCGCCCGACGAGGTCGACAAGCTGCTGCGCTCCGGCGGCGACTGGCTCGCGACGCACCCCGAGCGCGACCTCATCACGCGCCGCTACCTCGGCCGTCGACGTGCCCTGGCTCGCGAGGCGATCACCCGCCTCGACGAGCTGGACGGTCGTCCGGAGACGGGCGACGGAGGCGGTGACGACGCGGGCACCGGGCAGGCGGCACCCGACGGCGACGCCGTGACCACCCCGCGGCGCCCGCTCAACCAGCTCCGGCGCGAGGCCGTGCTCGGCGTGCTCGACGAGCTCGCCGCGGCGGGCGCCTCGAGCGTCATCGACCTGGGCTGCGGCGGCGGTCAGCTGCTCGGCGACGTGCTGAGCCGCCCGGCCTACGCGCTCGTCGCGGGCGCCGACGTCTCCTCGGTCGGCGTGCTCGCCACCGAGCGGCGCCTGCGGGTCGACGAGCGCTCGCTGCGCCGCACCGGCGAGCGGCAGGCGGAGGCGCTGCGGGCGCGGATCCGCGTCTTCCAGGGGTCCGTGACCTACACGGACGAGCGGTTCGCGGGCTACGACGCGGCCGTGCTCATGGAGGTGGTCGAGCACCTCGACCCCGAGCGGCTGCCCGCGCTCGAGCGGGTCGTGCTCGGTGAGGCGCGTCCGGGCGCGGTCGTCGTGACCACCCCGAACGCCGACTACAACGTGCGCTACCCCGACCTCACCGGGTTCCGCCACCCCGACCACCGCTTCGAGTGGTCGCGGGCGGAGTTCGCCGCCTGGTGCGACGGCGTCGCCGAGCGCCGGGGCTACACCGTGGAGCGACGTTGGATCGGCGAGGTCGATCCCGAGGTCGGCGCGCCGACGCAGATGGGGGTGTTCCGTCGTGGCTGAGATCCGGGAGATCGGTGTGCCCGCCGCCGGTCTGGTGCTGCTCGTGGGCGCCTCGGGCAGCGGCAAGTCGACCTTCGCGGCGCGCCACTTCGCGCCGACCGAGGTCGTCTCGTCCGACGTGTGCCGGGCGCTCGTCGCGGACGACGCGGACGACCAGAGCGCGACGCCCGACGCGTTCGACCTGCTCGACCACCTCGTCGGGATCCGCCTGCGCCGCGGGCTCCTGACGGTCGTCGACGCGACGAACGTGCAGGCCGACGCGCGCGCCCGGCTCGTGGCACTCGCGCGGAGCCACGACCTGCTGGTCGACGCGATCGTGCTCAAGGTGCCTGCGCGGACGGCCGTCGACCGGCACCGCGCGAGCGGTCGCACCTTCGGGCGCACCCCGGTCGAGCTCGTCGTGGAGCGGCACGACCGCGACCTGCGCCGCTCGCTCC
Organism: Nocardioides sp.; assembly: GCA_036404795.1. Classification (GTDB taxonomy): domain Bacteria; phylum Actinomycetota; class Actinomycetes; order Propionibacteriales; family Nocardioidaceae; genus Nocardioides. The sequence goes on along the minus strand of DASWYU010000302.1, from coordinate 12,886 downwards.
GTGGGCTGCGCCGCGAGGGGTTCCGCCGCGTCCACGTCCTCGACGGCGTCGAGGAGGTCGACGCCGCCACCATCGTGCGGGAGCGCTCGTGGAACGACCGACGCGACCTCACGGGCCCGTTCGACGTGGTCGGCGACGTGCACGGCTGCGCGGCCGAGCTGCGCACGCTGCTCGAGCGCCTCGGGTGGCAGCTCGAGCTCGACGACGCCGATCGTCCGGTGGGCGCCCGGCACCCGGCCGGGCGCACCGCCGTCTTCGTCGGCGATCTCGTCGACCGCGGTCCCGACACGCCCGGCGTGCTCCGGCTCGTCGCGGGGATGGTCGCCGCGGGCACGGCGCTCTGCGTCGCGGGCAACCACGAGGACAAGCTCGTCCGTGCCCTCCGCGGCCGTCAGGTGAAGGTCGCGCACGGGCTCGCCGAGTCGCTCGAGCAGCTCGGCGCCGAGAGCGACGATTTCCGGCAGCGGATGACGACCTTCATGGACGGCCTCGTGGCCCACTACGTGCTCGACGGGGGCCGTCTCGTGGTCGCGCACGCCGGGCTCAAGGAGGCCTACCACGGCCGCTCGTCACGGCGCGTCCGGGCGTTCGCGCTCTACGGCGACACCACGGGCGAGACCGACGAGTTCGGCCTGCCCGTGCGCTACCCGTGGGCGCAGGACTACCGCGGGGCGGCGACCGTCGTCTACGGCCACACGCCCGTGCCGAGCGCCGAGTGGGTCAACGGCACGATCTGCCTCGACACGGGTGTCGTCTTCGGTGGCGCCCTGACGGCCCTGCGCTACCCGGAGCGCGAGCTGGTCGCCGTCCCGGCCGAGCGGGAGTGGTACGCCCCCGCACGCCCCCTCGTCCCCACGGTCCCGGAGCGCGAGCCGGGTGCGCTCGCCGCCTCCGACGTGCTCGGCACCCGGTGGCTGGAGACGACCTTCGGACCTCGCGTCAAGGTGCCCGACGAGAACGCCGCGGCCGCGCTCGAGGTGATGAGCCGGTTCGCGGTCGACCCGCGCTGGCTCGTCCACCTGCCGCCGACGATGGCGCCCGTCGCCACCTCCGCTCTCGACGGCTTCCTCGAGCACCCCGAGGAGGCGTTCGCCGAGTACGCCGCGGCCGGCCTCACCACGGTCGTCTGCGAGGAGAAGCACATGGGCTCCCGCGCCGTGGCGGTGCTCGCCCGCGACGCGGCCACGGCGGAGCGCCGGTTCGGCATCGCCGACGGCTCGACGGGCCAGGTCGTCACCCGCACGGGGCGCGCCTTCTTCCCCGGCGACCTCGGCCGCCGGCTGGTGGGCTCGCTGACCGAGGCCGCCGGGCCGCTGTTCGAGCGGCTCGGCACCGACTGGCTGGTGCTCGACGCCGAGCTGCTGCCGTGGTCGGCGAAGGCGGGGGAGCTGATCCGGGAGCAGTACGCCGCGGTCGGCGCCGCCGCCTCCGTCGCCCTCCCGGCGGCCCAGGCGGCGCTCGACGCGGCCCTCGCCCGGGGGCTGGACGACCCGGTTCTCGTCGCGCTCGCGGACCGGACCCGTCGCCGTACCGACGACGCCGGGGCCTTCCGCGACGCGTACCGCAGCTACGTGCGCCCGACCGACGGGCTCACCGGTGTGACCGTGGCTCCGTTCGCGGTGCTCGCGGGGGAGGGTGAGGCCTACGCCGCCACCCGCACCCACCGTTGGCACCTCGAGCAGGTCGCCGCGATGCACGGCCACCCGCTCGTCACCCCGACCCGCGCGCGGTTCGTGGACCTCGGCTCGGACGACGACCGCGCCGTCGCCACGCAGTGGTGGCTCGACCTGACCGCTGCCGGCGGGGAGGGGATGGTCGTCAAGCCCGCCGACGAGGTGGCCGAGCCGGGTGCGCGACGCCGCGTCCAGCCGGGCGTCAAGGTGCGGGGTCGGGAGTACCTCCGCATCATCTACGGGCCCGACTACCTCGGCTCGCTCGACGTGCTGCGCCGCCGGCACCTGGGCCGCAAGCGCGACCTGGCGCTGAAGGAGCACGGCCTCGGCCTCGACGCGCTGGTGCGGTTCGTCGCCGGCGACCCGCTCTGGGAGGTCCACCAGCGGGTGTTCGCCGTCCTGGCGCTCGAGTCGGAGCCGGTCGACCCGCGACTCTGAGGGGCGCTCACGCCACGTCGGCCACCTCCTCCGCCGCCTCCTCGGCGGCGCGGAGGTGCGTGGTGCGCAGTCGGAGCAGGACGACGGGGACCATGACGAGGTAGGCGGCGGCCCCGAGCAGGTACGGCGCGCGCAGCGCCGTCCCGCGCCCGAGCGTCGGCTCGACGAGCAGGATGACGAGCGCCCCCAGCGGGGCGCCGAGCGCCATCATCCCCCAGCCGAAGAAGCGGTAGGCCGCGTTGACGCGGCCCAGCAGGTGGTCGGGGATGATGCGCTGGCGCAGCGAGACGGTGACGACGTTCCAGAGCACGACCGTCAGCCCGGTGGCCAGCTCGATCGTCCAGAACAGCACGGGCGAGGAGGTCAGTCCGGCGGCGCCGAGGCCCAGGCCCATGCCGGCGACGGCGAGGAGCAGGGTCGGCCCGGGGGAGAGGCGGCGCACGATCCGCTCGCTGACGAGACCCGCCAGCACCGACCCGATCGCGGAGCCGGTGAGCACGAGGCCGAACGCCCAGCCGTCGAGCACGCCGAGCACCTCCTGCACGAAGAGCACGATCGTCGCGAACGCCGCGGCGCCCATCAGGTTCATCACGCCGAGCATGAGGGCGAGCGTGCGCAGCAGCCGGTGCCGCCAGAGCCACGTGATGCCCTCGGCGAGGTCGGCCCGCCAGGAGGGGCGCGCCGCGGCGGGCGCCGCCGTGACGGGCGCCGCCGTCGGGGGCGCCGGTCGCGCGCGGTAGACGCCGCTCATGCCGAGCAGCAGCACGGCGCTCAGGGCGAGCAGCCCCGCGTTGAGGAGGAACGGCAGCGCCACGGCCAGCCCGACCAGCACGCCACCCAGCGGAGGCCCGACGAACTGGTTGGCGCTGATCTCGGCGCTCCACAGCCGTGCGTTGGCCTTCTCCAGCTGGTGCCGCTCGACGAGGGCCGGCAGGAGGGTCTGCGCGGCGTTGTCGCGGAGCACCTCGGCGCAGCCCAGCACCAGGGCGCTGAGGGCGAGCAGGCCGAGGAGCGCCGGGGCGCCGGCCGGGGTGTCCGCACCGGCGGCGAGCGCGGCGGGGGAGGGCAGGTCGGACTGCACGGCCGCCACCACGAGGCCGAGGACGAGGACGGTCGCGCACCGCACGCCGTCCATCGCGACGATGAGCCGGCGGCGGTCGACCCGGTCGACGATGACGCCGGCCGGCAGGCTGAGCAGCAGCCACGGCAGCCGGTTCGCGAGGCCGATGAGGGCGATCGCCGCGGGCTCGCGGGTCAGCGACGAGGCCAGCCACATGAGGGCGACGGCCATCAGCCCGTCGCCCAGGTTGGCGGCGGTCGCCGAGACGAGGAAGAGGCGGAAGCGGGCCCCCAGCGCGGTCGGCGGCGCGGCCGGCGACGCGGGGGTGGTCGTGGCCGTCACGGGTCCCGCCGCTCGGGCAGGCCGCGGCTCGGGTAGAGGCCCAGCACGACGGTGAAGGTCCGGTCGCCGCCGCCGGGCTCCCGGGTGAAGTCGTCGAGGAGACCCTCCAGCCGGTGCACCCACTCCTCGGCGCGGTCGGCGGGAAGGCGCGCGCTGCGGAGGTACGCCACGGTCGGGCCGGCGTCTGCCTCCGGCACCCGCGCGACCTCCTCCGCAGCCCGTGCGAGCGCCCGCTGCGGCTCGCCGACGGCGTCGTTGACGGACTGGTAGAGGAAGACCCGCGCGGTCCGGCCGTAGTACTTGGCCTCCAGCGCCCGCACGCGCTGCGTGCGGACGACGTGCACGAGTCCGGCCCGCTCCAGCGTCTTGAGGTGGTGCCCGACGGTGCCCTTCGGCACGTCGAGAACCTCGGCGAGCTCCGAGGTCGTCGCGGCCCGGTCGAGCAGGAGCCGGACGATGCGGCTGCGGGTGTCCTCGAACAGCGCCCGGTACTGCTCGGGCGTGGTGATCTCGAGGACCTCGGCGAGGTCGTAGTCAGGCGAGGAAGGGTCGGTCACCCCCGTATGGTCGGCGAATACCGACCATGCGGCAAGTGCCGACCGTCGGTGCTCCCGACTAGGATGGGGGCGTGCCCTCGGAGCCGCCCGCCGTCGAGATCGAGGTCGAGGGCCGGGTCGTCCGGGTCTCGAACCCCGACCGCGTCTACTTCCCGGAGTCGGGCGCCACGAAGCTCGACGTGGTGGAGTACTACCTGGCCGTCGCCGACGGCATCACGGGTGCGCTGCAGGAGCGCCCGTGCATGCTGCACCGCTTCCCGAAGGGCCTCGCCGGCGACAAGGTCCACCAGAAGCGCCTGCCCGCCGGGGCGCCCGACTGGGTCGAGACCGTCGAGCTGTTCTTCCCGCGCTGGAAGCGCACGGCCGACGAGCTCTGCGTGACCGAGCCGGCCGCCGTCATCTGGGCCGTCCAGATGTCGACGGTGGAGTTCCACCCGTGGAACAGCCGTCGCGGCGCCGTCGAGCAGCCGGACGAGTGGCGCATCGACCTCGACCCGGGCCCGACCTGCGACTACGCCACGATCCAGCGGGTCGCCCACGTGGCCCACGAGGTGCTCGACGAGCTCGGCGCGGTGGGCTACCCCAAGACCAGCGGCAGCAAGGGCCTCCACGTCTACGTCCGGATCGCCGCCGACCACGGCCACGGCGACGTCCGCCGTGCGGCCCGCGCGTTCGCCCGCGAGGTCGAGCGCCGCGCGCCCGAGCTCGTGACGACCGCGTGGTGGCGCAAGGACCGGGATCCCGCGGCGGTCTTCGTCGACTACAACCAGAACGCCCGCGACCACACCATCGCCTCGGCGTACTCCCTCCGCGGCCTCCCCGACGCTCGCGTCTCGACCCCGATCCGGTGGGACGAGGTCGACGACGCCGACCCGCGGGAGCTCACGATGTTCACGGTGCCGGCGCGGTACGCCGAGCTCGGCGACCTCCACGCCGGGCTGCACGCCGACGAGCACGTCTACGACATCGCGCCGCTGCTCGCCTGGGCCGAGCGCGACGAGCGCGACGAGTGCGACGAGCCGGACGAACCCGCCGAGGAGTCCACCGCCTAGGATCGCCGCCCGTGGGCATCCAGATCACGCCGAGCATCCTCAACGCCGACTTCGCGAACCTCGGGGCGGAGGTGGCGCGCATCCCGAGCGCGGACATGGTCCACGTGGACGTCATGGACAACCACTTCGTCCCCAACCTGACCTTCGGGCCGACGATGGTCGAGGCGCTCGCGCGCTCCACCGACCTCCCGCTCGACGCGCACCTCATGATCGAGGACCCCGACCTCCACGCCCCGACGTACGTCGAGGCCGGATGCGCCTCGGTGACCTTCCACGTCGAGGCGGCGCGGGCCCCGGTCCGCCTCGCCCGGGAGATCCGGTCCGCCGGGGGCCGGGCCAGCATGGCGCTGCGGCCCGCGACGCCGGTCGAGCCCTACGAGGACCTGCTGGGTGAGCTCGACATGCTGCTGCTGATGACCGTCGAGCCCGGGTTCGGCGGCCAGAAGTTCCTCGACCTGGTGCTGCCGAAGCTGCGGCGCGCGCGGGCGCTCGTCGACAAGCACGGCGTCCAGACGTTGCTCCAGGTCGACGGCGGCGTGTCGCTCGAGACGATCGAGCGCTGCGCCGAGGCCGGCGCCGACGTCTTCGTGGCGGGCAGCGCGGTCTACTCGGCGGACGACCCGGACGCGATGATCACCGCGCTCCGCGCGGCCGGCGACGCCGTCCGCTGACCCACGGGACCCTCGCCCTCGCCCCGCCTGCCGTGTGACGCACGCAACCCAACGCTGTCGGTCCCAGGGGGTGGGACGTGTCACGTCCGCCGAGCGCGTGTGCCATGATATGCGGCAGACGAGTTGACCAACTCGCGTGCACTGGGGTCGGTGAAATTCCGAGCCGGCGGTGACAGTCCGCGACCCGATCGCATCCAGTGATCGGCTGACCAGGTGGGATTCCTGGACCGACGGTGAGAGTCCGGATGGGAAGCGCACGCAGGACGGTCGTCCTCGTGCGCCGCCCCGCCGGACGCACGTGCACGACCCGCCCCGCCCGAGCGTCCCGCAGCACCCCTGGTGCCGCGACGGAGCCGGAGGCAGGGCCATGACCGACACCGCGAGCGCCGCCGAGCGCGACGCCATGGAGCGCGCGCTGCTGCTGGCGCGCGTCCACGGCGTGCCGGGCCCCAACCCGCGGGTCGGCTGCGTCCTCCTCGCCCCGGACGGCACCGTGCTCGCCGAGGGCTATCACCGCGGTGCGGGAACCCCGCACGCCGAGGTCGACGCCTTGGGGCGTGCGGCCGCCGCCGACGCCGACGTGCGTGGCGCCACGGCGGTCGTCACCCTCGAGCCGTGCAACCACACCGGTCGCACCGGGCCGTGCGCCCAGGCGCTCCTCGCCGCCGGTGTCGCCCGTGTCGTCGTCGCGCAGGCGGACCCGAACCCGCAGGCCGCGGGCGGGGCCGTGACGCTGCGCGAGGGGGGCGTCGAGGTCGTGACGGGTGTGCTCGCGGCCGAGGGAGAACGCCTCAACCGGGCCTGGACCGCCGCCGTCACCCGCGGACGCCCGTTCGTGACCTGGAAGTTCGCCACGACGCTCGACGGACGCAGCGCCGCCGCCGACGGCACGAGCCGCTGGATCAGCTCGCCCGCCGCGCGCCGGGACACCCACCGGCTGCGGGCCGAGTGCGACGTGATGCTCGTCGGCACCGGCACCGTGCTGACCGACGACCCGCTGCTCACCGTGCGCGACGTCGACGACCGGCCGCTGCCCGTGCAGCCGCTCCGCGTCGTCATGGGGCAGCGCGACCTGCCGCCGGACGCCCGGGTGCTCGGCCCCGACGCCGAGACCCTCCAGCTGCGCACCCGTGATCCGCGGGAGGCGCTCGCCACGCTGCACGCGCGGGAGGCGCGCCACGTGTTCCTCGAGGGCGGGCCGACCCTGGCGGCCGCCTTCCTGGAGGCGGGGCTCGTGGACGAGGTCGTCGCCTACGTCGCGCCGCTGCTCCTGGGCGCCGGCCGCAACGCGGTCGCCGACCTGGGCATCAGCACGATCACCGATGCGTTGCACCTGACGGTCGTCGAGGCCGGCACCGTCGGCGAGGGCGACGACACCAACGTGCGGCTGGTGCTCCGGCCGCAGCACACCACGTCGGACGACACGGACGAAGGAGACGCCTGAGATGTTCACCGGCATCGTGGAGGAGCTCGGCGCGATCGCGGCGATCGAGGACCAGGGCGACGCGGTCCGTCTCGTGATCGAGACGGGCGTGGTGCTCGAGGACGCCCACCTCGGGGACTCGATCGCGGTCGACGGCTGCTGCCTGACGATCACCGACCACGACGGCACGCGGTGGGGCGCCGACGTGATGGCCGAGTCGCTGCGACGCACGACCCTCGGCGAGCGGAAGGTGGGGGACCGGGTCAACCTGGAGCGCGCCGTACGGGCCGACCAGCGCCTCGGCGGCCACGTCGTGCAGGGCCACGTCGACGCCGTCGGCCACGTCGTCGACCGTCGCCCCAGCGAGCACTGGACCGTCGTGGAGATCGGCTACCCCGCCGAGCTGGCGCGCTTCCTCGTCGAGAAGGGCTCGATCACGGTCGACGGGATCAGCCTCACCCTCGTCGACGTCGGCGACACCAGCTTCACGGTCAGCCTCATCCCCGAGACCCTGGCCCGCACGACCCTCGGGTTCCGGGAGGTCGGCGCGCCGGTCAACCTCGAGGTCGACGTCATCGCGAAGCACGTCGAGCGGCTGGTGACGGGTGGGTACGCCGACGAGGCCCTCGCCCGCATCGCCGCCCGGACCCGGCCCGGCGAGGACGCATGACCCCGCTCGAGTGGCTGCTCCACGGCCAGATCGCCGTCGGCTCGGGCTACCTGTCCGTGCCGGAGGTCGTCGGGAACGTCTTCGGCCTCGCCAGCGCCCTCCTGGGCATGCGGCGCGTCGTGTGGGCGTGGCCCGTCGGCCTCGTCGGCAACGCGCTGCTCTTCGGTGTCTTCGCGTGGGGCGAGCTGAGCAACGTGGTCGCCGACCCGCTGTGGGGCCAGGCGGGCCGCCAGGTGTTCTTCGCGCTGGTCGGCGTCTACGGCTGGTGGCGCTGGGCGTCCTCCCGCCGCGCCGGCGGTGCCGTCGACGGCGGTGCGCTCGTGCCGCGCTGGGCCGGTCGCGCCGGCTGGGTGCAGCTGCTGGTGCTCGGGGTCGTGGGGTACGCCGCGGCGTACGTCGTGCTCCAGCGCCTCGGCTCCTGGGGACCCGCCACCGAGGCGTGGATCCTGGCCGGCTCGATGCTCGCGACCTACGGCATGGCGCGCGGCTGGGTCGAGTTCTGGCTCGTCTGGCTCGCCGTCGACGTCGTCGGCGTGACGACGCTCCTGGAGGCGGGCTACTACCCGACGGCGGTCATGTACCTCGTCTATGCCGCCTTCGTCGTGCTCGGCTTCGTGACCTGGCTGCGCGCCGAGCGGCGCCTGCGTCCGGTCACCGACCCCGGCGCGCTCACCACCGTCCCCGAGTCCACCGGTCCGGCGCCCGAGCCGGCCACCCGTTGAGGAGAGAACCGTCATGAGCGAGAGAGTCCGTCTCGACTCCGTCGAGCGCGCCGTCGCCGACATCGCCGCCGGCAAGGCCGTCGTGGTCGTCGACGACGAGGACCGCGAGAACGAGGGCGACATCATCTTCGCCGCCGCGAAGGCGACGCCGGAGCTGATGGCGTTCACGATCCGGCACTCGTCGGGCGTGATCTGCGCGCCGATGCCGGGCGACATGCTCGACCGGCTCGAGATCCCGCTGATGACGCCGCACAACCGCGACCCGCTGCGCACGGCGTACACGATCTCCGTCGACGCCCGCGACGGCACGACCACGGGCATCTCGGCCGCCGACCGGGCCCGCACGGTGAAGGTGCTGGCCGACTCGGCCACCGAGCCCTGGGAGCTCACCCGACCTGGCCACGTGTTCCCGCTGCGCTACCGCGAGGGCGGCGTGCTCGTGCGCCGCGGCCACACCGAGGCGGCGGTCGACCTGGCCCGGATGGCCGGGCTCACGCCCGCCGGCGTGCTCGTCGAGATCGTCAACGACGACGGCACGATGAAGCGCGCGCCGGAGCTCCGTGCGTTCGCCGACGAGCACGGGCTCGCGATGATCTCGATCGAGGACCTGGTCCGCTACCGCCGCCGCACCGAGCAGCACGCCGTCCGCGTCGCCGAGACCCGCCTGCCCACGGCGCACGGCGAGTTCACCGCGGTCGGCTACCGCATCACGATCGACGGCAGCGAGCACGTCGCGCTGGTCCACGGCGACATCACGGCCGCGACCGACGACGACCCGCTGCTCGTGCGGGTGCACTCGGAGTGCCTCACCGGTGACGTGTTCGGTTCGCAGCGCTGCGACTGCGGCCCGCAGCTCGAGGAGTCCCTCGCCCGCGTCGTCGAGGCCGGCCGCGGCGTCGTCGTCTACCTCCGCGGCCACGAGGGCCGCGGCATCGGCCTCGTCGCGAAGCTGCAGGCCTACCAGCTGCAGGACGGCGGCCGCGACACCGTCGACGCCAACCTCGACCTCGGGCTCCCCGCCGACGCCCGGCACTACGGCACGGCGACGCAGATCCTCCGCGACCTCGGCGTCACCGCGGTGCGGCTGCTCACCAACAACCCGTCGAAGACCTCCAACCTGGAGGAGTACGGCGTGCGTGTCACCGAGCGCGTGCCCCTCACCCCTCGGCCGAACGACCACAACATCGACTACCTCCGCACGAAGCGGGACCGCATGGGCCACCAGCTCGACGGGCTCGACGCCTACGTCGGAACGCTCGCGGAACCGCACCTGCGGGACGCCGCCCTCGCCGACGAGGCCGACCTCGTCGTCGACCCGCCGCGGGTGGACGCGGTGACGCACGACCCGAGCGGCAACGCCATCATCCCCGAGATCCACGACGCCCACGACCTCGAAGGAGACCGCCGATGAGCGGCCACGGAGCCCCCGACCAGCGCCCCGCCGACTCCTCCGACCTCCGGGTCGCCGTCGTCGCCGCCAGCTGGCACGACGTCGTGATGGACGGCCTGCTCGCCGGCACGCACCGGGCGCTGGCGGACGCCTCGGTCGACACCCCCACCGTCGTCCGGGTGCCGGGCGCCTTCGAGCTGCCGGTCGTCGCCGCGGCGCTCGCCGCGACCCACGACGCGGTCGTCGCGCTCGGCGTCGTGATCCGGGGGGGCACGCCGCACTTCGAGTACGTCTGCTCCGCCGCCACCGACGGGCTCACCCGCGTGGCGATCGACACCGGCACCCCGGTCGGCTTCGGCCTGCTCACGTGCGACACCGACGCGCAGGCGCTCGACCGCGCCGGGCTCGAGGGCTCCTCGGAGGACAAGGGCTACGAGGCGACGTCGGCCGCGCTGGCGACCGCACGGGTGCTGGCGGACCTCGCGGTCCAGGGCACGGCGGCGACGCCGTAGGCTGAGCGCCCGTGAAGACGTTCGAGGAGCTCTGGGTCGAGCTCGAGGACAAGGCCCGCACCCGCCCCGACGGCTCCGGCACGGTGGCCGCGCTCGACGCGGGCGTCCACACCATCGGCAAGAAGCTGGTGGAGGAGGCCGCCGAGGTCTGGATGGCCGCCCGCTTCGAGTCGAAGGAGCAGGTCGCGCTGGAGGTCAGCCAGCTGCTTTACCACGCGCAGGTGATGCTGCTCGCGAGCGGCGTGACGCTCGACGACGTCTACTCCCATCTGTGAGCGCCCCGGTCCCGTCCGTCCGCTCACCCCAGGAAGTCCCCCGATGACCATCCCCAGCACCACCGACCTGCTCCGCGTCGCCGTCCCCAACAAGGGCGCCCTGTCCGTCGCGGCGGCCGAGATCCTCTCCGAGGCGGGCTACAAGCAGCGCACCGACTCCAAGCGGCTGACGCTCGTCGACGCCGAGAACGGGGTCGAATTCTTCTACCTCCGCCCCCGCGACATCGCGCTCTACGTCGCCGACGGCACGCTCGACATCGGCATCACCGGCCGCGACCTGCTCCGCGACTCCGGCGCCCGGGCGAGCGAGCTCCGCGCGCTCGGCTTCGGACGCTCGCGGTTCTTCTTCGCGGGCCCGGCCGGGAAGTACACGAGCGTCGCCGACCTCGCCGGCCTGCGGATCGCGACGTCCTACGTCGGCGTCGTGCAGGCCTACCTCGACGAGCACGGCATCGACGCCACCGTGACCCGGCTCGACGGTGCGGTCGAGACGAGCATCCAGCTCGGCGTGGCGGACGTGATCGCCGACGTCGTCGAGACCGGTTCGACGCTGCGGCAGGCCGGGCTGGCCACCTTCGGCGACACCGTCCTCGAGTCGGAGGCCGTGCTGATCGGCCGGCCGGACGCCGCCCAGGCGTCCGCCCTCACAATCTTCCGCCGCCGCGTCGAGGGCGTCCTCGTGGCGCGCAGCTACGTGATGATGGACTACGACATCGCCGAGACCGACGTCGCGGCCGCCACGGCCGCCGCGCCCGGCATCGAGTCCCCGACGATCTCGCCGCTGCAGCGCGACGGCTGGGTCGCGGTCCGCGTCATGGTGCCGCGCGCCGGTGCCCAGCGCCTGATGGACGAGCTCTACGACCTGGGTGCCCGCGGCATCCTCATGACGGAGATCCATGCCTGCCGCCTCTGAGGCCGTCCCCCTGCCCCGCACGTGGCGCCCGCTGGGCACCAGCATCGCCGGGGCCTTCGCCGGCACCACGGTGCTGCTCGCGATGATCGCGGCGTGGTTCCTCCTCGACCCCGAGGTGCGGGCCAACTTCTCCTGGTACCAGCGGATCACCATGGTCCTCCTCGTCGCCGGCGCGGGCGCGGTCCTGTGGGCCGTCGTCCGGTGCCGGGTGACGGCCTCCGACGACGGTCTCGTCGTCGTCAACGGCTACCGGCGCTACGCCTACGAGTGGGCGCAGGTCGTCGCCGTACGGATGCCCGACGGCGCCCCGTGGGCGACCATCGACCTCTCCGACGGCACGGCCCGCTCGGCGATCGGCATCCAGGCCTCCGACGGCTCCCGGGCCCGCGCCGCGGTGCGCGAGCTCCGCGGGGTCATCGACGACCGCTCGGCCTGACCCGACTCAGGAGCTCGACGAGCGGAGCCGCTCGAGGTCGGCGGTCGTGTCGACGTCCTCCGCCTCCGCGCCGAGCGCCGGGACCTGCGCGAGCCGCAGCTGCTCGGTGATCCGGCGGACGGCGAGGCCGGGCCAGGTCGCCGGGTCGGGGGTGACCGCCGCGAGCGCCGTACGCCGCAGCACGAGCGCCAGCTGCGCCCGCCCGTCGGCCCCGACGAGCACGGCGCCGTCGCCCGGTCCGCTGGCCCCGAGCAGCCGGTCGAGGGTCCCGGCGGTGAGGTGGGGCATGTCGACGGCGAGCACGGCGACGTACGGCGCCGTCCCGCCCAGCGCGGCGACCCCGGTCAGCAGCGCGCAGCCTGGCCCGGCGAGCCGCGGTTCCTCGCGGACGAAGCGGACCTCCGCCCGTGCGAGCGTGAGCGTCGGCGTGGACGTCGGCGTGGTCGGAGGATCACCGACCACGACCACCTCGGCGCAGCCGGCGCACGCGGCGAGCGCCGAGGCGAGGAACGTGCGGCCCTGCACCTCCACCGCTGCCTTGTCGACCCCGCCGAGCCGGGAGCCGCGTCCGCCGGCGAGCACGACGGCGGCGAGGTCGGGGCGGTCCACGGGCACAGCCTGCCACCGCCCACGGCGGGCGTCAGCGCACGACGCGACCGTGGGCGTCGAGCCGGAGGTCCGCCGCGGCCCGCGTGCCGTGCACGCCGAAGTGCACGGTCTCGGCGCGCGACCAGGCGCGCAGCCGGGGTTCG
>DASWYU010000301.1:0-9384 GCA_036404795.1 Nocardioides sp. | reverse complement strand
CGGAGCGCCGGGCCGCTCAGCCGGCCGACGAGCCCGGCGAGCGCCGGCCAGCGGATGCCCGCGCGTTCCTCCAGCCCGAGCACCCGGTCGACACCACCGCCGGCCGGGTCGAGGTCGACGACGAGCGACGGCGCGTCCCGGCCCGCGCTCATCCCCAGCAGGCACGCGAGCGTCGTCGCCCCCACCCCTCCCGCGGCGCCGACGACCGTGACCGTGCGGGCCGTGTGGGCCAGGGCCTCGGGGGTCGCCAGCACCTCGACGAGCCAGCCCTCGCCCTCCGGGAGCACCACCACGTCCTCGGCCCCGAGCCCGAGCGCGGCGCGGAGGCCGGACGGGCCGACCTCGGTCGCCGCCACGACGTGCACGGACGGCCGGCGCGCGGGGCGGGCAGCTGCCACCTCCGCAGCGAGATCCGCTCCGACCAGCACCGCCGGCGCGCGTCTCCACGTGGCGACCGCCGCAGCGGCGCTGTCGACGACCTGCAGCGCCGTCCCGGCGGCGGCAGCGAGCCGTTCGACCTCGGCGAGCAGCGTCGGATCGCGGGAGACCACCACCGGGCGCAGGTCACCCGGCCCCTGTGGTCCCCCGCCCCGTGCCCGTGCAGGGTCAGGGGCGTCGACAGGATCGCTGGGCGGCGCGGCACGGTGAGGTCGCATGGCCTCGACGATGCAGCGCGGGTGGGACGCGCCGTACCGGCTCGTGCGTCCCTGGGGACGACCGACCGACGGCGAGCGCCTGGGGACGGCGAGCGGGCCGTCGGACGACCCGGAACCTTCCACCTCCCCAACGCGCTCCGGAAGCGGAACCGTGGGCCTCCCGGTCCAGCCCGACCCCTCTGTCGAAAGGTGGCTGCCGTGCCCGAGACGACCCGCCCCGCCCTGCCCCCGCACGTCTCCCTGCGGCTGGCCGTGACGACGGGCCAGCGCACCACGCGCAGCGACCTGGTGCTCGTCGGGAGCCGCGGCTCGGTGCACACCCCCGTCGGCTCCCCCGACGCGACGATCAGCGAGTTCACGGTGCGCGAGCTCTGGCCGACCGTGCGGCGCCTGCTCCCCGACATCCCGGTCGCCCGCAGCGCACCGGCCGTGACCCGCCCCGCCGACCGGGTGCCCCCGACGGCGGAGGAGGCCGCGATCATGCCCGCCGCCGTCCGTCACGCGGTCACGATCACGGTCGCCGCGCGCACGGCCGACACCCGCGCGCCGTCCACGCCCGACGCCCCCGACGGATCCGAAGGATCGGACGGGCCTGACAGCCCCGACGCCCTCGCGCTCCGCACGTGGCTGCTCACCGCCACCGACCTCTACTCCGTCACGGCCGCGGCCGACGGCTCGACGACGGTGCTCCGCGAGCGGGCGGGCGCGATCGCGGCGACCCTCCAGTGGGACGTCGCCGGCGCGCTCGACCACCTCGTCGGTGCGCTCGCAGGAGCCGGAGCAGCCTGATGACCACCATGACCGGGATGGACACGGCGGCCGGTCTGGCCGCTGCGGACGACCTCACCGGCGGTGCCGCGGAGATCGACGCCCTCGCGGCGCGGCTCGACGCGGCGCTCGCCGACTTCGAGTGGTGGGGTCCGGACGCCGAGCGGGTGCGCTCCGAGTGGTCCTTCACGCAGCGTCCCCACCTCGAGCTGGTCGCCGAGCACCTCTCGGACCTCGCGCTGCGCCTGCGCGCCGAGGCCGACGAGCAGGACCGGGCGTCCGGTGGCGAGGGCGCCGGCGGGGCGGGTCCGACGGTCCCGGCCGGTGGTCCGCAGCAGGGCCTGCTCGACCGGATCGGCTCCTGGATCGGCGACCGGCTGGAGGCCGGCGGGGTCGCCCTGGGCCGGTTCCTCGGCGCCGGGGCGGACCTGCAGAGCAAGATCATCGACGTCCTCACCGGCGAGCGCGACTGGAGCGTCTCCGCGATCGCAGCGAGCGCCCTCGGCACCGTCGGCGCGGCGCTCGGGATCGGCGCCAACCTGGGCACGGGGGTCGACCAGCGCTGGATGGCGGGCGGTCGGGGCGCGGCGGGCGATCCTGTCGCCGTACCGACCACCGACACCGGGCTCAGCACCCGGCCGGCCCTCGAGCCACCCCGCTCGCTCGACACGATCATGCAGTCGGTGACGGACTCCTACGCGAACGGCACCGCCGACGGCAGCACCGGCGAGGTGCGCATCGTGCGCGTCGACAACGGGACGGGCACGCCGGCCTACATCGTCAACGTGCCCGGCACCGAGACCTGGACCCCGTCGGCCGGCGGCATGCCGCGCGACCTCACCGCGAACCTCCAGCTCATGGCCGGCAACCCCACCGCGGCGGCCGAGAGCGTGCAGCTGGCGATGGAGCGCGCCGGCATCCCCGCGGACGCGCCCGTGCTCCTCGTCGGGCACTCGCAGGGCGGCATGATCACCGGCCACCTGGCGGCGGACGACGCGTTCCGGGAGCGGTTCAACGTGACGAACATGGTCACGTACGGCGCCCCCGTCGACCACCTCGACGTCCGCGGCGTCGACGTGCTCCAGATGGGCCACGTCCACGACCCCGTGCCCCGCACCGACCTGGGCGGGATCGGCACCACCCACACGCCGACCAGCGCCCACATCGACCTGCCGAGCCCGGGATCGTGGCACGACGTCGTCACCAACCACAGCCACGAGGCCTACATCCGCAGCGTCCACGACGCGCTGGCCTCCGACACGGCGCTCGGCGAGCAGCTGCGCGCCTACCAGGCATCGGGGTCGATGGCGCCGTTCCTCGTGGGTCCGACCGGGTCGGCGACCGCGGTCGACGTACCCGTGGAGCGCCTGCCCGACTGATCCCGAGCCCCCGTTCCGGCCCCCGTGGCGCCCCGCGGGGGCCGCGGGTGAGGATGGGGCCATGCGCGCGGGGGCGGAGAGGCAGCGGTCATGGGTCGGCTGACGCGGCTGCTCGGCGGGTCGGGACGCTCCGACGCGCAGGTCACGGCGCAGCTGGCGAGCGCCGTACGGGTGCTGCCGGGCGTCACCGGCCAGGAGCTCCTCTACCGCACCGACGCGAGCGGCGGGGGGTCGCTGCGCGGGTACGTCGCGGTCGACGCCCCCGAGGCCTTCGAGCCGGCGCTCGCGGCGATGGGGCGGGTGCTCGGTCGTGACGGCGCTCGGATCGCGGTCTACGCCGTCGGCCGTCTGCCGGACGGCACCGTCGTCGCGCCGACCGACCTCGGCTTCCGGTCGCGACCCTCCGGCGCGGAGCTGCACGAGCGGTACGGCTGACCTGTGGAGGGGGCAGGCACCCGAGCGGGTGAGGTGTCTATTGTCGGGGGCATGCCGGAGCGCACCGGACGACAGGGACGCCGCACGGCGGCGTTCTTCGACCTCGACAAGACGATCATCGCGAAGTCGAGCACGCTCGCGTTCTCGAAGCCGTTCCAGGCCGGCGGCCTGATCTCGCGGCGTGCGGTGCTGCGCTCGGCGTACGCGCAGTTCGTCTACCTCGTGGGCGGGGCCGACCACGACCAGATGGAGAAGATGCGGCAGTTCCTGTCCTCGCTGACCGCGGGGTGGGACGTCGCGACGGTGCGCGAGATCGTCGCCGACACGCTGCACAACGTGGTCGACCCGCTGGTGTACGACGAGGCCGTCACCCTCATCGAGGAGCACCGCCTCGCGGGCCGGGACGTGGTGATCGTCTCGACGTCGGGGTCCGAGGTCGTCGAGCCCATCGGCGCGATGCTCGGCGCCGACCGGGTCGTCGCGACGCGGCTCGTCGAGGAGGACGGCCGGTACACCGGCGAGATCGCCTACTACGCCTACGCGGAGGAGAAGGCCAACGCCGTGCGGGCGCTGGCCGAGGAGCGCGGCTACGACCTCGACGCGTGCTACGCCTACAGCGACTCGATCACCGACGTGCCGATGCTGGAGGCGGTCGGGCACCCGTACGCGGTGAACCCCGACCGCGACCTGCGGAAGGTGGCGCTGGCCAACGAGTGGCCCGTGCTGGTCTTCACGAAGCCGGTCGCGCTCCGGAGCCGCCTGCCCCTGCCGCCCGCCGGTCCGACGCTCGCCGCGCTCGCGGTGGGCGGCGCGCTGACCGTCGGCGGGCTCGTCTGGGCCCAGGCCCGGCGGCGGCGGCACAGCGCCTAAGTTACCGGCCGGAAGCCCTTGCGTGACGCCGGTCACACAGGCATGGTGGGGGCTACGCAGCACCCCCGATCCGGACCGGGAAACTCCACAGGGACTTCACGCACCACCGGGTACCCACGCGGCGATCCACCCTTCCTACAGGGCGCCCGTCGACGGGAGACACCCGAGGCGGCAATACAGGTGCACGCTTGGTAGCCAGCGGTGATGCGTGTCAGCAACGGCCCCCGGATCCACGCGACTCCGGGGGCCGTTCGCTGCGCTCGTGCTGTGTCGGTCCCGGTTCAGTCCGCCTCCCGGCGCAGCGGGCTGGCCTCCGCGCCGGCCGCGTAGGCCTCCGCGGCGTAGAGCAGCCAGGCGTGGACGCCCGAGGAGCTGCCGCTGCGGTAGCCGCGGAGGTTGGACTCGTACTCCGCCCGCACCGCCAGGTGCCCCGCCTCCGGCACGACGAGCGACTTCTCGTCGACGCCCCGCGCGACGAGGACGAGTCGCTCGGCGGCGCGGGCGACGATGCCGTTGTGCGACCCGAACGGCGCGGCGCAGGCGATCTCTGCGTGCACCACCGCGGCCACGACGAGCGACGGCACCTCGCGGGACGTCAGCAGGAGGTCGGCGATCCCCCGCAGCCGCTCGGCGCTCTCCCCGTCCCGCGGGCGCCCGAGGCGCTCAGCCGGCAGCGACGACGCAGCGGCCAGCGCGTGCAGGCGCGCGAACGCCATCAGCGGCGCCGTCCGCAGCTGCGGGGCCAGCCCGAGGAGCTGGGTCGAGACGCGCACGGCGTCCTGCGCGATCTCGTCCCCCGTGCCCGCGCGCACGTCGGCGAGCGACGACGCGGAGCCCTCCAGCACGGCGCTCGCGTGGGCACCCCGCAGGAGGGACTCGGCGGTGGTCTCGGGCGACGTACGGCGCAGGCCCCGGTCACGCAGCATCACGTCGATGCCGTCGCGCGCCGCGGCGTAGGCCGACCCCACCCCCTCGAGGGCGACGAGGTGGGCCAGCGGGTCGGGCGCGACGTCGGGCACGAGCGTGAGGGTAGCGGCCGGTGGTCTACTACGGCGGTGCCCCGTCGCCCTGCTCTCTGGCTCGCCACCCTGCCGGCCCTCGCGGTGCTGTCCGGCTGCACGGTGCCGAGCATCGGCGAGCTGGCGGTCACCCGGGCGGCGGACGGGCCATGCTGGAAAGAGTGAGCATGACGGAGAGCGACGCGGTCGCGCTGGTGGCGACGCTGGGCTTCGACGTCGAGCCCGACGTGGAGCACGAACCCGGGGTCGGATCGTGGGTGCACCTCGAGGACCCGCGTGGCGCTGGCCTCCCGGTGTCGCTCCTCGTCGCCGGTGGGACCGACGTCGTCCTCCACCTCGGCATGCACACCGGCGGCGAGGTGGCCACCGCGGAGCTGCGCACGGTCCTCGAGGAGCTGCTCGGCAGCCCGTCGACGGAACGCTGGGGCCGGGCCGGCAGCACGGTCGTCGTCGACACCGGACGCCGCTTCACCTCGACACGAGGTCTGCTCGGCGGCCTGATCGGCGACCGCCGCCGTCCGGGCGCGCGGCACCACGCGCCGTACCGGCGGATCTTCACCGACCGCTGACGCCGTGCGGCGTCCAGCCGCGAACTGTGCGGCTGGTGCCGTCAGGGCCGACTCGCGCCGGTCGCATCCGCACAGTTGCGTGGCGCGACGCCGCCGACCTGGGCGACGAGAAACGCGGACCGGGCGGCGCGACACGCCGAGGATCGCGCGCCTCCGGTCCGCGTTTTCCTCTCCGCGACGCAACCCGCAACTCGGCGCCCACCACGCGACGCAACCCGCAACTCGGCGGGAAATGCGACAGGGAGCCGCCCCGAGGGGCGACTCCCTGCCTGCTGCCGCGTGGCGTCAGCGGATGATGCGGACACCGCGGGTCGAGGCCGACGGCGCCGTGAGGGCGTTGCCGTCGATCCAGACCGTGATGGTGTGGTTGCCGACGCGGCCCGCCGGCATGGTGAAGTTCGCGCGGCCGCTGACGACGAGGACGTTGTAGCCCCGGCCGCCGTAGGCGATGTTCGCGCGACCCGTGTAGGGGACGCCGCTGGAGTTGCCGACCTGGACGCCCAGGGTGGCGGTGCGACCGGCCTTCACCGGGTTGGGCACGGAGAGCAGCACGACGGACGGCGCGCGGTCGATCGTCACGCGCACGCCGACCGCGGAGCGGGCCGTCTCGGCGTCACCGCTGTAGTAGAAGCCGATGTTGTAGGTGCCCGGCTTCCAGTTGTTCGGCAGCGTGGGACGCGCGACGCCGTTCACGACCGCGACCCGCTGGCGGTAGCCGCCCCAGCGCATCTCGACGGTGCCGGTCGCGGAGGCGTCCGACGACACGGTGATCGGGATCTGCACGCTCTTGCCGACCGTCGTGGTGACGGGCGTCGCGGGACCGGTCGCGGTGGACGGGGTGCGCTCGTCGACGATGTCGATCGGGCCGACGGCCGTGCCGGTGGGCTCGGCGACTAGGTAGATCTCGTCGCCCTCGTAGGCCG
Source organism: Nocardioides sp. (assembly GCA_036404795.1). Classification (GTDB taxonomy): domain Bacteria; phylum Actinomycetota; class Actinomycetes; order Propionibacteriales; family Nocardioidaceae; genus Nocardioides. The sequence goes on along the minus strand of DASWYU010000301.1, from coordinate 2,765 downwards.
ACAGCGGGACCTCGACGGCGATGTCGGCGGCACCGTCGGTGACGGTCGCCTCGCCGGCGACGTCGTAGGGCTCGCCGGTCTCGCCGTCGACGACGTAGGCCGTCAGCTCCGTGTTCGCCGGCGCACCGAGCGACGTCAGGTCGAGGTTGCTCACGCCGACCTCCGCGACCTCGCCGATGCCGAGAACGGTGGGCAGGCCAGGGGCGACGACCTGGTGCTTGGCGAAGTCGGGCTCGATCGGGCCGGCGTCCTCGAGGTAGGAGAACCAGAGCTCACGGTCGACGAGACCGGTGTCCCGCGTCGTGCCTTCGTTGAATGCGGTGAAGCTGTCGCCGCCACCCGCGAGGAAGCTGAACGTGGAGACCGTGTAGGTCTCCTCGGGCTGCACGAGAACGCCGTCGATCCAGATGTTCTCGACACGATCGCCGACAGGCGCCGACGGGTTCGTCGTGATGGACACGTTGTCGGAGGTTCCGAGGCGCAGCGTCGAGGTGCGGCCCTCGACGGGCCACTGCTGCTCGAACACCTGCGCGAGATCGGCACCCGTCAGCTCGACGAGCGAGACGTTGTTGAGGAACGGCAGCACATTGTTGGCCTCGGCGACGGTGACGACTCCGTCGGTGTTGGCCGGGTTGTCGGTCGTGTCGCCCTCGTACAGCAGGTCGTCCCGCAGACCGCCGGGGTTGGTGATGCCGAGGTCGGGCGTGCCGATGTTGGCCGGGACGCCGTCGCGCAGCGCGTTGCCGACGAGGGTGCCGAGGGTCGACTCGACCGAGCGGTCCGTCGTTCCCGGAGCGCTGTAGGCACGGGTGATATCGGCGGTGATCTCACCGACGGGCTCGTTGCCCACCTCGGCGGCGTAGTCCAGCGCCTCGTCGACGATCGCGTCGACCGCGGCGACACGCGGCAGCGCTGTGTCCGCGGTCGCGACGCGGGCCACGTTCTCCTGCGTGTACGCCGAGACGTCACCGGTCTCGCTGTCCACCGTGAGGGTGACCTTGCCGATGTTCTCGCCGTACTGGCCCGCCTGCAGCACGGGGCGCGTGCGGTCCGTGCCGGGGACGGGCGCGTCGTACGCGTACTTCTGGTGCGTGTGGCCGGTGAAGATCACGTCGACGAGGGCGTCCGTGCCGTCGACGATCTCCGCGAACTCGGGGCGGTCGGCCTTGGCCTCGTCCAGCCCGATGGTCAGGTTCGCGCCCTCGTGGTACTGCGCGACGATCACGTCGGCTTCACCGTTGGCGGGGTCGCCGTCGGAGAGCTGGGTCGCGACGCGGTTGACCGCCTCGACGGGGTCGCCGAAGTCGATGGTCTCGATGCCCGAGGGCGAGACGATGTCGGCCGTCTCCAGCGTGACGGCACCGATCACGCCGACGGTGAGACCGCCGACCTCGAGCTCGGCGTACTCCGGCAGGGCCGGGGTGTCCGTGCCCTTCTCGTAGACGTTCGCACCCAGGTAGTCGAAGTCCACGGTGTCCGCCACGGGGCCGGTCAGGGTGGCGTAACCCTGGTCGAACTCGTGGTTGCCGACGCTCGACGTCGCGACGTCGAGGGCGTTGAGCACCTCGAGGGTCGGGACGTCCTCCTGCACGGCCGAGGCGAAGATGCTCGCTCCGATGCTGTCGCCGTTGCTCATGAGGAGCGTGTTCGGGTTCTCGGCCCGCAGCTGCTCGATCGTGGTGGCGAACTTGGTGGTGTTCGCGTCGATGCGGCCGTGGAAGTCGTTGAAGTTGAGGAGCTGGATCGAGACGGGCGCCGCACTCGCGGACGGCGCGAGCGCGACCGGGACCACGGCGCAGAGGCCGGCGGTGACGGCGAGCGCCGACAGCCGGCCCACGCCGACGCGCAGGCGGGAGGACTGGGAACGGGACAACGGTCTACCTCTCGGAAGGTAAAGGGTGGCCTCGGCACGCTAACCCGAGAATCCGCTGAGCGGTATCTGTGCATCGGTGAAGGATGCGTAACGAACGCACATCCGGACGGGGTCGGTCCGTCTCCGGGAACGTCCGCGTGGGACGCGCGCGGAGAGTCCGGTCGCGCGGCGTGGCGGGCGTCCGCTTCGCGGCCCCGCCGGTAGCCTCTGGCCCACCATGGACCGCCTGTCCGACCGCACCCGCGCCGCCTCCGCCTTTCCCCCCGACGCCGCCGCCTGGCTGGCCGGTCAGTCGGGGCGCACCGTGGTGCTCGTCGGCGACCCCCGCAGCACCGCTCCGCTCGAGGAGTCGCTCGCCGCGCTGGGGTACGACGTGCGCTCCAGCCTCGACGGCACGATGAGTCTCCCCGACCGGTCGGTCGACGCGATCGTCTCGTTCGACCTCTGCACCGAGCTCGACGTCGCCGCCCGGGTGCTGCGTCCCGGCGGCCAGGTCGCCCTGCTGGTCCAGTCGCACGACCACCGCATCCCCTGGGTGCGCAAGCTGCGCGCCGCCCTGCGGCTGCCCGACCCGCACGACCCGTCGGAGCCGGTCGAGGCCTCGCCGTACTTCGGGCCCGTCTCCACCGACACCTTCCGGCACTGGCAGGTCGTCACGCGCGACAGCCTCGCCGACGTCGTGCGTGCACTGCCCGCCGTGATCGCCCGCAGCCAGTCGGAGTCGTCGCGCGCCGTCGAGGAGGCGGAGCGGCTCTACGACGACTACGGCCGCGGTCCCGACGGCATGCAGCTGCCGTGGATCAGCCACTGCTACCGCGCGACCGTGCTGGGCGAGGCGTGGGCGATGGTCACCGAGCGCGCCCGCGCCGCCGCCGAGGCCGCCGCGCTCGCC
>DASWYU010000300.1:0-19423 GCA_036404795.1 Nocardioides sp. | reverse complement strand
GTCGTCGTCGAGACCCGCGCGATGGTGACCGGCTGGGCGGGCGAGCGCGCGCTCGCGGTGACCGCCCCGACCGGGCGCCGTGTCGTCGAGGCCGGCGCCGTGGTGCTCGCGACGGGTGCCCGCGAGCGTGCGCGTCCCGCGCGACAGATCCCGGGCGGCCGCCCCGACGGCGTGCTCACCACCGGGCAGCTGCAGAACCTCGTGCACCTCCACCACCGCTCCGTCGGCGAGCGCGCGGTGGTCGTCGGCGGGGAGCTCGTCAGCTGGTCGGCCGTCATGACGCTGCGCGAGGCCGGCTGCCGCACGGTCGCGATGGTGACCGAGCACGAGCGCTCGGAGTCGTACGCCGCGTTCCGCCTCGCCGGCCGCCTCGCCCTCCGCGTGCCCGTGCTCGCCCGCAGCCGGGTCGTCGCGATCGAGGGCCGCGGCCGCGTGACCGGCGTCGTGGTGGAGGACGGGGACGGGACGCGCCGTACGGTGCCCTGCGACCTCGTCGTCACCACCGGGGACTGGATCCCCGACCACGAGCTCGCGCGCACCGGCGGGGTGGAGCTCGACCGGGGGACGCGGGGCCCGGTCGTCGACACCGCCCTGCGGACCTCGGTGCCGGGCGTGTTCGCCGTCGGCAACCTGCTCCACCCCGTCGACACCGCCGACGTCGCCGCGCTCGACGGACGGCAGGTCGTGCCGGCCGTGGTGGAGTGGCTCGCGGGTGCTCCGGGCACGGCCGCCCCGGTCGCCACGGGCGTCCGGCTCCGCGTCGACGCGCCCCTGCGCTGGATCGCGCCGCAGGTCGTCGACCCGGCCGGCCCGGTCCCCGCGCGCGGACGGCTGCTGCTGTGGACCGACACGTGGGTGAACCGACCGCGGGTCGAGGCCGTGCAGGACGGTCGCGTCGTCGGCACCCGTCGCCTGCCGTGGCCGGCCGCGCCGGGGCGCGTGTTCCGCGTGCCGAGCGCGATCCTCGACGACGTGCGTCCCGACGGCGGGGACGTGACCCTGCGGCTCGCCTGAGCGTCGGGTCAGATGCCGAAGGCGGGCGCCCAGCGGATGGTGCCGCGCGGCACCGGTCGCACGTCGTCGAGCACGAGCGCGAGCATCGCCTCGTCGGGCACCTCGATGGGCGCCACGATCCCGAACCCCGAGGCCGGGGTGAAGCCGAACCGCGGGTAGTAGTCGGGGTGGCCCAGGACCAGCACGAGGTGCTCGCCGGCCGCCCGGGCCGCGTCGAGCGCGGCTCGGATCGCGGCGCCCCCGGCGCCCGTGCGCTGGTGCTCGGGGGTGACGGAGCAGGGGGCGAGGGCGAGGGCCGGCGCGTCGCCCACGTGGCACCGCGTCAGCAACGCGTGCCCGACGACCCGGCCGTCCGGGGCCTCGCTCACGATCGACAGTCCGTCGATCCAGGCGCCCGCGTCGGCGCGGAGCGCGTCGACCAGGTCCGCCTCGTCCGGCGTCGGGAACGCCGCGGTGACGACCTCGCGGACGGCGTCGGCGTCGGCGGGGGTCTCGGGACGAACGGTCCAGTCGTGGCTCACGAGCCGCGACCGTAGCAGCGGGGGCGGGGCGGCGTCGTACGGATTTCAGGGGGCTCGCCCGGCCGCCCCCGCTCGGGTAGTCCCTGACCTTCTGAACCGGAAACCACGAGGAAGTGGACCGAAACGTCAGGGACTACGACCCCTCAGTGACCGCCCAGCCGCCCGCTCAGCCGCTGGTGGCGGTCGGCGCTCGCGGCGTCGAGCCCGACGATCTCCACCGTGGTGCCGCGGCGTTCGTACTTCGTCGTGATCGCGTCGAGCGCCGCCACCGACGAGGCGTCCCAGACGTGCGAGTCGCTGAGGTCGATGACGACGTGGGCCGGGTCGTGGGCGTAGTCGAACTGCGTGAACAGGTCGTTGCTGGAGGCGAAGAAGAGCTCTCCGGTGACGCGGTACGACGCCGTGTCGCCCTCCACGACCCGCTCGGTCGCCGTCAGGTGGGCCACGCGGCGCGCGAACAGGACCATCGCGACGAGCACGCCGACGCCCACACCGACCGCGAGGTTGTGGGTCCAGACCGTCACCGCGACCGTCGCGACCATGACCGTCGTCTCCGAGCGCGGCATCCGCCGCAGGGTGGCGGGTCGGATGCTGTGCCAGTCGAAGGTGCCGACCGAGACCATGATCATCACGGCCACGAGCGCGGCCATCGGGATGAGCGCCACGACGTCGCCGACGCCGACGACGAGCACGAGCAGGAACACGCCCGCCAGGAAGGTCGAGAGCCGCGTGCGGGCGCCCGAGACCTTCACGTTGATCATCGTCTGGCCGATCATCGCGCAGCCGCCCATGCCGCCGAAGAAGCCGGTGACGACGTTGGCCGCGCCCTGGCCCCAGGCCTCGCGGGTCTTGTCGGAGCGCGTGTCGGTGATGTCGTCGACGAGCTTCGCGGTGAGCAGCGACTCGAGGATGCCGACGAGGGCCATGGCGAGCGCGTACGGCGCGATGATCTCCAGCGTCGCGAGCGTCCACGGCACGTCGGGCACGAACCACGCGGGCAGGCTGTCGGGCAGCTCGCCCTGGTCGCCGACGTCGGGCACGTCGATCGCGGCGACGAGCGTGAACGCCGTCAGCGCGACGATCGCGACCAGCGGCGCCGGCACCACCGCCGTGACCCGCGGGAGGCCCACGATCACGGCGATGCCGACGGCCGTCATCGGGTAGACCGCCCACGGCACGTCGACGAGGTGCTCCAGCTGCGCGACGAAGATGAGGATCGCGAGCGCGTTGACGAAGCCGACCATGACCGAGCGCGGGATGAAGCGCATCAGCCGCGCCACGCCGAGCACCGCGAGCACGACCTGGATCGCGCCGCCGAGCAGCACGGTGGCGATGAGGTAGTCGTACCCGTGGTCCCGCATCACCGGCGCGATCACCAGCGCGACGGCGCCCGTCGCCGCCGAGATCATCGCCGGCCGCCCACCGAGGAACGAGATCGCGACCGCCATCGTGAACGACGCGAACAGCCCGACCCGCGGGTCGACGCCCGCGATGATCGAGAACGAGATCGCCTCGGGGATCAGCGCGAGCGCGACGACGAGGCCCGCCAGCACCTCGGTGCGCAGCAGGCGCGGCGAGCGGAGCGCGGCGCGCACGGTCGGCACGACGTCGGCGGTCGTGGCGGCGTTCGACACGGGTGGCTCCGTTCGGCAGGCTGGGGTACGGCGGGCGCCGCGTCCGCGCGAACTCTAACGTTGCGTGAGAGTTGAGTCCGAGTCCGCGAGGAAGTGAGCCGCGCCACCATGAGCGACCCGACCGGTGCCGTCCCCGCCGTCATGCACATCGGCGAGGTCGCGACGCGCACCGAGCTGTCGCTGCGCAGCCTCCGGCACTGGGAGGAGGTCGGCCTGCTCCGCCCCTCGGGCCGCACCGACGGCGGCTTCCGCCTCTACACGGAGGAGGACGTCGAGAAGATCCTCGTCATCCGCCGCATGAAGCCGCTCGGCTTCAGCCTCGAGGAGATGAAGGCGGCACTGATCGAGGTCGAGGTGCTGCGCGACCCCGAGGCGTCGGCGGCGAACCGCGCCACCGCCCGCGAGCGGCTCGCCGCCGTCCACGCCGACGCGGTCGAGCGACGCGCGAAGCTCGTGCGACAGCTCGCGATGGCCGACGAGTTCCTCGCGATCCTCGCGCGGGAGATGTGACCGCGCCTCACCCCCAGGCGCCGAGCTTCTCGGGGTTCACGAACAGCCAGACGTCGACGATCGCGCCCGCCACGACGCGGAACGACACGATCCCGTGGAGCCGTCCGTCGACGGACATCCGGAAGCCCAGCCCGTCGGCCGTGGCGACCTCGTCGAGCACCAGCGCCGGCTGCTTCGTGCTCACGCCCAGGAGGAAGCGGAGGACCTTGTCCGCGCCGTACACCGGCTTCCGCGCCGCGCTGACCAGCCCGCCACCGTCGCTGCGGAGGACCACGTCGGGGGCCAGCGCCCGGAGCAGCGCGTCGAGGTCGCCCCGTCGGGCCGCGTCGGCGAAGGCGCGGACGACGCCGTCGTGGTCGCGGGGCGCGACCACCGACGCCCGCTGCTCCCGCACGTGCCGGCGGGCGGACGTCGCGAGCTGACGGGTCGCGGCCGACGAGCGTCCCACGATCGCGGCGACCTCGTCGAACGGCACGGCGAAGACGTCGTGCAGCACGAACGCGACCCGTTCCGCCGGCGTCATCGCCTCCAGCACGACGAGCAGCGCGGTGCTCACCGCGTCGTCGAGCGTCACGCGGTCCGCCGGGTCGGCCCGGTCGGAGGGGGCCGGCGCCGTGCCGCTGAACAGGTCCGCCGGCACGGGCTCCGGGAGCCACTCCCCGACGTACCGTTCCCGCCGCGCCCGCGCCGACGTCAGCTGGTCGAGCGCGACGCGGCTCGCCACCCGCGTCAGCCAGCCCGCCGGGTTGGCGATGGCGTCGCGCTCGGCGTCGTCGAGGCGGTACCAGCGCACGTAGGTCTCCTGCACCACGTCCTCCGCGTCCGCCAGCGTGCCCGTCATGCGGTAGGCGAGCGCGAGCAGCCGGCGCCGCTCCTCCGCCACGTCCGCGAGCGTCTCGTCGTGCATCCCAGGCCTCCTCCGCCGGCGACATCCTCGCCCGTACGACGACGCAGCGGGTCGCGATGTGAGGTCCCCATCTCGGGATAGTCCCTGACGTTTCGGTCGCGACACGCCGACAGAACGGTTCGAAACGTCAGGGACTATCGGCGCCCGGCCCGAGCGACACCAATTCTTGTCAATCTGACCAAAGGACTTGCACCAGCATTAATTGTCGCTCAGACTATTAATCATGAACCCCACCGAGGACCTCCTCCAGCAGGTCGAGGCGGCGACGACGCCGGCCGACCTGTTCGGGCCGCAGGACGGCTCGGACAAGGCGCGGCGTCGGGCGCGGCGTACGCACCGCGTGCTCGCCACCGCCCTCCACCCCGACCGCCGCGACCCGTCGGTCGACGCGCCCCGCGGGGACGCCGCGTTCGCCAAGGCCACCACCTTCTTCGAGCAGTGGAGCAGGGGCGTCGAGGCGGACGACGCGGGGACGATCCTCGGCGCCCGCGGCACCTGGGCGATCGGCGCGCAGGTCGGGCGCGGGACGGTGGCGAACCTCTACGCCGTACCCGGCGGCGACGCCGTCGTGAAGATCGCCCGCCGGCGCTCCTCGTCGCGGTTCCTGCGCAACGAGCGCACGGCGCTGACCCGGCTGGCGGACGAGGGTGAGGGCTGGCTCGCGCCGTACGTCCCCCGCCTCCTCGACACCGCCACCCTCGGCTCCGGCGACGACCGCCGCGAGGCCGACGTGCTCGACGCGCTGGGTCGCGCCGAGGGGTTCGTGAGCCTCGCGGAGGTACGGCGCGCGGCCCCGGCCGGGCTCGACGGCCGCGACTGGGCCTGGATGCAGCGGCGGATCCTCCGCGCGCTCGCCGGTGTCCACGCCGTCGGGCTCGTGCACGGCGCGGTGCTGCCGGAGAACGTGCTGATCCACCCGGAGCAGCACGGTGTCGTGCTCACCGGCTGGTCGTTCGCGACCCGACCCGGCCGCCCGGCCGAGGGGGTGGTCGCGTCGCAGGCGGCGGCGTACCCGCCCGAGGTCACCGGCGGCACCCTCACCCCCGCGACGGACGTCGCGATGCTCGGCGCCCTCGCGCTCACCATGCTGCGACCCGGGGAGCGGGCCCAGCGGCGGTTCGCGCAGGGCTGCCGGCAGGACGCCCCCGGGATGCGGCCGCGGGCCGCTGACCTGCAGGGGGAGTACGACGAGCTGCTGGACCGGCTCTACGGTCCGCGGCGCTTCCGGCCCTTCGACCTGGCCGTCTGACGGCCGACCACCACCAGACCATCCACCCACCGCAGAGGAGACGAGATCATGGGCAACGGAGCATGGAGCGACCGGGACTACCGGGCGGCGGCGACCTTCCGCAAGCGCAGCGGCGCGGCGGACTTCGGCTACAGCGACGACGTGCGGCGCAAGCCGACCTCGCAGTGGCGGGCGCACCCCTCGCTCGACCCCCGCGACGTCGGGGTGCGCGAGTCGCGCGACTCGGCCGAGCACCCGAACAGCACGCCGATCGCGGTGTTCTTCGACGTCACGGGCTCGATGGGCTCGGTGCCGCGGCAGATGCAGGGCGAGCTGGCGAAGCTGCACGGGCTGCTGCAGCGGAAGGGCTACGCCGAGGACCCGCAGATCATGTTCGGCGCGATCGGTGACGCCGACACGGACTACGTGCCGCTGCAGGTCGGGCAGTTCGAGTCCGACAACCGGATGGACGAGCAGCTGCGCTCGATCTTCCTCGAGGGCAACGGCGGCGGCCAGATGAGCGAGTCCTACGAGCTGGCGGCCTACTTCATGGCCCGGCACACCGCGACCGACGCCTGGGAGAAGCGCGGGAAGAAGGGCTACCTGTTCGTCATCGGCGACGAGACGGGCAAGCCGAAGATCCGGGCGCGGCAGCTGCGCGACATCCTCGGGGTCGACGCCGTCGAGGACGTGCAGTCGGAGGCGCTGTGGCGCGAGGTCGAGGAGCGCTGGGAGGTGTTCTTCATCCTGCCGCGGCAGACGGCGCACTACGACAACCCGACGGTGAACGCCTACTGGTCGGACCTGCTCGGCGAGCGCCTCCTGCGCCTCGACGACCCGACCGCCGTGTGCGACCTCATCGCGCTGACCGTGGGCCTGCTCGAGGACGCGATCGACCTCGACGAGGGCCTCGCCGACCTGCAGGACGTCGGCAGCACGAGCGGCGGGTCGGTGGGTCGCGCGCTGGCGACCGTCGGTACGGCGCGCACCACCGCCACCCTGCCGGCCCGGGTCGCGCGCGACCTGGGCACCGAGCCCGACGACCTGGCCTGAGCCGGGTCACCCGAGAAGGAGGAGCGCATGACCAGCCAGCCGCACCGCATCGTCATCGGCCTGGGCTTCGGCGACGAGGCCAAGGGCGCGACCGTCGACCGGCTCTGCGCCGAGGGCGGGGTGTCCGCGGTCGTGCGCTTCTCCGGGGGCGCCCAGGCGGCGCACAACGTGGTCGTCGGAGGCAGGCACCACACGTTCCGGCAGTTCGGGTCGGGGACGCTCGCGGGGGTGGCGTCCTACCTGAGCCGGCACGTGCTGGTGAGCCCCGAGGCGCTGGCGGTCGAGGCGGAGGAGCTGGCGGCCCTCGGCGTACCGGATCCCCTCGGTCTCGTCACCCTCAGCCCCGACGCGCTCGTCGTCACGCCGGTGCACCGCGCGGCGAACCGCACCCGCGAGGACCTGCGGGGCGACGCGCGGCACGGTTCGTGCGGGCTCGGGATCGGGGAGACGCAGTGGTACGCGCTGCCCGAGAACGGCGGGCCGGCGGCCATCCGCGTGGCCGACTGCCTGGCACCCGACGTGCTGCGGGTGAAGCTGGCGGCGCTGCTCGAGGCCTACGCGCCGCTGCTGGCCCAGGGGTCGCACGACGTGCCGTCGCTGCGGGAGATGGCGGTCGACCTGCTGGAGTTCGGGTCGGCCGTCGCGATCGAGCCGGACGACCTGTTCCTGGCGGGCACGGCGGCGCGCGGATCGTTGGTGTTCGAGGGGTCGCAAGGCGTGCTGCTCGACGAGTGGCGCGGCTTCCACCCGCACACGACGTGGTCGACGGTGACGCCTCTCCTCGCGCAGGCCCTGCTCCGGGAGGCCGGGCTGGGGCGCGGTGAGGTGTGGGGCGCCGTGCGGTCCTACGCGACGCGGCACGGGGCCGGGCCGTTCCCGACGGAGGACCCGTCGCTGGCGCTGCCCGAGGAGCACAACGGGTACGGCGCCTACCAGGGCGACTGGCGCGTCGGCCACCTCGACCTCGTGCTGCTCGACTACGCGGCGCGGGTGTGCCGGGCGGCCGGTGGGCTCGATCGGCTCGCGGTCAGTCACCTCGATGCTGCTCCGGTGGGGGTCGTCTCCGGCTACGCGTCGCTGCCGTTGGGGGACATCGGCGACCTCTCGCACCAGGAGCGGTTGACGGCGGCTCTGCTCGGGGTGCGGCCGCGGACTTCTGGTCTGGAGGGGCCGGTCGAGGACGTGATCTCGCGGTGCGCCGGGGCGCCGGTGGGCATGCGGGCGTACGGCGCGGCCCGCGCCGATCGCGTGCTCGAGGGGCGTGCGGATCGGGTGGTGGGGGTGGCGGCGTGAGGGGGCGCTCTGTTTCGTGGAACGGATGCAGGTTCGTCGGGTGCACGACTGCATCCGTTCCGTGGAACTCGGGCCGGGCGTCGCGGAAACGTCAGCAGCAGCGACCTTGGTGTCACTTGTGGGCACAAACGTCACTAGGCCTGCTCGACATGGGCCGTCGCGCTCACTGGTGCGACACCAACGGCGCACGTACGACGCGCTCGACGACCTCATCGCGGCGTTACCGCTGAGCCTCGATCCACCAGATTCCCTCAAGCCGCCCAGAACTGTCGGTGGCCTCGCCTAGCGTCACCACCATGGGGGATGAACTGATCGCATGGGTGGATGAACAGATCGAGGCGACGGGTCTCGACGTCGAGGTCGGGCTCGTGGTGCTCGCGGCGCTCGCGAGCGACACCGAGCTCGACGCGTTCCTGGGCGGGGGCGACGCCCCGCGCCGCGTCGACCGAGGGTCCGGGCAGGTGGCGGCCGCGGTCGAGGCCGGCGGCACCTTCCTCACCTCGATCGAGGTCGAGGGGTTCCGCGGGATCGGCCCGGCCACCCGGCTCACGCTCGACCCACGGCCCGGGCTCACGATCGTCGCGGGCCGCAACGGCTCCGGGAAGTCGAGCCTCTCGGAGGCGCTCGAGCTGGCGCTGACCGGCGACACCTACCGGTGGCGGCACAAGCAGGGCGTCTCCTGGCGCGAGCACTGGCGCAACCTGCACCACCGTGACGCGGCCATCACGGTCGGCCTGGTCGAGGAGGGCGAGGGCGCGCTGGAGGTCCGCGCGCGCTGGGCGCCGGAGGTCACGGATGTCAGCCACCGCACCCTGACGGCACAGCGGCCGGGCCAGAAGCAGCTCGACGGCGTGTCCGCGCTGGGCTGGGACGGGCCGCTGGAGCAGTACCGGCCGATCCTGTCCTACGACGAGCTCGGCAAGGTGCTCGACAGCGGACGCAGCCAGCTCTACGACGCGCTCGCCGGCATCCTCGGTGTGGACCAGCTGAAGGACGGCCTGGAGCGCATCTCGTCGCGGCTCAAGGCCGCCAAGGCCCCGGGCGCCGCCGCGACGGCCGAGCGCAAGGCGGTGCTCGCCGCCGTGCAGCAGCTCGACGACGAGCGCGCGCGACAGGCGGAACCGCTGCTGAAGAAGGCGTCGCCCGACGAGACCGTCCTGGCGGCGCTGGAGGCTCTCGCCACGGGATCGGCCGCCCTCGACCAGGGCCCTGCGGCAGAGCTGCGCCCGCTCGCACAGCTGACCGTGCCGTTCGACCCGGCCGGCGTCGCAACGGCGACGGCACGCCTGCGCGACGCGGCGGATCGGCTCGTCGCCACGGCCGCCGACACCTCGCTGCGCACGCGGGCGCGCCTCGACCTGCTCGAGCGCGCGCTCGCGGTCCACGGCGAGCACGGTGACATGACCTGCCCGGTCTGCGCGCAGGGCAGTCTCGACGCCGCGTGGCACGAGACACGGGCTGGCGAGGTGCGCACGGTCCGGTCCGAGTTCAGCGCCCTTGACGAGGCGCGTCAGGACCTCGACCTCGCCGTCCGCGACGCGCGACGGCTCGTGACCCCGACGCCGCCCGCGCTCGCCCGCACCCCGATCCCCGCGCTGGCCGCGCACGTGGATCGCGCACGGGCCGCGTGGGACGCCTGGACGGGCGCCGGCACGCTGGAAGCGACGGCCACCCACGCGCTCGCCGATCACGTCGACACCCACGTCGGCGTCCTGGTCGACGCCGTCGCCGCCCTCCGGGCCGCGGCCGCCGCCGAGCTCGAGGCGCTCAACGACCGCTGGCAGCCCGTCGCGACCCGCATCGCGGCATGGGCCAGCACGTGGCGAGCGTGGCTGCGCGACAAGCCCACGGTCGACACCCTGACGGCCGCGGAGAAGTGGCTCAAGGACAACGACCTGCGGCTCAAGAACGAGCGGCTCGCGCCCATCGAGGCGGGGGCGAAGCGCGCGTGGGCGAAGCTGCGCCAGGAGAGCAACGTCGACATCGGCTCGCTCAGCCTCGCCGGCTCGAAGACGTCGCGCCACGTGCGCATCGACTCCACCGTCGACGGCGTCGAGTCGACCATCGCCGTGCTCAGCCAGGGCGAGCTCCACGCCCTCGCGCTCGCGCTGTTCCTGCCGCGCGCGACGATGGCCGACTCGCCGTTCCGGTTCCTCGTGCTCGACGACCCGGTGCAGGCGATGGACCCGGCGAAGGTCGACGGGCTCGTCGAGGTGCTCGGCGAGATCGCCCAGCACCGCCAGGTGGTGGTGTTCTCCCACGACGACCGGCTCGCCAGCGCCGTCCGCCGGTCGCCCATCGCCGCGACCGTGGTCGAGGTGAGCCGCGGCAAGGACTCCCAGGTCGCGATCCGCACCTCGCTCGATCCGGCGCGGCGCTACCTCGACGACGCCTTCGGTCTGATCCGCGAGCACGAGAACGACAGGCTCACGGAGTCGGCGCTGCGGCGCACCCTCCCCGGCCTCGTCCGGTTCGCCGTCGAGGTCGCGGCGCGCGACGCGTACTTCGTGCGGCGGTTGAGCTCCGGCGCCGCGCTCGGCGACGTCGAGGAGGCCTGGAACAACCTGCACACGACGCGCCACCGGGTCCTCACCGCGGTGTACGACGCGGTGCCGCCCGACCACGAGGCGGCGGCCTGGCTTTCGGTCCCCTACCGGAAGAACGCCCTGCAGACCTCCGGGGCGAGCTTCCACCGGGGCCTGCCCACCCACGTCGATCCCCGCAGCGCGGTGCAGGACGCCCGGCGGCTCGTCGACGAGCTCGAGAAGCTCGTCCCGTGACGGCGCTGATCGACCAGGCGGCGGCACTGCTCGACGGCGGCGGCGCCCACGCGACGACGCGGGCCTGCTGGCTCGCGCGGGCTGCGCTCGAGGACGCGGTCGGCGACCTGCTCGTGGCTGCGGACCTGGACGTGGGCGACGCGAGCGGCACCGCACGGCTCACGTGCCTGCAGGTCGCCTACGAGGAGCACCCCGACCTGGCGGCGCGGGCGGAGTACGCGTGGAGCCGACTGTCCGAGGCCTGCCACCACCACGCCTTCGCCCTCGCCCCGACGCACGGCGAGGCCCAGCACCTCGTCGGCCTCGTGCGGCAGTTCGTCGCGGCGGCAGCGGCGTGGCACCACGCTCCCACCACCCACTGATGCTGTGAGCATAGGTCGGTCGATGCGACCGGCTTGACACATATCTATTCTCCGGGCATAGTTCTCACCATGCCCGCGGCGTACCGCCGCGACGAGCACCCAGGGGGAACCAATGAAGATGAACGCTCTGCTCGACGTCGACCTCGTGGCCCACGAGGCGGCGGACGAAGTCGCGATCCTGCTCGACCTGCAGGCACCGGCCGCGCCGACGACGAAGCGCGCGCCGGCCGCGCTCGAGGTCGTGCTCGACCGCAGCGGCTCGATGGGCGGCCCGCCGCTCGAGGGCGCCAAGGAGGCGCTGGTGGCGCTCGTGCGACGCCTCGACCCGACCGACCACTTCGGGCTGGTCACCTTCGACGACACGGCGCAGGTGGTCGTCCCGGCCGGCCCGCTGGCGGACAAGGAGTCCGTCATCGCGCAGATCCGCGCCGTACGGGCCGGGGGCTCCACCGACCTCTCTGCGGGCTACCTGCGCGGGCTCCGCGAGCTGCGCCGCGCGGGGGCGCGGAGCGGCACCGTGCTCGTCGTCTCCGACGGCCACGTGAACGCCGGGATCGCCGACCCGCAGCAGCTGGCGGGCGTCGCGACGAAGGCCTACGGCGAGGGCGTCGTGACGTCGACGCTGGGCTACGGGCAGGGATACGACGAGACGCTGCTCGCGGCGCTCGCCCGCTCGGGCTCGGGCAACCACGTCTTCGCGGCGGACCCCGACGCCGCCGGCGCCGCCATCGCGGGCGAGGTCGACGGGCTGCTCGACAAGGTCGTGCAGGGCCTCGCCCTCACGGTGCGGTTCGAGCGCGCCGCGCGGTTCCTGCGGCTCTTCAACGACCTGCCGGCGCAGCACCTCGGCGACGGCACCGTGATGATCGAGCTCGGGGACTTGTTCGCCGAGGAGCACCGGAAGGTGCTGCTGAAGCTGGAGGTGCCGGCGATGGCGCAGCTGGGGCTGACGCGGATCGCCACGCTCGAGCTGGCCTACGTCGAGCTCCCCGGCCTCGTCGAGCACGTCGCGACCCTGCCGGTGGCGGTGAACGTCGTGCCGGGTGACGAGGCGGCGGGTCGGGTCCCGGAGCCGACCGTCACGTCGGAGGTCCTGTTCCAGGAGGCGCAGGACGCGAAGCGTCAGGCGTCGGAGGCCTACGAGCGGGGCGACATCGACACCGGCGGTCGGTTCCTCGACGAGACGTCGGCGCGGCTCGCGCGGGCGCTCGCGGTGGCTCCGGAGGCCGGGCGCGCCGAGATCAGCGAGGAGCTGGCCGACGTGGAGCGGACCAAGCGGCGCACGGAGCGCATGGGCGCGACGTACGCCTCCAAGGTCACCCGCGACTCCTACCACCGGATGAACCGCAAGCGCGGCCGCACGCCGCGGCCCGACGGTGACTGAGGACCGTCCGACCCTCCTGCCATGCTGACGCGACGACCACCGAACGGGGGAGACGACCGGTGTTCCTGATCGACGACGCACTCCACTGGAGTGCCTCCGACCTGACGAGCGCGACGGAGTGCGAGTACGGCGCACTGCGACGCCTCGACCACCTCCTCGGCCGGGCTGCGGCGCCGGCCGAGGAGGCCGACCCGCTGCTCCAGCACATCGCTCGCCTCGGCGACGCCCACGAGGCGCGGCTCCTCACGGAAGCCCGGGCCGCGGGTGGCGTCGTGGAGCTGGCGCCGGTCCCGGCGCCGTACAGGCTCGACGCGCTCCACGGCGCCGCCGCGCGCACCCGGGCGGCGCTCGAGGGCGACGCCCGGGTGGTCTACCAGGCGACGCTGTTCGACGGGGAGTTCTTCGGCTACGCGGACTTCGTCGAGCACGGTCCCGACGGCTGGGTGGTGGAGGACGCGAAGCTGGCGCGGAGCGCGAAGCCGCGGGCGCTCGTGCAGCTCGGTGCCTACGCCGATCGGATCGCAGCCCTCGGGGTCCCGGTGGCGCCCGAGGTCGCGCTCCTGCTCGGCGACGGCTCGCGGGTGACGGCGCCGACGCGGGAGGTCGTGGCCGTGTTCCGGGAGCAGCGCGGGCGCTTCCGCCGTCTGCTGGAGACCCACCGGGCGCAGCCGGCGCCGGTCGCCTGGGGGGCGACCGACCTGCTGGCGTGCGGTCGGTGTGCCGCCTGTGCGGAGGCCATCGACCGTCACGACGACGTGCTGCGCGTCGCCGGCCTCGGCCGTGTGCAGCGGCGACGGCTCGCCGCGGCCGGCATCACGACCGTCGCGAGCCTCGCCGGCGCGACCACGGCGCCCGACGGCATGGCGGAGGCGACCTTCACCGGTCTGCGGGCGCAAGCTCAGCTGCAGGCGGCGCAGGCCGCGGCGGGTCCGGACGCGCCGTTGGCGCACGAGCTCCGTGACGACGCGGCCCAGGTGCTCGGGCTGCTGCCCGCGCCGTCGCCGGGCGACCTGTTCTTCGACTTCGAGGGCGATCCGCTCCACACGTCGACGGCGGGCGGCCCGACGGGGCTGGAGTACCTGTGGGGCTTCCTCACCCCGACGGGCACGTACGACGCGTTCTGGGCCCACGACGCCGCGGCGGAAAGGGCCGCGCTCGAGCAGTTCGTCGACCTCGTCACCGAGCTCCGGGCCACCCACCCGGGCATGCACGTCTACCACTACGCGCCCTACGAGACGACCGCGCTCAAGCGGCTGGCGATGCGCTACCAGACCCGGGAGGACGAGCTCGACGACCTGCTCCGCGGCGAGGTCTTCGTCGACCTCTACGCGACGGTGCGCGGCGCCGTGCGGGTGGCGTCGCCGTCGTACTCGATCAAGAAGCTCGAGCCGCTCTACATGGGCTCGGAGCTGCGCTCCGACGACGAGGACGCGGTCGGCGACGGCGGGGCATCGGTGGTGGCCTACCACCGTTACCGTCTCGCGGCCGAGGTCGGCGACGAGGTGGAGGCGGCGCGACTGCTGGAGTCGCTGCGGGACTACAACGAGTACGACTGTCTCTCGACCCTGCGCCTCCGCGACTGGTTGCTCGCCCAGGCGGCGCAGGCCGGCATCGCCACCGGTCGGCCGCTCGCGGCCGGTGACCCCGAGGAGGGCACGAGCGACGAGCGCGACCCGCTGGCCGAGCAGCTGCTCGCCCGCTCGGGGCCGGCCGACCCGGCCGATCGGACACCGGACGAGCAGGCCTACGCCCTGCTCGCTGCGGCGATCGACTACCACCGCCGCGAGCGCAAGCAGTTCTGGTGGGACCACTTCGAGCGGCTCGGCAACCTCGTGACGAACTGGCGGGAGGCCCGCGACGTCTTCGTCGTCGAGAGCGCAGAGGTGATCTCCGACTGGGCGCTCCACAGCGCCAAGGCGCAGAAGCCGCGCCGCACGCTCCGGCTCGTCGGCGACTGGACGCCGGGCAGCCGTCCGGCGACGCAGCCGCACGTCGTGTACGGCCTCCCCCACCCGCCCGGCGGGACCGGTCCCGTCGCGGCCCCGCATACCGCCTTCGAGGCCCAGGAGCTCGCGAGGGACGAGCGCGACGACCGCGTCGTGCTCCTGACGGAGAGCGCCCACCCGGAGGCGATCACCGACCGGCTGCCCGTCGCGATCACCCCGGCACGCCCGCCGGACGCGCGACAGCTCGAGGACGCGATCCACGCACTCGGCACCCGCGCTGCGGTCGCCCCGACCCTGCCCACGGGCGCGGCGCTCGACCTGCTCGCCCGGCGGACACCGCGCCTGCGGTCCGGCGGTGACCTCCCGGCGACCGGCGACGCCATCGCCGATGTCGCCGCGGCACTGCGGGGCATGGAGGACTCGTACGTCGCGGTCCAGGGCCCACCCGGCACCGGCAAGTCCTACACGGGAGCGCGCGTCATCCGCGCGCTGGTCGAGGAGGGCTGGAAGGTCGGCGTCGTCGCGCAGTCCCACACGGTCGTGGAGCACCTGCTGGATGCCGTCGTGGCTGCCGGGCTCGACCCGACCCTGGTCGGCAAGAGCAAGCCCCGCTCCCCTGCGCCTTCGTGGTCGGTGGTGGGCAACACCCCGGCCGCTCGGGCGACGTACGTGGAGAAGAACGAGGGCTGCGTGCTCGGCGGCACGGCCTGGACCTTCGCGCACCCGGCGCTCACCGACACGTTCGACCTGCTGGTGGTCGACGAGGCGGGCCAGTTCTCGCTCGCGCCGACGATCGCGGCGAGCCAGGCGGCCCGACGGCTGCTGCTGCTCGGTGACCCGCAGCAGCTGCCGCAGGTCAGCCAGGGCACCCACCCGGAGCCGGTCGACACGTCGGCGCTCGGCTGGCTCATGGACGGGGCGGACACGCTGCCGACGGGGCTGGGGTACTTCCTGGCGGACTCCCACCGGATGCACCCCGCGCTGACGGCCCACGTCTCGGCGCTGTCCTACGCGGGACGCCTCCGATCGGCGCCCGCCGCCGCCACCCGTGACCTCGCGGGTGTGGAGCCGGGGCTCGAGGTCGTGCGGGTGTCCCACACCGGCAACCGCACCGAGTCGCCCGAGGAGGCGGCCGAGGTCGTGCGTCAGGTCCAGCGCCTGCTCGGCACCACTTGGACCGACCCCTCCGACGACCGCGGCCCCCGCGCCCTCGCTCCGCCCGATTTCCTCGTCGTGGCGCCCTACAACGCCCAGGTCCACCTGATCCAGGACCACCTCGACGCCGCCGGCCTGGCCGGTGTGCGCGTCGGCACGGTCGACCGGTTCCAGGGTCAGGAGGCGCCGGTGTCGATCCTGTCGACGACGACGTCGTCCCACGCCGACGCCTCCCGCGGGATGGGCTTCCTGCTCAACCGCAACCGCGTCAACGTCGCGATCTCGCGCGCCCAGTGGCGAGCGATCGTCGTGCGATCGACGGCGCTGACCTCGTTCCTCCCGAGCACCGTCGACGGCGTGCTCGAGCTCGGCGCGTTCATCGCCCTCGACTGACGACCGGCCGCGTCACGCCTCCGGCACGACGTCGACGCCGGCGGTGCGCGCGGCGCCGGTGAGGTCGGCGAGACGCTGCGCGTCACCCTCGGGGTCGGGCGAGGCGATGAGGAGCGCGGCGAGGTCGGGCCGGTCGGCGGGGCGCTCGATGCCGTGCTCGGCGCGATAGGCGGCGCGCATCTTGCCGATCTCGGCGCACGAGGTTCTCCTCGGGCGGCAGGAGGTCCTGCTGCACGGCGACCATGGGCGGCAGGTCGACGGAGAACCACGGGACCGCGGGGCGGCCGAGGCGCCAGGACGTGGTCTGCAGCCCCTCGCCGAGTGCCACCACGGGAGCCCCGGGCCGGTCGGCGAGGAACTCGCGGATCACGGCGTCGGAGGCGAGCGCCCGGAGCGGATGGCTCTGGCTGGGCGCGCCGAAGCGGGCGGTCCCGGCCGATCCTCCGCGCGGTTCCGCAGCGTCCACAACGCCGTCTCCGGCACGTCCGTCAGCTCGTGGCTCGGCACGTCCCCCACCCCCGTGATCGACTGAGGTGAGCCTCACCTCACAACTCAAGCGGGCGCCGTACACCCGTTGCCGCGGTCGTCCCGGAGCGGCAGACTCGCCGAGCATGACGGGGTATCCGGGTCACCTGTTCGTCGTGCACGGTCGGATCGAGTCGCTGGTCCACGACGCCGCGGTCGTCGCGGTGGGACGCGAGTTCCGCCTGCGTGAGCACTGGTGGCCGCTGACCGGCGAACGGCCGCGACGCCCGCGCGGCTGGGAGGAGCGCCAGTGGGGCCGCGTCCACGACGCACCGGCGCGCGTGTGGGCGGTGAGCATCGGCGGGGCGCGCGCGGACTCCTACGACGTGGTGCTCGACCGCATCGTTAACGTGTTGCGCCGGGTCGACGAGCGCCGTGCGCTGCACGCGCCCCGTCGTGGCGAGGGAACGATCCCGCTCGTCGCCGTACCCGTCGTCGGCATCGGCCGCGGCGGCTTCACCCACCACCGCGGCGA
Organism: Nocardioides sp.; assembly: GCA_036404795.1. Lineage (GTDB taxonomy): Bacteria > Actinomycetota > Actinomycetes > Propionibacteriales > Nocardioidaceae > Nocardioides. The sequence goes on along the minus strand of DASWYU010000300.1, from coordinate 2,243 downwards.
GGTGCTCCGAGCGCTCGTCGACCGGTTGAGCGCCGAGGCGCGCGCGCTGCAGGTGGACGTCGCGCTGGTGACGCCGGAGCCGGCGGTGTACGCCGCGGCGCAGTACGCCCGTCGCCACCTCGGCGCCGACCTGCCCGAGCGCCTCGAGGCGGCCGCCGTCGACCTCGGTGCGGCTGCCCGCGAGGGCAGCGTCGCCCTGCTGCTGGGGGCGGGCGTCAGCGCACCGGCGGGGCTGCCGAGCTGGTCGCGGCTGATCCAGGACCTCGCCCGCAACCTCGGGGTGACGGAGGTGCCGCTGGACGACGACACGTTCACCCCCACCGACCAGGCGGAGCTGATCCAGCAGCAGTCCACCCCCGAGCGCTTCCAGCAGGAGGTGGCCCGCATCGTGCGTCGAAAGCACCGCTCGTCGCTGCTGCACGGCCTTCTCGCCGGCCTCGACTGCCGCGAGGTGGTCACGACGAACTACGACGTGCTCTACGAGCAGGCGGTGCGCGCGACCGGTCGACGGATCGACGGCGTGCTGCCGTGGACGTCGGGCCAGGGCGCGGACCGCTGGATCCTCAAGCTCCACGGCGACGTCGATCATCCGACGTCGATCATCCTGACGCGACGGCACATGGTGACCTACGACGCGGCCTACCGCCCCTCGGGCGCCCTGCTCCAGTCGCTGCTCCTGACCCGTCGGCTGCTCGTCGTCGGCGCGTCGATGATGGACGACAACGTCATCCGCCTGCTGCACGAGGTGGATGCCTATCGCGGGCAGCACCACACGAACCGGACACGCGCGTTCGGCACCGTGCTCGACGCCGCGGGCGACACCGTCCGTGCCCAGCTCTGGCAGGACCAGCTGCAGTGGCTGCGCATGGGGGACGCGGCGCCCGAGGTCAACGGCTTCCGCGGCATCGAGCTGTTCCTCGACCGCGTCGCGCAGCACGCGTCGCGGGACTCCTCCTGGGTGCTCGACGAGCGCTTCGCCGGCCTGCTCGAGCCCCACGAGCAGCGCTGGGCCGCCCAGATCCGCGAGGCGACGCAGCAGGTGTCGGCGCGCAGCGGCACCAAGTGGGACCCGCTCGTCCAACGGCTGGTGGAGATGGGCGCGCGACGCCCGGGGTGACCCCGGGGTACGGCGCGCTACCTCGCCGTACGGGAGCTCACGTCATCCGGCGTGCCTGGTCGGTGGCGACGCCCTGCATGACGCGCAGCTGCACCTGGGTGAGCGCCTCGAGCCGCACCGACGCGGGCAGCGACTCGATCGCCCGGGTCGCGCTCTCCACCGCCTCGTCGACGGTGCTGCGGCGCCGCGGGGCGCTGCTCAGGAGGGGCGCGGCGAGCTCCGGCGCCAGGTGCTCGTCGGTGATGCCGAACAGGTCGTCGAGCGAGATGCCCAGCACCTTCGCGAGCACGGGCTGGTGCTTGGCCGACGGCAGGCGATATCCAGTCTCGATCTGCGCGATGTGCGGATACGACAGGCCCGTCATGGCCGCCAGGTCCTTCCGGCTGATCCCGAGCTCGTCCCGACGCGCCGCGATCCGGCGCCCGAGCTCCACGTCGCCCGTCTTGCGCGATGCCGTCCCCACGACGCGACCTCCTCAGCCAGAACCGTCCGACGTCGATCCTATGCTCGCGGCATCGTCGTCCGACGTACCAGGCACCAGGGGGACCCATGACCTTCGAGCAGCTGCAGCAAGCCGGCCTTCCGAGCGCGTACGGCGCACTGCTGACCGCCGTCGCCGCCGAGCGCTCCATCGAGCTCGCCGCGGAGGGCGCCTACGTCAGCGTGCGACCGCCCCACCGGCACATCGCCGCGTTCCTCAACAAGAGGTACGTCGACGTCGCGGTCGACCCGCAGCGCTCGGCGGGGGTCGCCGTGCGGTTCCCCGGCGCCGAGGCGCGCCCCCGGACGACCGCGACCCACTACGTGCGCGTCCCGCTCGACGCCGACCAGCGCGTCCTCGTCGAGGAGATCGTCGCCGCGCTCGATTGGCGCGACGGCGGCCACCAGTGGGGCGGCAGCGTCGGCGCGAAGCAGACCAGCGACATCGCCGGCGAGACGTGCGCGACGTGCTGGACCGCGATCGCGGTCAACGGCACGTGTCTGTGCGACTGACCGACTGGCACCTCAGGCCGTGTGCTGGTACGCCGCGTGGTCGACGTACCCCGCGTCTCCCCCGCCGTAGAAGCTCGCCGGGTCGGCCTCGACCAGCGGCAGCCCGAGCCGCAGCCGCTCGACGAGGTCGGGG
>DASWYU010000299.1:0-2412 GCA_036404795.1 Nocardioides sp. | reverse complement strand
CCCGGTCGCCTCGCGCTCGGGCTCGGCCGGCGGCGCGTCGGCGTCGGGCTGGGGGTCGTGCTCGGCGCCGCCGTTGCGGACCCCCTCCCCCCGCTCCCGCGGACGCCGCAGCATCGACTCGGCCCGCGCCCGCAGCTCGCGCGGGCGGAACGGCTTCGTGAGGTAGTCGTCCGCACCGGCCTCGAGGCCCATCACCACGTCGATCTCGTCGCTCAGCGCGGTGATCATGATGAGGTAGGTCGAGCTGAACTCACGGATGCGGCGGGCGACGGCGAAGCCGTCCATGCCGGGCATGGAAACGTCGAGCGTCGTCAGCACCGGGTCGTGCTCCCGGACGGCGGCGAGCCCGTCGACACCGTTGCGGGTCACGTGCGTGATGTATCCGCTCTGGGTGAGCACGAGGTCCAGGAGGTCGGCGACGTCCGGATCGTCCTCGATGATCACGGCGACACGGCGGGCGGGAGGCTGTTCCACCCGCTCAGGCTAGCAACGAGAACCCCTCCGACGTGGCCGACAACCGCAAGAAACCCGGTGCATTCGGCTCAGGACGGAACAGTGTTCTCACCAGCCGCTCGACAACGCCATCTCGACGGCCCGCTCCGACCAGAAGGTGCCCGCGTCGGGACCGCCGTTGCAGGTGCCGTCGCTCTCCCCGGGCGGCTTGATCCACAGCCGTGCGTCCTGGTGGCTGCCCCCGCCCGGCGCGGCCGGAGTCTGCCCGAGCAGCCGGGCCGAGGGGTTGCACCAGTCACCGGACGCCGGCGAGGCAGCGCCGTTGCGCCCGCTGTCGATCACGTAGTGCGCTCCGCCCAGCGCGGCGCTCAGCTCCTCGGCGTACGCCTGCTCGTCGGCGTCGGACTGGTAGGCCGCGACGTTCGTCGAGAAGCCACGCACCCGGTCCACGTCGACGCGGCGCAGGAGGTCGGCCATCTCGTCCACCGGGCGCCAGTTGGAGTGCCCCGCGTCGACGTAGGTGGGCACGTCGGAGTCGACCAGGCTGCCGATCGCACCGGCGAGCTGACCGACCCGCTGGTCGGTGTTGCCGCACTCGAAGGTGGAGGCGAGGCCGTCGGGCTCGAGCACGACGGAGGCACGGCCGTCGGCGATGCCGGCGGCTGCGGCGATCTCCCCCACCCACGAGGCGTAGTCGGACGGTGGCAGTCCACCGGCCGAGAGCTCTCCCGTGCAGTCGCGGTCGGTGATGCCGTAGACGACGAGCACCAGCGCGTCGTCGGCCTCGAGCGCGTCCTCGGCGAGGCTCCGCACGTAGGTGCCGACCTGCCCCCGCGGCAGTGCCTCCGGGGTCAGCCAGACCGCGGTCGGGACGTCGGCGAGCCGGTCGAGCACCTCGGCGTCGCGGGTGTCCCCGCTCGACCGCGCGGCGTCGGCGGCACCGGCGGCCTGGGTGCCGGACGCGACGTACAGCTCCCGGTCGGCGAACGGGTTCGAGGCCTGCGGGTCGGCTGCGCCGGGGAGGTTGCGGGCGAGCGGACCGCGGGTGAGCGTGAAGCCGATGACCAGGGCGGCGAGGACCACGAGGGCCGTGCCGCCGAGCCAGATCCGGCGTCGGCGCCGGCGCTGCTGGTTCCGTGCCTGTGCGACGTCGGCGGCCGAGGGCTCGACCTTGGGCTGCCGACCGGTGCGGTTCGCGGCCGCGACCACGGCGGGATCGGCACGGCGCACGTGGCCCGGCCGGCGGACGTGGCCGGGGAGGTCACCGGAAGGACGCGGGGTGTCCGCGTCGTCGCCCGAGCCGCTGTTCATGAGGCCCGAGGGTAGTCGGCGGGTCGGCCTAGGGTGGGACGCATGAGCAGAAGCATCGACGAGCGGTCGGACCGGTTCGTGGCGGACTACGCGGCGGCGGACCCGGTGGCCGCGACGGGCATCGGCGTGGCCGGCCACGAGCACGAGCTCACGGACTACTCCCCCGAGGGCTTCGACGCCCGCCTCGACCTGGCGCGGGCGGCGTTGCGGGACGTGGGCGCCGCGACGCCGGTCGACGAGCGGGAGGCCGTCGCCCGCGAGGCGTTCCTCGAGCGCGTGGGCCTGCAGGTCGAGCACGACGAGGCGGGCTTCACGCGGTCCGAGATGAACGTGATCGCCTCGCCCGTCCACGAGCTGCGCCAGGTCTTCGACCTCATGCCCACGGCGACGGCCGAGGACTGGGAGGCGATCGACGCCCGCCTCACCGGGGTGCCGGGGGCCCTCGCGGGGCTGCGGGTGACGCTCGCCGAGGAGGCGGCGCACGGGCGGGTGAGCGCTGCGCGGCAGTACGCCGAGGTCGCGACCCAGCTGGAGCGGTGGACCGGCCAGACCGGCGGCGGGAGCGTCCTCGTGGACCTCGTCGCGCGCGGGGTCGCGGCGGGCACGGTGCCGGCCGGGCTGCAGGGCTCCCTCGAGCGTGGCGCGCGG
>DASWYU010000298.1:0-2625 GCA_036404795.1 Nocardioides sp. | reverse complement strand
GACGACCAGCACGGCGACGTCGGGCACGGCGAGGGCGGTGCGCAGCGAGCGGACCAGCACGGGCACGCCGTCGAGCGGCAGGAGCACCTTGTTCACCCCGGCGCCGACGCGCGTTCCCGAACCGGCTGCCAGCAGGACGATCGCGGTGCTCAACGGCCCTCCCCGGGCAGACGATTTTCACGGGCGTTACACGGCGTCACGCCCCGTCAACACGCGCAGCCTAGTTTCCAGGCCACCAGCGAGTTCCCGGGCCTCGCTGGCGCAGGACGCACGGAGCAGCGGTGCACGAGGTCCGGCCGGCGAAGGGACGACCCATGGGCGGGGCGCAGGAGTGGCGACCGGTCTGCCGCGTGGTCGAGCTCGAGGTGGAGCGCGGCGCGACCGCGCTCGTGCACGGGCAGGCCGTCGCGCTCTTCCGGCTCGCCGACGACACGGTGCACGCGCTGGGGAACCACGACCCCTTCGCCCACGCCTCCGTCATGGCGCGCGGCATCGTCGGCTCGCGGGACGGCGTGCCGTTCGTCGCGTCGCCGGCGCACCGGCACTCGTTCGACCTCCGCAGCGGCCGCTGCCTGGAGGACGAGACGGTCGCGGTGCCGGCCTACGAGGTGCAGGTCGTCGAGGGGGTCGTGCTCGTCGGCGGGCGCAAGCAGGAGGCGCGCCACGGCGTCGGGGAGCGGCCCACGCGCTCCGCCCGGTGAGCCGCGGCGCGGGTCGTGCGGACCCGCCTGCGATGATGGACCGGCGATGACTGGACGCCGGGGCGAGATGACGATCGACGAGCTGGCCGCACGGGTCGGGATGACCGTGCGGAACGTGCGCGCGTACGCCACTCGCGGCCTCATCGCCGCCCCCCGGCTGATCGGCCGCAAGGGCTACTACAACGAGGAGCACGCAGCGCGCCTGTCGCTGGTGCGGGACCTCATCGAGCGGGGCTACACGCTCAACGCCGTCGAGAAGGCCCTCGCCGAGAACCCGCAGGTGCCGGAGAGCCACGCGCTCGACCTGCTGACGCTGCTCACCCGCCCGATCGGGGGCGCCGTCGAGCCGGAGGAGTCGTCCGTCGAGGCGCTCGCCGAGCTCGCCGGGATCCCGCACGACGAGGAGTTCGTGACGGCGCTCGCCGACCGCGGACTGCTCGTGCGCGTCGACCCCGACACGGTCCGGATGCTCCGCCCCGCCCTCGTCCGCGCGGGCGCGCAGGCGATGCGGATGGGGCTCGGCAAGGACCGGGTGCTCGACCTCTTCGACCAGGCGCAGAGCCAGCTGGGGCACATGGCGGAGGCCTACGTCGGCGCGTTCCGCGACGACGTGTGGCAGCGGTTCCTCGACGAGGGGATGCCCGAGGAGAAGTGGCCCGACCTCGTGTCGAGCATCGAGGCGCTCCTGCCGATCGTCAGCCAGGCCGTGCTCGCGTCGTTCCGCTACGAGCTCGCGCGCTCCATCGAGAAGGTGCTGGCCGAGGAGCTCGGCCAGCTCACCGGCGAGCAGGCGCAGCAGCTCTTCGGCGACGCCGGCTCGCCCGCCTGATCCCCGACGGGGGAATCACCCGGCCGGTACGACGAGTGCCGTCGCGATCGCAGCCACGCCCTCGCCGCGCCCGGTCAGCCCGAGCCCGTCGGTCGTGGTGGCCGACACGGTGACGGGGGCGCCCACGACGCCGGACAGCACGGTCTCGGCCTCGGCGCGCCGCGCGCCGAGGCGGGGGCGGTTCCCGATCACCTGCACCGCGACGTTGCCGACGACGAAACCGGCGGTGTGCACGCGCCGTACGGTCTCGGCGAGGAGCGCCACGCCCGGCGCACCCGCCCACTCGGGGGCCGACGTGCCGTAGTTGCTGCCCAGGTCGCCCAGCCCGCTCGCCGACAGCAGCGCGTCGCAGGCCGCGTGGGCGGCGACGTCCGCGTCGGAGTGGCCCTCCAGGCCCTGCGGCTCGTCGGGGAAGTGGAGCCCGGCGAGGTGCATCGGGCGGCCGTCGGCGAAGCGGTGCACGTCGGTGCCGACACCGACACGGGGCAGCGCGGCAGTGACGGCGGACGGGGTCGGCGGGGTGGGGTGCGGGCCGGGTACGGTCACGGCAGCATCATGCCGGACCAGCCGGCGGGCACGGGACGGCGACGAGCCGGGGACGGAAGAGGTGGGGCAGCGGTGGACGACGCACCGGTGACCGACGACGCCCCGCCGCGCCTGCCGCCCGGACGGCTCCTCTGGGCCTGCGCCGGGATCGCCGCCGCGGCCCTCGGGGCGGGGCTCAGCGAGCTCGCCGCCGGCGCCCTCACGCTGCACGTCGGCCCCGTCTCCGGCGTCCGCGAGGTGGTCGGGGCCGTGCTCCCGTCGGAGTTCGTCGTCCACAACGGGATCGACCTCGTCGCGATCGTGACGGGCCCGCCGCTCGTCGTGCTGCTCGCGCTGGTCCTGGTGACCCTCGCCGCCGTCGCCGGCGTGGCCGCCTCGGGCGGGTGGCGGCGGCCCGCGGTCGTCACCGCCGTCGTGCTGGGGCTCGGTGTGCTCTCCGCGTTCCTGCGGCCCGACCCGTCGCTCGTCGACGTCGCCCCCGTCGTGGCCGGCACGGCCGGCTTCGGGCTCGGCCTCGCCCTGCTGGCGGTGCTGCTCGCGCGGCTCGGG
>DASWYU010000297.1:0-19356 GCA_036404795.1 Nocardioides sp. | reverse complement strand
CCGCCGTGCTCCTTCGCCCAGTCGGCGAGCGCACCGATCAGCTTGGCGGCCTCCTCCCCGACCGAGCCCACCTGCTCGCGCCCGTCCGAGCTCTCCGCACCACTCACGTGACCTTCTCCCCGGGTCGTTCCTCGGACCGCTCCTCGAACCGGACGCGCAGGCGGCCGTCCTCGACCCGGGCGCCGGCGATCCGCATGCGGGCCAGCCCCGCGGGCAGCGTCAGGAGGCGACGATACGACCCGACGGTCACCACCAGCTCGTCGCCGTTGCGGGCGAGGGCGACGTCACGCCGCGCGACGAGCGGGAGCGTCAGGTCGACGACGGCCGAGGCGTCGTCGAGCTCCACCGCGTACGGCCCGGCGCCGGTCGGGGGCGCGAAGGGATCGGCATCGCCGTACACCTCCGCCGCGAGGGCGGCGAGCGCGACCGCACCGACGGGCTCGCCGGGCCGGTACTCCGAACGCCACAGCGGCAGGCCCTCGAACGACGCGACCGCCTCGGCGAGGACCTCCTGCTGCGCCGCGGCCCAGCCGGCCCGCCACGTGTCGGCCCCGGCGTCGGGGAAGATCCGGTTCGCCACGACGCCGTCGACGCGGTAGCCGAAGAGCGAGAGCATCGTGTAGGAGCGGCGCGCCTCGGCGAGCACCACCCGCTCCGGGGTGAGCACGACGCGCACCGACGCGGTCGCCCCGGTCAGCAGCTCGCGCACGTCGCGCAGCTCCGCGTGCAGCCGCTCGAGAGCGTCGAAGACGGTGCCCTCGGGCATCGGCACCCCGGCGGCGCGGCCGAGCACGGGCCGCAGGGCCTTCATGACGGTGCGCTGGGTCGGGAAGATGCGCTGCATGTACCACCCCAGCGCCTCGGGGAGCGCGAGCAGCCGCAGCGTCTCGGCCGTCGGCGCGCAGTCGACCACGATGAGGTCCCAGCGGCCGTCGCGGGCCTGGTGGCGCAGCTCGAGCAGGGCCAGCACCTCCTCGGCGCCCGGCAGGACGGTGAGCTCCTCGGCCGCGACCCGGTCGACGCCGACGACGTCGAGCACGGAGAGCAGGTAGCGCTGCACGTCGGCCCACGACTGCTCGAACCGCAGCTGCGCGTCGACCTGCTGGACCCAGAGGCGGTCCGCGACCTGCGTGGGCTCCGCGCCGACGGGGGCGCCGAAGGCGTCGGCCAGCGAGTGGGCGGCGTCCGTCGAGAGCACCAGGGTGCGCAGGCCGCGCTCGGCGGCGAGGGCGGCCGTGCCGGCGGACAGCGTGGACTTGCCGACGCCCCCCTTCCCCGTGAGGAGGAGGACGCGCGGGTCAGGCAAGACCCTCGACGCGCTTCTTGAGGCCCTTGAGCGCCGTGTCGATGAGGATCTTCTCGCCCCGGCGCCGCAGCATGCCGATGAGCGGGATGGAGACCTCGAGCGCGAGGCGGTAGGTCACCTCCGTGGAGCCCTTGCCCAGGTCGCGCAGGGTGTAGGCGCCGTCGAGCGCCCGCAGGATGCCGCCCTGGTCGAGCACCCACGTGACCTCGGCGTCGTCGCGCCACGTGTAGGCCAGCGTGTACTCGTCCTTGATCGGGGCGACGTCGAGCACGAACCGCACCTTCCGGGGCCGTTCGGCGCCGGCGCCGTCCTCGACGACCTCGACGGACTTCATGCCGGTGGCCCACTCGGGGTAGGCGGGGAAGTCGGCGATGACGGCCATGACCTCGGCGCGCGGGGCGTCGATCACGATCGTGGACGACGTCTGCTCTGCCACTGCGACCTCCGCGCGTTCGGGGGACGGCCCCCTGGGGTGACTCGACCGGCCCGGCCGACGCCCGGCGAGCGTACCGGATCGTCCCGCCCGGACCGGCGGGCCGGTAACGTGCGACGAGTGCGCGAGTACTCGACCCCGCTGACCATCGAGATCCCGACGACGGGCAACCTCACGGACGACGTCGTCCGCAACGCCGCCGAGGCGCCGGACGCCCCGGTGCTGAGCCGCCCGGACGGGCGGGGCGACTGGGTCGACACGACCGCCGCCGCGTTCCTCGCCGAGGTCTCCGGCGCCGCCAAGGGGCTCGTGGCCGCGGGGGTCGGGCCCGGCGACCGCGTCGTGCTGCTGGCGAGGACCCGCTACGAGTGGACGCTCCTCGACTACGCGATCTGGTTCGCGGGCGCCGTCACCGTGCCCGTCTACGAGACGTCGTCGGCCGAGCAGATCTCCTGGATCCTCTCCGACTCCGGCGCCGTCGCCGTCCTGGCGGAGACGGCCGAGCACCTCGACCGCGTCGCCGCCGCCCGGGGCGAGGCGCCCGACCTCGCGCACGTGTGGGGCATCGACGACGGCGCGGTCGCGACGCTGACCGCGCTCGGCACCGAGGTCTCGGACGCCGACCTGGAGGCGCGCCGTACGGCGGTGTCCCCCACCGACCTCGCCACCCTCATCTACACGTCCGGAACCACGGGGCGCCCCAAGGGCTGCGAGATCACCCACGGCAACTTCATGTTCGAGCTCGGCGTGGCGGTGGACGAGCTCGACACGCTCTTCGAGGAGAACGCCTCGACGCTGCTCTTCCTGCCGCTCGCCCACGTCTTCGCCCGGATCATCCAGATCGGGTGCATCAAGACCCGGGTGCGGATGGGCCACTCGGCGGACATCAAGAACCTCGTGAAGGACTTCGGCGTCTTCAAGCCGCACTTCATCCTCGCCGTGCCGCGGGTCTTCGAGAAGGTCTACAACACCGCGTCGCAGAACGCGGCCGCCGACGGCAAGGGCAAGATCTTCGACCGCGCCGCCGACGTCGCGATCGGCTACTCGCGCGGCCTCGACACCGGACGGCCGTCCCTGGCGCTGCGCCTGCAGCACGCCGTGTTCGACAAGCTCGTCTACGCGAAGCTCCGCGCGGCGCTCGGCGGGCAGTGCCGCTACGCCGTCTCGGGTGGCGCCCCGCTCGGCGACCGGCTCGGCCACTTCTACCGGGGCATCGGCCTCGGTGTGCTCGAGGGCTACGGGCTCACCGAGACGACGGCCGCCCTGACGGTGAACCTTCCCGACGCGCTGAAGATCGGCTCGGTCGGCCGTCCCCTGCCGGGCACGGCCGTGCGCGTCGCCGACGACGGCGAACTGCACTTCCGCGGCGGCCAGGTGTTCCGGGGCTACTGGCACAACGCGGGCGCGACCGCCGAGGCGCTCGACGCGGACGGCTGGTTCCGCACCGGCGACGTCGGCGAGGTCGACGACGAGGGCTTCGTGCGGATCACCGGTCGCAAGAAGGAGATCATCGTGACGGCGGGCGGCAAGAACGTCGCCCCGGCGGTGCTCGAGGACCGGCTCCGCGCCCACCACCTGGTCTCGCAGTGCATGGTCGTCGGCGACGGCCAGCCCTTCGTCGGCGCGCTCGTCACCATCGACCCCGAGTCGTTCCCGGCGTGGGCCACGGCGCACGGCAAGACCGGGGAGATCGCCGACCTCGTGGACGACCCCGACCTGGTCGCCGCCGTCGAGGCGGCGGTCGAGGACGCCAACCAGGCCGTCTCCAAGGCGGAGGCCATCCGCAAGTTCACGATCCTCCCGATCGACTGGACCGAGGAGGGCGGGCAGCTCACGCCGAGCCTCAAACTCAAGCGCAACGTGGTGATGCGGGAGTTCCGCGCCGAGGTCGACGCCCTGTACGGCGCCTGACCGCCTCGCCCGCACCTCAAGGTGGCCGCAAGAAGTCCCCAAGCCCGCCGCAATGCGCTCAGGATCACCGCAGGTCAGCCGAGCGGTCTAGACCAGTTCGGCGACTTGATGGGAATCCGTCTGAAATCGTCAGCCGAGCGGGGCGCATCGGGCAGGGTGCTGCTTTGGGAGGGACGGTCGTCGGCGTGCACTTTTTCGCCGGTGGGCCGGAGGCTGTCGTTCCCCGACGGACGTCACGCCTGAAAGGTGCACCACAGCGATGGATCGACGCAGGGCCCTCCTCATCGTCGCGGCCGTGATCGCCGCGCTCGGTCTCGTGCTCGTCTTCCTCTGGGCGCGCAACGCCGACGCGCGCGCCGACGCCCGCTACGACACGGTCGACGTCTACAAGGCGACCGAGGCCATCCAGCTCGGCGAGACCTTCGACGACGCGCTCGCCGCGGGCAAGATCCGCCAGGAGTCCGTGCCGCGCGGGCAGCTGCTCGAGGGCTACGTGACCGAGGACAGTGCCGACGACCTCGACGGCCAGCTCGCCGCGATGGACATCGCCGCGGGCGAGCAGATCACCACGGCCAAGTTCGCCGAGGAGGTGCGCACCGGCGTCGTGCTGCCGGTGCCGGAGGGGTTCCTCGCCCAGTCGGTCGAGCTCGAGGACTTCGGCCGCGTCGCCGGCTTCGTCGGGCCTGGCGACGACGTTGCCGTCGTCGTCGCGTTCCCCGGCTCCCCGAACGGACTGGTGCTCGTTCCCCAGGCCCAGGTCCTCGGCGTCGGCTCTGCCTCCCCGATCGCCCCTCCTGCCGGAACCGGCGAGGAGGAGGCCGGTTCGGACGACGAGGTGGCTAACACGGTGGTGACCCTGGCCCTGACCGCGGAGGGTGCCGTCGACCTGACGGGCGCGATCGAAGCGGACGCCACGATCACGCTGGCGCTCCGCGGCGACGGTGTCGAACTCGAGCGCGGCCAGACGGTCCCGTCCGTCAACTCGATCACCCCCTGATCGCCACCCACCCAACCAGCGAGGAGATCATGCCCGTCGTCGTCGATCCCGACAGCTCGGTCCTCGGTGACCTGCTCACCGCGCTGCCCCCTGGGGGGCACGGGATGGACACCACCGAGAAGCTCGCCTCCTGGCTCGACAACCGCCCCGACGAGTACGTCGCGGTGATCGGGCCGGGCGTCGACTTCGCCGTCGCCCTCGAGGTGTGCGAGACCCTCCGCTTCACCCGCCCGACCGTCAGCGTCGTCGTCGTGCGCGACGTGGTCGACACGGACGTGCTGACGAAGGCGATGCACGCCGGTGTCCGCGACGTCGTGCCGACCCGCGACCTCGCCGCCGTCAGCGGCGCCGTCGAGCGGGCCTACCAGCTCTGGATCGCGCTCCGCGGTCCCGGTGGCGTCGCCCGGCAGGGCCGGATCGTCGCCTGCTTCTCCCCCAAGGGCGGTGTCGGCAAGACCACGGCGGCCGTCAACCTCGCGCTCGCGCTCGCGGACCGCGGTGCCCGGCAGGTCTGCCTCGTCGACCTCGACCTCGCGTTCGGCGATGTGGCGATCACGCTCCAGCTCTTCCCGTCGCACTCGATCGAGCACGCGATCGGCAGCGAGGACGTCCTCGACTTCCACCTCGTCGAGCCGATCCTGACGCGGCACGAGGACTCGCTCATGGTGCTGGCGGCCCCGAGCACGCCCGATGCCCGCGACCGCATCACGCCCACCCTCGTCGCGCGCACCCTGCGGGTGCTGGCCGAGAACTTCGACTTCGTCGTCGTCGACACCGCGCCCGCGTTCGACGAGCTCACGCTCACCGCGCTGGACGAGGTGGACGAGTGCGTGATGGTGGCGACCCTCGACGTACCGACCCTGAAGAACGTGAAGGTCGCGCTCGAGACGATGGACGCCCTGGGCATCGCCCAGGGGCACCGGCACCTGCTGCTCAACCGCGCCGACGACGAGGTCGGGATCGGCGCGGAGAAGGTCGAGGCGATCCTCGGCCTGCGGATCGCCGCCCAGGTCGCCACCTCCGTGGAGATCGCCGCCGCGACGAACGCCGGCCGACCCATCGTCGCCGCCAAGCCCGACCACGCCTCGAGCAGCCAGTTCCAGCAGCTCGCCGCCCACCTGGCCGGGAGCGGCGCCGTGCCGACCCCGGTGTCCACCATGAAAGCCACGACCCCGCAGAGCCCGCGCGAGGAGCGTGGAGGCTTCTTCCGTCGCCGGAGGTGACCTGAATGAGCACACTCGCCGAACGCCTCGCCGCCGCGGCCGCCCGCCGCCAGGCGGAGGAGGAGTCCGCTGCGCCCGCACCCGTGGCGCCGGAGCCGGACGTCGCCGAGGGCGCCGCGCCGACCTCGCCGGACGAGCCGCGGGTCGCGCCCGACGAGGTCGACGACAAGATCTCGCGCTCGATCGGCACCATCGGGACGGCGGCGGACTCCCCCACCCCCGCCGCGGCCAAGCCGGTGCCCTCCGCCGGTCGCGCCGCCGACACCCCGGGGCGGCACAAGCCGCTGCCGCCGAGGTCGGAGGTCGCCTCCACCTCGCGCAAGGTGCTCGCGGCCCAGCAGACCGACCGCATCGAGGACATCAAGGCCAGCGTCCACGGCCAGCTCCTCCAGCAGCTCGGCCCGCAGCTCTACGACGCCAAGATGGACCAGAGCGAGCTCGAGAGCCGCGTCAAGGTCGTGCTCCAGGACGTGCTCTCCGCCCAGGAGCGCCCGCTCAGCAACGCCGACCGCGCCCGCGTGACCCAAGAGATCAGCGACGACATCCTCGGCTACGGCCCGATCGAGACCTACCTGCGGGACCCCGACGTCTCCGAGGTCATGGTCAACGGTCCGCAGCAGGTCTGGATCGAGCGCGGCGGCCGGCTCGAGGCGGTCGACACCGTCTTCACCGACGAGGCGCACCTGCGCCGCATCATCGACAAGATCGTCTCCCGCATCGGGCGGCGCGTCGACGAGTCGAGCCCCATGGTCGACGCCCGTCTCCCCGACGGCAGCCGCGTGAACGCGGTCGTGCCGCCGCTGGCGATCGACGGCTCCGCGCTGACCATCCGCAAGTTCGCGGCCGACCCGTTCACGGTCGACGACCTCATCTCGTTCGGCTCGCTGACACCCCGCACGGCCGACTTCCTCGAGGCGTGCGTGCGCGGCCGGCTCAACATCATCGTGTCGGGATCCACCGGCGCCGGCAAGACGACGACGCTCAACGTGCTCTCGTCGTTCATCCCGACCGACGAGCGCATCGTCACCATCGAGGACGCCGCCGAGCTGCAGCTCAAGCAGGACCACGTCGTGCGCCTCGAGTCCCGTCCGCCGAACATCGAGGGCAAGGGCGAGGTGCAGATCCGCGACCTCGTCAAGAACAGCCTCCGCATGCGTCCCGACCGCGTCATCGTCGGCGAGGTCCGCGACGCCTCCGCGCTCGACATGCTGCAGGCGATGAGCACGGGCCACGACGGCTCGATCGCGACCGCGCACTCCAACGGTCCGCGCGACACGCTCTCCCGCATCGAGACCATGGTCCTCATGGCGGGCATGGACCTGCCGATCCGTGCCATCAGGGAGCAGATGGCGTCGGCGATCGACCTGATCGTCCACCAGACCCGGTTCAAGGACGGGTCGCGCCACATCACCCACATCACGGAGGTGGAGCGCATGGAGGGCGAGATCATCACGCTGCAGGACGTGTTCGTCTACGACCACGGCGCCGGCTTCGACGCGTCGGGCCGCTCGCTCGGCCGCCTCCGATCCACGGGCCTGCGTCCCAAGTTCCTCGAGAAGATGGCCTACCACAACGTCACCGTCGACCCGATGGTCTTCGCGCTGGACCGGCACTGATGCGTCGCCTGACCACCGCCGCGCTGCTCGGCGTCCTCGCGCTGACGGGGTACGCCGCGTCCCCCGCCCTCGCCGCCGAGCCCGGTGAGGTCTCCATCGACCTCATGGAGCCCGGCGACGAGACGCTGCGGGTGCTCGTCTCGCTGCCCGACGGCGTGCAGGCCGACCTCGACGACGTCGCGGTCACGCTCGACGGCCAGGACGCGCCGACGACGGCGGAGGTGGCGGGCGACCAGGTGCGCCGTACCGCCGTCCTCGCCATCGACACCAGCCTGTCGATGGAGGAGGACGACCGCATCGGCGCCGCCGAGGACGCCGCGCTCGCGTTCCTCGCGGCCGTTCCCGACGACGTGCTCGTCGGCGTGGTCACGTTCGACGACGCGCCGCAGACGGTCCTCGCTCCCACGCAGGACCGCGCGGCCGCTGAGGCCGCGGTCAGCGACCTGGAGATGAACGCGGACACGGCGCTGTACGGCGCGGTCCAGGCCGCCGTCGAGCTCACCGGCACCGAGGGCTCCCGCCAGGTGCTGCTGCTCTCCGACGGCGAGGACAGCGTCGGGGGCGACCTCGCCGCAACGGTGCAGGCGCTCCAGGACTCCGACGTGCGGCTCGACGCCGTCGCGCTCGCCGAGGACTCCGACGCCACCGCGCTGTCCCAGCTGGCCACCGCCGGGTCCGGCGAGCTCGTGGCCGCGGACCCCGACAGCCTCGAGGCCGTCTTCTCGCAGCAGGCTCAGACCATCGCTCGCCAGCTCGTGCTCGAGGTGGAGGTCCCCGCAGGCGTCGACGGCACGACGGCGGCCATCGACGTCACCGTCGGCTCGAGCGGCGGACCGCTGACCGCCGGTGCTCAGGCGCCGCTCGGCGACCTCGGCACCCCGGCCGAGGAGTCGGCGGCTCCCCTGGCCGCCGCGCCCAGCGACGACACGTTCGCCATCCCCGCCTGGGGGCTGTACGTCGGCATCGGCGTCTTCGGCCTCGGCCTCGTCGCCGTGCTGGTGCTCGCGATGCCCCGCAAGCAGGGCGAGCTCTCCCCCGCCGACCGGGTGACGTCGTACGCCGAGGCCGTCAGCGCGACCAGCCTCAGCAAGTCGACCGAGACGCGACGCGAGAACGAGGACCCGTTCGCGAGCACCAAGGCCGCGGCGACCACCGTCCTGCAGCGCAACCAGGGGCTCGAGGCGAAGATCGCCGCGCGGCTCGAGGGTGCGGGCAGCGCACTGAAGCCGGCCGAGTGGCTGCTGGTGCACCTCGGCGTGTTCTTCGTCGTCGGGCTGCTCGGGCTCCTGATCGGCGGCGGCAACGTCGTCGTGGGGCTGATCTTCCTGGCCGTCGGTGCGATCGCTCCGTGGGTCTACCTCGGCATGCGGCAGTCCCGCCGGCGCAAGGCGTTCAACTCCGCGCTGCCCGACACGCTGCAGCTCATGTCGAGCGCGCTCTCCGCCGGTCTGTCGCTCGCCCAGGCCTGCGACACCATCACGCGCGAGGGCCAGGACCCGATCGCGGCCGAGTTCAAGCGAGTGCTGGTCGAGACGCGGCTCGGCGTCGGGCTGGAGGACTCGCTGTCGGACCTCGCCGAGCGCTACGACAGCAAGGATTTCCGGTGGGTCGTCATGGCCATCCGGATCCAGCGCGAGGTCGGCGGCAACCTCGGCGAGCTGCTCGACACCGTCGGGGAGACCATGCGTGAGCGGGAGTACCTGAGGCGCCAGGTCGACACGCTGTCGGCGGAGGGGAAGCTGTCGGCGTACGTGATCGGAGGGCTGCCGCCGGTGTTCTTCCTCTACCTGCTTGTCTCCAACCCTGACTACCTCCGTCCCCTGTACACAACCGCGATGGGGGTCGTCATGCTCGGAGGAGGCCTCATTCTGCTCGGCGGGGGCGCGTTCTGGATGAGCAAGCTCGTCAAGGTGAAGGTGTGACGACATGGTGATGATCGCCCTCTTCGGAGTGCTGATGCTCGTCGGCGCCTTCGCGGTCGCCTGGGTCGCAATCGGGCGGAAGGAGGCCGACGCGAGCGGACTCGGCCGGTCGCTGGCGTACCTCGAAGCGCTGAACAGTGCCCCCGACGAGCTCAAGCAGGACGCGGACGCGTCGTTCAACGACCGGGTGCTGACGCCCCTGCTGGCTCGGTCGTCGCGACTCAGCAAGCGGCTCACCGGTGGCGAGGGTGCAGCACGCATCCAACGACGGCTGGACCTCGCCGGCAGCCCCGCGGGCTGGACCGTCGACAAGGTGGCGTCGGGCAAGGTGATCGGCGCTGTCGTCGGGTTCGTCCTGTTCGGCCTCTACGCCCTCCTCCTCAGCGTGGCGCTCCAGTGGCTGCTCGCCGCCCTCGCGGCCGGCACCGTCGTCGGGTTCTTCGCTCCGAACATGTGGCTCTACCAGAAGGCGTACAACCGCGCGGAGCGCGTACAGGCCGAACTCGCCGACGCCATCGACCTGCTGACGATCAGCGTCGAGTCCGGCCTCGGGTTCGACGCCGCCCTCCAGCAGGTCGCGCGCAACACCGACGGCCCGGTCGCCGAGGAGTTCGCCCGTGTGCTGCGGGAAATGCAGCTCGGCATCGGCCGCGCCGACGCGCTGCGGAAGATGGCGACCCGCTCCGACGTGGCCGACCTCAAGTCGTTCGTGGGCGCCTTGGCACAGGCCGACAGCTTCGGCGTCTCCATCGGTCAAGTGCTCCGCACCCAGTCGAAGGAGATGCGTATCAAGCGCCGGCAGCACGCGGAGAAGAAGGCACAGGAGGTGCCGGTCAAGATCACCATTCCCCTCATCTTCTGCATTCTGCCGACCCTCTTCATCGTCGTCATCGGGCCGGCCGCCATCACCATTGCAGGTACGAACTTCGGTGGCGGCTGACGGGCGCCCTGGCCTGGCGAGCCCGACCGTCGTCGAGTTCGCCACTCGAGCGACGGCGCTTGCGGCTATCGCCGTGTCGCTGGCCCTCGGAGGCACGAGCGACGCGCTCCTCATCGTCGGGGCCTTCGCCGCGGTGGGTGTCATCGCAACTCTCCTCTCGACGCGGGGCGGCGCGACCGGTTTGCTCGCCGAGGGTGCTGCCTTCGCGGGGCTCGCCGGGCTGAGTGCCCACAGCACGGGACAGATTCCGGTCGCCGCGCTCGCCGTCGTGCCGTTCGTCGCCGGTATCCGACGCGGTCTGCCCGGTGCGCTGGAGACCCTCGTGCTCCAAGCCGTCATCATCGGAGCGATCCTTATCTCGGAGCCCGCCAGCATGACGACCGTGATCCTCGCCGATGCCGGCGTCGGGCTCTTCCTCGGTCTTGGTCTCGGTCTCATCGCCGTCTTCGTTCGAGCGACCTTGCGCTCGCGGGACGAGCTGTCGCCCTACCAGGACGCTCGCGAGCTGCTCCAGGAGCTGCTCGGGTTGTCCGACGTGCTACACGCCGGCCTCGACCCGCAGTCGATCGGTGCCCGCGTGCTCTCGTCCTTCCAAGACGCCATGCCGGCGATCCAGGCCTCGTTGTGGGTGAGGACCTCCGTCGGGCTCCAGCCCGTGACGACGGGATCCCTCCTCGAAGCCGCCGGCCACGCGGACCGCACCGCCGACGACGCGCCCGAGGTGCTGCACAGTGCCCTGTTGTCCCACGAGCCCGTCATCCGCGCCAACACCTTCGCCGTGCCGCTGAGCACCGTGGCCGGTCGCACACTCGCTGTCGAGGGTGAGTTCTCGCCGACGCTCGTCCTCGGTCGCCGCGGCCTCGTCCAGCGTCTCCAGGCAGCGGCCGCTCAGCTCAGCACGCTTGCCGCCCAGCTCGATACCGCACTCGTGTTCACCGAGGTCAACGTCGCCGCCACGCGCAACGAGCGCCGCAGGCTCGCCCGCGAGATGCACGACGGCGTGGCCCAGGACATCGCCTCGATGGGCTACCTGGTCGACGCCATCGCCGACGGGCCGCTGCCCGACGACGTCCGGCCGCAGGTCGAGCTGCTCCGCGGCACGATCACCCGGGTCGTCGCCGAAGTGCGGGCGTCCGTCACCGCGCTGCGGATGGACGTCGACGGCAACCAGAGCCTCGGCGAGGCGATCAGCGGCCTCGCCCGCCGGCTGAGTGACGCCTCCGGGCTATCGATCCGCTGCACGATCGACGAACGGACGGCCCGCCTGCGTCCCGAGGTGGAGGCAGAGCTGCTGCGCATCGCCCAGGAGGCGATGACCAACGCGGTGAAGCACGCGAGCGCCTCCGAGATCGACGTCGAGTGCCTCGTCGACGCCCCTCGGGCCCGGATCGTGGTGAAGGACAACGGTCGCGGGCTCGGCCCCGCCCGGGCGGACTCCCACGGGCTCACCATCATGCGCGAGCGGGCCGACCTCATCGGCGCGTCGCTGTCGCTCGACAGCTCCGCGCTCGGCACCGTGGTATACGTCAGTCTGGGCTCCCGACGCCCCGCCAGGACCCAACCCGATGGAGGACGATCGTGACGGACGAGCCCACAACGGTGCTGCTCGTGGACGACCACGAGCTCATCCGCGCCGGACTCGCTGCGGCGTTCACCCGCGACCCCGGGATGCGGGTGGTCGGGCAGGCGGAGACCGTCGCGGATGCCCTCGCGGCGTACGACGCGCTCCAGCCCGCGGTCGTCGTCTCCGATCTCCACCTCCCGGACGGCACGGGTCTCGACATCGTCCGGCGCCTCCGCGGCGCCTCTGAGACGGTCGGCCTCGTCATCCTCACCATGCACTCGGGGGACGACCAGATCTTCGCGGCGATGGAGGCCGGCGCCTCCGGGTTCGTCGGGAAGGACGCGCCCGCGGCCGAGGTCGTGAAGACCGCCGCCCACGCCGCCCGCTCGCCCCGCACGTTCATCTGTGCCGGACTGGCTCAGGCCATGATGCGGCGCATGTCGGGCGAGTCGACCCGGCTCTCCGAGCGCGAGCACCAGATCCTCGTGCAGCTCGCCGACGGGCTCGGCACCCAGCAGATCGCCCGGCGGCTGCACATCAGCGAGTCGACCGCGAAGTCCCACATCGCGCGCATCTACCAGAAGCTCGGCGCGACCAATCGCGCCCAGGCCGTTGTCACGGCCATGCGCGTGGGCCTGCTGTCGAGCGTGCAGCGTCCCTCGGTCTGACCTGCCCGGACCTGAGCATTTCCGCCGTCCCGTTCGGTCGGACGGGCGGCGGGACGTCCTAGTCCCAAAGGACTACGCGGGTGCGGACGAACACTCGATGTTCCCGACCCCGGTGGCCGCGCAGAATTGAGCCATCGCCGGGGGAACCCGGAGACGACCTCCCCGAGAACCGCTCCGCGACTCGCTCCACGAAAGGCAACCACCATGATCACCTTCCTCAGCATCCTGCTCGGCGCCCAGAAGTCGAAGATGGACCAGCGCGGCGCCTCCGCCGTGGAGTACGGCCTGCTCGTCGCGGGCATCGCGGCGCTCGTCGTCGTCATCGTCTTCACCCTGGGTGGAAACATTCGTGAGGCGTTCACCGGGGTGAACGACACGATCGAGAACCAGGGCGGCGCGGGTAACTGACGCAGCGTCTACCGTCGAACGCGGCGGCCCCACCCGGGAGGGAGATGGGGGCGCCGCGTTCGGCGATTTCAAACCGCGATCCACTTGAAGGAGGCCTGGTGCCTGACACCGCCGCCGGCCGCGCCACGCGCCCGGCCCGTCACGACCAGCGCGGTGCCTCGGCCGTCGAGTACGCCCTGCTCCTCGCCGGTATCGCCGGCACCGTGGTGCTCGCCGTCTTCGCCCTCGGCGAGCTCGTCCCCGGCCTCTTCGAGATCATCTGGCCGACCGGCTGAGGAGCGTCACTCCCCCGCCATCCGCCGCGCGAGCGCCACGCGCTCGAGCATCGCAGGGTGACTGCCGAACCAGAACTGCCCCCACGCGTTCGGCGTCGGGTCGGCGACAGACCGTACGGCGAGCTGCCGCTGCAGCCCGATGAACGCCTCGGGGTCGTCCGTGGTCCGCAGGGCCACCACGTCCGCCCGCCGCTCGATCTGGCGGCTGATGCCGTTCTCGATCGGTGCGGCGAGGAACGACCCCACGGCGAACAGCGCCAGCACGAGCGGCACGACCGCCGGGTCGGCGAGGCCACCGGCCTCCGACCGTCGCCTGGTGCGCGGCACACCCACGACCACCGCCAGCAGGCCCACCGCCGTCAGCGCGCCGGCGGCTCCCAGCGCCGTACCGACGGCCACGTCGTGGTGCTTCGCGTGGCCGAGCTCGTGCGCGACGACAGACAGCAGCTCGTCCTGCTCGAGCCCGGAGACGGCCGTGTCGTAGAGCACCACCCGGTGGGTGCTGCCGAATCCCGAGACGTAGGCGTTCAGCGCCGTCGTGCGGCGCGAGGCGTCCGCGACGAGCACGTCGTCGACCGGCACGCCCTCCTCGTCGGCGACCGCCACGATCTCCGTGCGGAGCGAGCCGTCCGGCAGCGAGGTGAACTCGTTGAAGAGCGGCTCGACGACGAGGGGGTAGACGAACGACCCGAGGCCGACGAGCACGGCGGCCACGCCACCGGCGATCGTCGGCCACCAGGTGCGCCACCGGCGGGCGCACCCCACGACGACCAGCAGCGCGATCGCGATGCCCACCGCGCCGACGACGAGGTTGAGCACCACGTCCCAGGCCCATGCGCCCCAGCCCTGCGTCGACAGTCCCTCACTGACACGGCGACGCCAGAGAGCGAGCGCGAAGGGCAGGGTGACGAAGCGACCGATGGCCAGCACGGCGAGCGTGCCCACCGGCACCTGCACCCACCACGGGCCGGGGATGCGACGTACGAGGGCAGCGCCCCGGCGACCGAGCCCCAGCCACAGCGCCACGCTGATCGAGACCGCGAGCGAGCTCCAGCTCACCCAGCGGCCGTAGGCGCCGAATGCCTCGCCCCGCGCGATCTCCGGGCCGGTGAGGACCGAGGAGGCCGGCGCCGGGTCGGGAGCGCCGCCCGGGACCGCGTCCCACGGCACGAGGAGCGCGGCGAGGAGGACGAACGCGACCGCGCCCACGCCCGCGACGACGAGTCCGACCCGCGCCGACCCGTCGGCCGACGGTGACTCGGGAGCAGCGGGGGTCTCGGGGTCCAGCGGAGCGTCCGGCACGTCGGCCAACGCTAGTGGGGCGTGCCGGAAGTTCCTACACACACGCCAGACGTCACGAACGCGAGAGGAGGGACCACCCGTCCTGGTGCGGAGACCCTGGCTGGCATCGGTGGGCCATCTGCCGCCCCCTCCGTTGACTCTGGCCACTGCGCCACGTCACGCGCGCAGCCGTGGCGGCATGCTTCGCCGCCCGGTCACGGCGTGATCGGGCGGCGGGTGCGTATCCGGTAGTCGAGTGGTCAGTCGCGGGGGTGGTCGTCCGGGTCGTCCGGGTCGTCCGGATCAGGCGCTGGTCGTGACCAGGGACGCGTGCCGTCTCGGTCGACGAGGTAGGTGAGTCCGGTCGGACTCGTCCACAGCAAGACCCCCGGCGGTTCGCCCTGTTCCGGGTCGGTCGGGCGGTAGCTCCAGCGACGACCGGTCGCCAGCTCGGGATGCGTCTTCATCCGGTGGTGGCGTCGGCACAGCGGATAGAGGTTCGTCGTCGAGGTCTGGCCCATTCCACAGGCTGTCGTCGGGTCGTAGGCGTTGCGGTGGTCGAGGTCGGATGCGCGGGCGCTGCGGGTGCAGTACGGGAACACGCACCGCGGCCAGCGGAGCCGCACGTGGTCGGCGATCCGCTCCGTGGGTCGGTAGCCGTCGACCGCGAGCCTCGCGACGCTGATGCTGGCGGAGCCGGCAACGGATCCGCCAGCCGCACCCAGGGCCGCGGAGGTCGCGACAGCCGAGGTCACGGAGCCCGAGGTCGCGACGGTCGGGGTCGCGACGGTCGGGGTGGCGACGGTCGAGGTGGCGACGGTCGAGGTGGCGACGGTCGAGGTCGGCGCTGCGGTCAGGTCGATGACCGGCTTCACGACCACCCGCGTGTCCGGGCTGCCGCACCAGGACCGGACCTGGTCGGCGGTCACGAGGCCGCGGGGCATGCCTGGCGTGTCGAGGTGGGCGAGGTCGATCCCCGTTGTGCCGGTGCAGGCGTCGATCCCCGGACCGAACCCGTGCACCGTCCCTGTGATCGCGGCGTGATCGAGGTGGACGTAGAGAACCACGTCCCGCTTCGACCGCAGCACCGGCCGCTCCTCCGAGCTCGAAGCCTCCCCAACGGAGAAGGCAAGGGTGTCGATGCCGTCGGAGCGGCGCGCGATCTCACCGAGGGCGATCGAACGTCGTACGTCCAGGTCATCCGTGCTGCCCAGGTCAGCCAACTGTCCCGCGACGTGCGCGACCGCGCGCTCCAGGTCGAGGGCGTCCGCCAGGTCGAGCGATCCGGTGACATCGACCGTGCCGCGCAACGTGCCGGTGAGCGGGTCCCGGTACGCCAGTCCGCTGAAGTCGATCGTCACGTGCCGACCGGCGTCCGCATCCAGCCGCTCCGCCTCCAACGACTCCGGATCGAACCGGGCCGCCGCCTCGGCCACGAGCCGGTCGATGTCACCGCTGGTGGCGCGGCCGGCGACGTACGCAACATTCGCGTCCACGAACCTTGCCCCGTCGAACGACAGAACACGGGTCTGCTGGGCGATCCGCCGACCGCGCCAGACCTCGACCTCACCCGCCACGACCCGGGCATGGACCCGCGGCAGCCGGTGCCGCAGCTCCACCGCATCACCCACGAGCCGCCGCGCGGCATCGAACGAACAACCCCGGACCGCGGCGATCTCACTGATGCAGAACTCCGCCACCACCGGCGCCCCCGGCCCGCCCAGCTCGAGGAACTGATCGCCCGCCAACGTCTCCGCGTGCTCGGGATCGAGCCACTCACCCAGCGCGCCGATCGGGTCACCCACCACCGCGCCCGAGGTGTGCGCATCCGCCCAATCACCGACCGCGACGAACGCCGCCGCCTCCGCCACCCGCGCCGTACGCGTGCGCTCGCGGACCGCGTCGATCAACGCGGTCGCTGTGGTGTGGGTCCCCCGATCCATGCCCCCGAGTGTAATCGAACAGACGTTCGACTGCCACCTGTTGGTGAGGGCCTGTGGATCGCTTCGCCGGCGACTGTGCACCGCAAGCGGCGTATGTCTGCCAACTCGACACACGAAACGCGCCGTACCTGCCAACTCGGCGCACCCAACGCGACGTAACCCGCAACTCAGCGCGCTGAACGCGACCTAAGCCGCAACTCGACGCACCCCGCGCGACGCAACCCGCAACTCGGCGAGTCACCCCCGGAGGCGCCGCGCGGCCCGGAGGCGATGCCTCCGGGCCGTGCGGGGTGATGCTGCGTGGAACGAGGTCAGCCGGGGCGGACGGCGCCCGTGTAGGGCATCGAGCCGACCGAGGCGATCGCGACGCCCGTGCGCGGGTTGGCCGCGTGCACGATCTGGCCGTTGCCGATGTAGATGCCGACGTGGCTGATCGGGCTGTAGTAGAAGACCAGGTCGCCGGCCTGCAGCTCGCTGCGCGACACCTTGCGGCCGGAGCTGTACTGCGCCTTCGACGAGTGCGGCAGCGAGACGCCGGCCTGCGCCCACGCCATCGAGGTGAGGCCCGAGCAGTCGAACGAGTTCGGGCCGGACGCGCCGTACACGTAGCTGTCGCCGACCTGGGCCAGCGCGTACTGCACCGCGGCACCCGCGCGACCCGATACCGGGACGTTCGAGGCGATCTCGGCGGCCTGGGACGTGTCGGCGGTGCCCTCGTCGGCGAAGAGGGTGGCAGCCTCCTCGGCCGCCTCCGCCTCGAGCTCGGCGAGGAGCTCCTCGGCCTCGTCGACCTTCTGGTCGATCGTGGCGCTCTCCTGCGCGGCCTGCTCCTCGACCGCGGCGATCTGGGCGACGCGCTCCTCGGTCGCGGAGCGGCGCACCTGGAGGGCCTGCAGCTCCGTCGAGTAGGTGTCGACGAGGCGGCCCTGGATGTCGTTGTAGGTCGAGATCGTGGAGATCTGCGACAGGAAGCCCGCGGTGTCGTCCGACAGCGCCGCTTCCGCCACGGGCGAGATGCTGCTGCCCTGCGACTGTGCGACCACCGAGTCGGCGACCTGCGAGCGGACCACGTCGAAGCCGTCGCTCTGCGCGGCCTCGTCCTGCTGCAGGAGCGCGAGCTCCGACTGCAGGCGCTCCAGCTCCAGCTCGGCGTCGTTGCGGCGCTCGGCGGCCTGCTCCGACTCGTGGTACAGCGCCTCGATCTGCGCCTTGACATCGTCGATGTCCGGCTCCGCCGCCGCAGGGGCGCTCGGGAGCAGGGACACACCGATCACTGCTGCGGCGGCCAGTCCAGCACCGATCCGCTTCCGTCCGTCCAGCACGAGCCGGCGTTCTCCTCACACGTGTCGTACGCCTACCGGGTGAGCTGACGGGTTCGGGCACGACATTGCCCTACTCACGCTCCTCGCGGACCGGTTCGGCCCGCACCTCACGTGCGATTCACCCCAGGGGATGTGGGTCCCCGGCTCCGGAGAACCAACCACCGCTGCTGCGGTGGACAGCGCTCCGAACTCGGCGCGACCTCCGCGCGGACCGGTCGGTCCACTGCCACGGAGGCCTTGCCCGAGGGTAGTCGGGCGGCATCGAGGCGGCAAACCTCCGTCCCGAGTGTCGGCATGAGAGACGCCACTCGGGTTACCGGCACCTTCGGCGTCGGGCTCGAACCCGTCAGGCCGTGCCGATCTCCGGCCCGCGCACGGGCTGGACGAGTCGCAGCGGCGGCACGAGCCCCCCGGCCGCGAGCACGTCGAGCGCCCGTTGCTCCTCCGTGTCGAAGCCCTGCTCGGGCGGCGGACCCAGCAAGGCCGTCACCACGCAGTCGTGGCAGTGCAGCCCGCGCACGAGGCAGCTGTCACAGTCGATCGTCGTCATGGCACCGCACCGTTCCAGCAGCCACCGACAGTTCTGGGTCCGTGGGCGAGGAACCTCCAGCGCCGACCGGGTCCGCGGCCCGCGCGGGTCGCCACGACGCCGCGGCGAGCAGCACGTCGGCCACGGTGTGCACGATGCGGGCGAGCAGCGCGATCGCGGTCGCGACCGGCAGGCCCGTCGCCGGCGAGAGCACGGCGACGAAGGTCGCCTCCCGGGCCCCGAGACCGGCCGGGGCGACGACGACGAGCACACCCGCGACGTACCCCAGCGCGAAGGCACCCGCGAGCGCGGCCAGGGAGGAGAGCGAGCGGTCCTCGACGAGGAGGAGCAGCGCGACGGCGTAGCTCGCCCAGGCGACGCCCATGAGGACGACGACCCCGAGCGGGTCCCGCCAACCGACGACGAGGTCCGTGCCGGCGGCCTTGCGCAGCACCCAGCGGGTGACGGCGGGCACGAGCCCGACCACGCACCCGAGCGCGCCGATGCCCCACAGCCACCGCGGTCCGGGGGCCGGCGCGGCGCCGGTCGCGACGAGCACGCCGCCCAGCAGGCCGGCGGTGAGCAGGTGGATCGCGGTGAACATGAGGGCGGTCGTCACGGTGACCCGCACGGGGACCGCGTGACGCGCCGCCAGCTTCGCCTGCACGCCGATCGCCCAGACCGCGCCGGGGACGTACTTCCCCAACTGGCTCACGAAGAACACCGAGCGTGCCTCGCGGGGCGGCACCTCGTGGCCGAACGCCGCCAGCGTGCGCCGCCAGACCACTGACGTGGCGAGCAGCCCGACGCAGGTGAGCAGCACCGCGGCGACGAGCGCGAGGGGGTGGACGCGACGGACGGCGTGCGCCACCTCGTCCCACCGACCGTCGAGGCTCCAGACCATGCAGCCGACGACCACCGCGAGGAAGACCACGCGCACGAGCCACGGCCGGACGCGCCGACCCCGCCCCGCGGCGGTCGCGGGGCGGGCGGCGCCGGGCGGCCTGGGCTCCCCGGG
>DASWYU010000296.1:0-23083 GCA_036404795.1 Nocardioides sp. | reverse complement strand
CGTTCGATCACCACCTGTTGATGAGGCCCTGTGGATCAATTCGCCGGCGAAGGCGCATCGCACGCGGCGTACCTGCCAACTCGGCGCACGAAACGGGGCGTATGTGCCGTCGCCTGCTGCTCGGTCGTGCCGAGCGGGAGGTCGAGGACCGACGTGATGTCGGCGTCGGCCCACCCCAGCTCGGTGAAGACGGCGACGGCGGCGGCGAGCGCCGGCGGCATCGGGGGGACGGCAGGCGTGGCAAGGACGGCGAGGGCCGCCGCGACCCGCGACTCGTCGAGCGCCGCCTCCCGACCCAGGCGGGGCACGTCGACGACGGGCTCGAAGGCGAGCAGCGCGGACAGGAGGTCGGCGTCGTCCGCGGCCTGCGGACTGGCGAGCGAAGTGAGCAGGGACCCCTCGCCGGAGAAGCCGCGCCACGGCTCCGCCGCGTTGCCGAGGGCCCGCACCCAGCGGTCCGGCATCTCGACCGGACGCTCGAGCGCGGTCTCCTCCGGGGTGGCGACCCGCAGGCCGTCGTCGCCGACGTCGACGTGGAGGAGCGCGGAGCGTCCGATCCCCGACAGCAGGCGGCGCGTCTCCGCGGAGGTGTCGACGTTGGTCGCGCCGCGGCCGATCTCGCCGCCGTCGAGCCCGGACCCGAGCAGGTCGAGCCGGGCGTAGAACCGGTTGCACGCCGAGAAGCACTCGGCCCGCAGCCGGTCCCCGTGGGCCGTCAGCACCGGGTCGCGGAGGTTCGCGGGCACGCACTCGAAGTACCGCGTCGCCGTCACGTCCGCCAGGGTCACGAGCCCCCGGGCCAGCACCTGCGGATGGGTCGCGAAGCCGTGGAAGAAGCTCGGTCGGGCCACGACGCCGTCGGGGTCACCGCCGGCGCGAGCGCCAGCCGCAGTCGATCTTCCCCCACGTCGACGCGCCCGCGAAGGTGCGCACCGCCATGGCTCCGACCCTACGGCGCCGCAGTCCTGGCGAGACGACGCCGGGAGTACGACGCGGTCGGCGCGCGTCGTACCCCCGGCAGTCCGTCCGGTTCCCCGATCAGCTGAGGTGATGCACCTCCGCCTGCGCGAACACGGGGGTCGCGATGCCCTCGAAGCGCGCCTTGAGCTGCAGGGCGAGGTAGAGCGAGTAGTGCCGCGACTGGTGGAGGTTGCCGCCGTGGAACCACAGCCCGGGCTGCTGGGTCGGCTTCCACATGTTGCGCTGCTCGCCCTCCCAGGGGCCGGGGTCCTTCGGGGTGTCGGAGCCGAGGCCCCACACCTTGCCGACGCGGTCGGCGACCTCCTGGCTGATGAGGTCGGCGGCCCAGCCGTTCATCGAGCCGTAGCCCGTCGCGTAGACGACGAGGTCCGCGGGGAGCGTGGTCCCGTCCTCGAGCACCACGGCGTCCTCGGTCAGGTGCGAGACCTGCCCCTTGGCGAGCTTCACCTCGCCGTCGGCGACGAGCTCCGCGGCGCCCACGTCGATGTAGTAGCCGGAGCCGCGGCGGAGGTACTTCATGAAGAGCCCCGAGCCGTCCGCACCCCAGTCGAGGTCGAACCCGGCCTGCTCCATCCGGGCGTAGAAGTCGGCGTCCTTCTCCCGCATCCGGTCGTAGAGCGGGATCTGGAACTCGTGCATGATCCGGTAGGGCAGCGACGCGAAGATCAGGTCGCCCTTCTCGGTGGTCACGCCCGCTTCGAGCGCCCGCTCGGAGTAGAGGTCGCCGAGGCCGATCTCCATGAGCGAGTCGCTCTTGACGATGTGGGTCGAGGAGCGCTGCACCATCGTCACGTCGGCGTCGTTCTCCCACAGCGCCCCGCAGATGTCGAAGGCGGAGTTGTTGGACCCGATGACGACGACCTTCTTGCCGCGGTAGGCGTCGGGGCCGGGGTGCTGCGACGAGTGCTGCTGCTCGCCCCGGAAGACGTCCTGGCCCGGGAACGTCGGCCAGGTGGCCTTGCCCGACATGCCGGTCGCGAGCACGAGCTGGGTCGGCTGCAGGGTGAGCGCCTGCCCCTCCCGCTCGACCTGGACGGTCCACGTGCCGGTCTCCTCCGAGTACGACGCGGACGTCGCCGTCGTCGAGGACCAGTAGGGCACCTCCATCACCCGCGTGTAGAACTCGAGCCAGTCACCGACCTTGTCCTTGGGCGCGAACACCGGCCAGTTGTCGGGGAACTTCAGGTAGGGCAGGTGGTCGTACCAGACCGGGTCGTGCAGGCACAGCGACTTGTAGCGGCTCCGCCACTGGTCACCCGGCCGCGCGTGCTTGTCGATGACGAGGCTCGGCACCCCGAGCTGCCGCAGCCGGGCACCGAGCGCGATGCCGCCCTGCCCGCCGCCGATCACCAGCACGTAGGGCTGCGTCGTCGAGCCGAGCGACGCCGCCTCCTCCTGCCGACGCTCGCTCCAGGAGCGTCGGTCGCGGTTCGCGCCGTGCTCCGCACCGAGGGCGCGGCGAGGGCCGCGGGGCTCCTCGTGACCGGTGAGCTCGAAGAGCGTGGTGAGGAAGGTCCAGGCGACGAGCCGGCCGTCCTCGTCCCGCAACCGGGCCAGACCACGACCGCGCCCGGTCGCGGTCGCGAACTCGAACCAGGCCGTGACGACCCCGTCCTCCTCCGTGGCGTCCTCGCTGAGCCGGAAGTCGTGCGGGTCCGTGCCCTCCAGGGTCGCGGTGAGGAGGTCGGTCACGCCCGCGCGGTCCTCCACGGTCGTGAGGTTCCAGCTGAACGCGACGAGGTCGCGCCAGAAGCTCGTCGTCGCGAACTGCTCGGCGGCGCCGGCCACGTCGCGCGCCCGCAGGGCCGCCTCGAAGCCGTCGAACCAGGCGGTGGCCCGTGCCGTGGGGTCGGCGGTCCCGGTGGGCCGCTCGGCGATCTGGGTCATGGGGGTGCTCCTCTCGATCAGGTGTGACCCAGGACACGGCCGCCGTCGGTCCGGCGGGAAGCGTTGCGCCGCGTTGCGCGTCGCGCGACCCGTGTTGCGCGACGTTGCACGTGACCGACGTCACGTCTCGTGCTTAAGGTGTCCGGAGCCGTACGACGAGGTGCGGCCCGCGGTCGCACCGGGAGGTGGCATGGGGTTCAGCGCGGTGGCGCCCGGCACGGATCTCTCCGTGCACGCCCGCGAGCTGCGCCGGGTGCACGACGCCGTGCTCGGGGGCATCCGCCTCGCGCCGGGCGCCGGTCCCCGCGCCGTGGTGGCCCGCTCGTGGGACCGGATGCTCGCCCTGGGGCTCGACCCGGACGGAGCAGGTGCCCGCGACCCGCTGCCGCTCGCGGACGTCGAGGCCCGGCGCCGTCGTTCGCCGCTCTCCGCCGTGATCGACGACCTCCGTCGTGCGCTCACGAGCGTGGCCGACGCGTCGCGGTTCCTGCTCGTCGTCACCGATGCCGACGGCGTCATCCTGTGGCGCGAGGGCGCCAGCGCCGTCCGGCGCCGGGCCGACGCGCTCGGCTTCGGCGAGGGCGCGCTCTGGGCCGAGACGCAGGTCGGCACCAACGCGATCGGCACCGCGCTGGCCGAGCAGGCGCCCGTGCAGCTCTTCTCGGCCGAGCACTTCGAGGCGCAGCAGCACGCCTGGTACTGCACCGCGATGCCGCTGCACGACCCGCGCACCGGCGAGCTGCTCGGTGTCGTCGACGTCAGCGGTCCCGCCCTCACGATGCACCCGGCGATCACGGCCCTCGTCGAGACCGCGGTGCGGCTCGCGGAGGCGCGCCTCGCCCAGCTGCACGCCGAGCGGCTCGAGCGGCTGCGCCGCTCCTGCGACCACGTGATCGGCACCTCCACCGGGCCCCTGCTCGTCGTGGACGACGACGGCTGGGTGGCGCATCGCTCGGGCATCGCCGTACGGGACCGGATCGCGGCGCCGCGCGCCGAGACCACCGTCGCGGTGCCCGGCCTCGGGCTCTGCCTGCCCGAGCGGCTCGACGGCGGGTGGCTCGTGCGCCCCGCGGGCGCGGAGCGTCGCCTGCGGATGGTGCTCGACCTGCGCGGCGAACCGCTGCTGGAGGCCACCTCCGGCACCGAGCGGTGGTGCCGGGCGTTGAGCCGGCGGCACGCCGACATCCTCGTGCGTGTCGCCGCCTCGGGACCCGACGGGCTCACGCCCGCGGCCCTGAGCCGGGCGCTGTTCGGCGACGGCACCCACGAGGTCACCGTCCGCGCGGAGGTCTCGCGGATGCGGCGGGTGCTCGGGGCGGTGCTGGGTACGGCGCCGTACCGCCTCGCCCCGGAGATCGAGCTCGAGGTCGTCCGCGCGGGTGAGGCAGGCCTTCACGACGCCGGGAACGGCCCCGCGTCGTAGGGTCCGCCGCGTGGAGACCCTGCGCCTCGTCCTGCTGCTCCTGCACGTGCTCGGCTTCGCCGCGCTCATCGGCGGCCTCCTCGCGCAGGTGCGCGACGAGGAGAAGCGGATCACGCCGCCCGTCCGCGACGGCGTCGGCACCGCGTTCCTCGCCGGTCTCCTGCTCGTCGGCGTGCTCGAGGCCGGCGACGCCGACGTCGACCACGTCAAGATCGCCGTCAAGTTCACGATCGGCCTCGTGCTGCTCGTGCTGGTGATGGCCAACGTGCGGAAGCCCCGGATCCCCGAGGGCCTGTTCTTCGGGCTGCTCACGCTCGCGATCGTCGAGGTGGCGATCGCGATCTTCTGGTCGTCCGCGCACACCTTCTGAGCGCAGGACCGTCCGTGGACGGACGTAGGCTGGTACGACGATGAGCAGCCCTTCCATGATCCCCGGTCTCGAGCACCTCCTCCCCGCCGCCACCCCGCCGTCGACCTCGTCGCCGTCGTCGGGCGGCGCGGGGTCCGGGAGCCCCGACGAGCGGGCGGGGGCCTCCGACCGACCGAGCGGCACGGGACCGGAGGCGCTCCTCGAGGGCCTCAACGACCCGCAGCGCGAGGCCGTCGTGCACGCCGGCGCGCCGCTGCTCGTCGTCGCCGGCGCGGGCTCCGGCAAGACCCGGGTGCTGACGCGGCGCATCGCCTGGCTGGTGAGCGAGCGGAAGGCGCACCCCGGCTCCATCCTGGCGATCACGTTCACCAACAAGGCCGCGGCCGAGATGAAGGAGCGCGTCGAGGCACTCGTCGGTCGACGCGCCCGGGTCATGTGGGTGTCGACCTTCCACTCGGCCTGCGTGCGCATCCTGCGCAAGGAGATCGACCGGCTCGGGTTCTCGTCGAGCTTCTCGATCTACGACGCGGCCGACTCCCAGCGGCTGATGACGCTCGTGCTGGGCGACCTCGAGCTCGACCCGAAGCGCTACCAGCCGCGGGCCGTGCTGTCGTGGGTCTCGAACGCGAAGAACGAGCTGAAGGACCCCGAGAAGGCGAGCGCCGAGGCCGACAACAGCATCGAGCAGGCCTACGCGGCGGCGTACACGGAGTACCAGAAGCGGCTCCGCGAGGCGAACGCGCTGGACTTCGACGACCTCATCATGACCACCGTGCACCTCTTCGCGGCCTACCCGGAGGTGCGGGAGGTCTACCGGCGGCGGTTCCGGCACGTGCTCGTGGACGAGTACCAGGACACCAACCACGCGCAGTACGCGCTGATCCACCAGCTGTGCGCCGACGACCCCGAGGCGGCGCGCGACTCGCTGCTCGAGGGCGGCGAGGCGCCGGGTGACGCGGGCGGTTCCGGCGGCGAACGGGTGCCGCCGAGCGAGCTGATGGTCGTCGGCGACGCCGACCAGTCCATCTACGCCTTCCGGGGCGCGAACATCCGCAACATCCTCGACTTCGAGCAGGACTTCCCCAACGCCACGTCGATCCTGCTGGAGCAGAACTACCGCTCCACCCAGACGATCCTGACCGCCGCGAACGCCGTCATCGACAACAACCAGGGCCGCAAGCCCAAGCGGCTGTGGTCCGACGCCGGCGACGGCGAGCCGATCGTGGGCTACGTCGCCGACGACGAGCACGACGAGGCCCGGTTCATCGCCGACGAGATCGACAAGCTCACCGACGACCACGGGGTGCGGGCGGGCGACGTCGCGGTCTTCTACCGCACGAACGCGCAGTCCCGCGTGTTCGAGGAGATCTTCGTGCGCGTCGGGCTGCCCTACAAGGTCGTCGGCGGCGTGCGGTTCTACGAGCGGCGCGAGGTGCGGGACGCGCTGGCCTACCTCCGCCTGCTCGCGAACCCGGCCGACGAGATCTCGCTCCGACGCGTCGTCAACACGCCCAAGCGGGGCATCGGCGACCGCGCCCAGGCGTGCGTCGCGGCCCTGGCAGCGCGGGAGGGCACGACGTACTGGGAGGCGCTCCGCGTCGCCCACCGCGCCGACGGCATCGCCTCGCGCTCCGTGAACGCGATCCGCGGGTTCGTCGACGTCGTCGAGGAGCTCCAGCAGATGGTGGCGGCCGACGAGCGGCCGGACGTGATCCTCGAGGCGGCGCTCGACCGCTCGGGCTACCTCGTCGAGCTCGAGGAGTCGGACGACCCGCAGGACCAGACGCGCGTCGAGAACCTCGCGGAGCTCGTCGCCGTCGCGCGCGAGTTCGCCGACGACCCGCAGGCCGGACCGTCCGCCGACCCCGCCGACGTCGAGGCGGGCACGGTGCAGCCGGGCCTGCGGGACTTCCTGGAGCGGGTGGCGCTCGTCGCCGACGCCGACCAGATCCCCGACGACGACGGAGGTGCCGGCGTCGTCACGCTGATGACGCTGCACACCGCCAAGGGCCTGGAGTTCCCGGTGGTGTTCCTCTCGGGCATGGAGGACGGCGTCTTCCCGCACATGCGGGCCCTCGGCGACCGCAAGGAGCTCGAGGAGGAGCGTCGGCTGGCGTACGTCGGGCTCACCCGCGCTCGCGAGCGGCTCTACCTCTCCCGAGCGGTGGTCCGTTCGGCGTGGGGCGCCCCGTCGCACAACCCCGCGTCGCGGTTCCTTGACGAGCTGCCGGCGACGCTGGTCGACTGGCGACGCACCGCCGCCGCCATGACCAGCTGGAACCGCCCCGACCTGGGGTCGTCCTGGTCGGGCTCGTCGTCGGGCTCCCGGTCGGCGAGCACGCCCCTCGGGGCGCCGACGCCCGCGGGTCGTCGCAACTTCTCGGCGGCCGCGGCCCGGGCCGACGCCGCCTCGAAGGCGAAGAAGGCGCGGCCGGTGCCGAACCTGGCGCCGGGGGAGCGCGTCGTGCACGACACGTTCGGCATGGGCACGGTGGTGACCGTCGAGGGTGTCGCCGAGAAGGCCGTCGCCTCGATCGACTTCGGCAGCAGTGGCGTCAAGCGGCTGCTGCTGCGCTACGCGCCCGTCGAGAAGCTCTGAGACAGCGCGGAGACTGCTCCGAGACGACCGCTGCCCGGCCCCTCAGGGGGCCGCCGGGCAGCGTCGTCGTCGAGCGGGTGGAACCTGGATCAGGGGGTGACGCCGTTCTGCTGGAGGGCGGCGTACGGGTCGACCGGGTCACCGGCTCCCGGGCGGACCTCGAGGTGCAGGTGGGGGCCCGTGCTGTTGCCGGTGGAGCCGACGTAGCCGATCACGTCGCCCGCGGCGACCGTGTCGCCGACGGAGACGCTGATGGAGGACTGGTGGGCGTACCACATCTCGGTGCCGTCATCGAGGGTGATGACGGTCTTGTTGCCGTAGCTGCCCTCGTAGCCCGCGGACGTCACGCGTCCGCCGGCGACGGCCTTGATCGACGTGCCCGTAGAGGCCGCGAAGTCGAGACCCGTGTGGTAGCCCGACGCGTAGTAGGACTCCGCCTGGCCGAAGCGGTTCGTGAGGCGGTAGCTCGCGACGGGGAGCACCCAGGCGTTCGCGGCGACGCGCTGCGCCTCCTGCTCGGCGGCCGCGCCGAGCGCGCTGATCGCGGTCGCGCGCTGCTCCGCCATCGCCTCGGTCTGCGCGAGGGTCGCCTCGTCGGTCGTCGCGTCCACGAGGGCGTCGCGCTGCGAGTCGCGGCTGACGGCGCGGTTGCGCTCGGTGAGGAGGTCGCCGCTGGACGCGACCGTCGTGCCCGACATGGCGCCGCTGGCGGCGATCTGGGTGGTCGCCGTGTCGACGTCGGCGGGGGTGCCCGCGTCGCCGACGGTGAGCGCGCCACCCGTCGAGATCGCGAGCACGGCCACACCGGCGAGCACCGGACCGGACGGGCGCACCGGGATCCGGAAGCCGCTACCGGCGCTGACGGGCTTGGTCTCCTTCACCGCGCGGCGGCGGCCACCTGGCTGCGACGCCTTCGCGGCGGCCGACTCGGCCTTCGCCTCGGCGCGCGCTTGGGCCGCGAAGCCCCGCACGTCGTACGTCGTGGGGACCGGGCCGGTCGCGGGGACCGCGGGAAGCGTCTGGGTGGTGTCCTCGAACCGCGTGCCCTCGAAGCGCGTCGTGCTCTCGACCGCGCGGGGCGCGGGAGCGGGGGTGACGTGCAGCGGGGCGGTGCTGACGGGGGGCTGCTCGGGAGTGACGGTCCGCTCGGTCGTCGTAGCGCGGCGGCGCGGCTCGGGGCGGGCCGCGCGCTTGCCACCGACGGGGCGGGCTGCGTCACCGGAGGTCGATCCACCGAGGCGGCGCGTGCCGCGGTGATCTGCTCGGTGGTTGCCCATGTACCTCTTGTTCCTCGTTCTTCTGCGTCGGCGCGGGGGAACGCTCTCGCTATCGGTCCTCGGGAAGTCAGCGCCCGACTGTAACGGACGGTTCGGGTCCCTGGAAATCATCGTGCGGCGTTTCCTGTGGACGACCTCTCCGTCCGGGTAGGTGCTCCAGGCGCGCTGCTCATCCTGCACAACGGCCCGTCGGTGCCGGCGGTGCGGCGCTTGTGACGGCCCTCACATGCCTACCCGGAGGTACAGGACCCCTGTTCTTCCTCGACCCGGACGGGTCTATCGTGCGCCGAGGAATCCGGACTCTCACCCTCACTACCAAAGGAATGGTCGGATCGTGGACCTGATGGAGTACCAGGCGAAGCAGCTCTTCGCCAAGCACGGCGTGGCGACCACGCTCGGCACCGTCGTCGAGACGGCCGAGGCGGCCAAGGCGGCGGCCGAGGAGATCGGTGGCGTCACCGTGATCAAGGCGCAGGTCAAGGCCGGCGGTCGCGGCAAGGCCGGCGGCGTCAAGATCGCCAAGACCGCGGACGAGGCGTACGAGTACGCGTCGAACATCCTCGGCATGGAGATCAAGGGCCTCACGGTCAACCGCGTGCTGGTGACGCCGGCGACCCCGCCGGAGGAGGAGTACTACTTCTCCTTCCTGCTGGACCGCTCGAACCGTCAGTACCTCTGCATCGCGTCCGTCGAGGGTGGTGTCGAGATCGAGGAGGTCGCGAAGACCAACCCCGAGGCCGTCCGCCAGATCGCCGTCGACCCGGGCACCGGTGTGGACGAGGCGAAGGCGCGCGCGATCGCGACCGAGGCCAAGTTCCCCGAGGCCGTCTTCGAGCAGGCCGTGGAGATGATCCAGGCGCTCTACACGGTCTTCGTCGAGGAGGACGCCACGCTCGTCGAGGTCAACCCGCTCGCGCGGCTGGCCGGGGACAAGCTCGAGGCGCTCGACGGCAAGGTCTCGCTCGACGAGAACGCCTCGGAGTTCCGCCACCCGCACCACGCGGACTTCGAGATCCGCGAGGAGGCCGACCCGCTCGAGGCGAAGGCCAAGGACCTCGGCCTCAACTACGTGAAGCTCGACGGCCAGGTCGGCATCATCGGCAACGGCGCGGGCCTCGTGATGAGCACCCTCGACGTGGTCGCCTACGCCGGCGAGGCGCACGGTGGGGTCAAGCCCGCCAACTTCCTCGACATCGGCGGCGGCGCCAACGCGCAGGTCATGGCCAACGGCCTCGACGTGATCCTCAACGACCCCCAGGTCAAGAGCGTCTTCGTCAACGTCTTCGGCGGCATCACCGCGTGCGACGAGGTCGCCAACGGCATCAAGGGCGCGCTCGAGCTCCTCGGTGACGCGGCGACGAAGCCCCTCGTGGTCCGTCTCGACGGCAACAACGTCGAGCAGGGCCGGGCGATCCTGGACGAGCTGAACCACCCGCTCGTCACGCAGGTCGACACGATGGACGGAGCGGCCGACAAGGCCGCCGAGCTCGCCAACGCCTGAGCCCGGACAGAAAGAAGACGAGAGAGCAATGTCGATCTACCTGAACTCCGACTCCAAGATCATCGTCCAGGGCATCACGGGCGGCATGGGTGCCAAGCACACCGCCCTCATGCTCGACTCGGGCGCCTCGATCGTCGGTGGCGTCAACGCCCGCAAGGCCGGCACCACCGTGACCCACAAGGACGCGAACGGCGCCGACGTCGAGCTGCCGGTCTTCGGCACCGTGGCCGAGGCGATCGAGAAGACGGGCGCGAACGTGTCCGTCCTCTTCGTGCCCCCGGCGTTCACGAAGGCCGCGGCCATCGAGGCCATCGACGCGGAGATGCCGCTCATCGTGGTCATCACCGAGGGTGTCCCGGTGCAGGACACGGCCGAGGTGTGGTCGTACCTGCAGGGCAAGAGCACGCGCATGATCGGC
The DNA here is from genome assembly GCA_036404795.1 of Nocardioides sp. Lineage (GTDB taxonomy): Bacteria > Actinomycetota > Actinomycetes > Propionibacteriales > Nocardioidaceae > Nocardioides. Next base: position 12,627 of record DASWYU010000296.1, on the reverse strand, counting down.
CCGAACTGCCCCGGCATCATCACGCCGGGCGAGTCGCTCGCGGGCATCACGCCCCACACGATCACGGGCAAGGGCCCGGTCGGTCTCGTGTCGAAGTCCGGCACGCTGACCTACCAGATGATGTTCGAGCTGAAGGACTTCGGCTTCTCGACCGCCATCGGCATCGGCGGCGACCCCATCGTCGGCACCACGCACATCGACGCGCTCCAGGCCTTCGAGGAGGACCCGGAGACCAAGGTGATCGTGATGATCGGCGAGATCGGCGGCGACGCCGAGGAGCGGGCCGCGGCCTACATCAAGGAGAACATCACGAAGCCGGTCGTCGGCTACGTGGCGGGCTTCACCGCGCCGGAGGGCAAGACCATGGGTCACGCCGGCGCGATCGTGTCCGGCTCGTCCGGCACGGCGCAGGCGAAGAAGGACGCGCTCGAGGCCGTCGGGGTCAAGGTCGGCAAGACGCCGTCCGAGACCGCGGCGCTCGCGCGGGAGATCCTGCAGAGCATCTGAGCCCCGGCTCGCTCACCCCACCGGCGGCGCCGGTCCCGCACCCGCGGGGCCGGCGCCGTCCGGCGTCTCCGAGAGGTCGTCTCAGGAGCCGTCGACGATCCGCTGCACGGCCGCGGCGAACACCGCGTCGCCAGCGGCCTCCAGCCCGGCGGGCTCGAGCGGGCCGCCGAGCTCGCTGGAGGAGACGAGCACGAGCCGGTCGCCCCGCACGGCCACACCCATCCGGTGGAACCGCACGACGTCGCACCCCTGGTCGGCCGTGCCACCGCAGGCCGCCGGGTCGCTGAGCACCCGGGTCCACGTGCGCCCCGGGGTGTCGCCGGGCCAGTCCTGCGTCGCGGCGTCCGCGTCGCGGCGCTCCAGCACCTCCTGGCCGCCGAGCGGGGCGTCGCAGTCCTCGATCCACGCGGCGACCTGCTCGTACGCCGCGAGCGCGGACGCGTCGTCGGCGAACGCGAGGACCCCGCTGTTCACGGCGCCGTCGCGGACGTCGGCCAGCGCAGGGTCGGGAGTCGTGCCGGGCGGGAGCTCGATCAGCGCGGTGAACTCGGCGTACGACGCGTCCTCGGCCCCCAGCGACGTCAGCGACTCCGGCTGGCAGGCGAGCGTCGGCTCGGTGGTGTTCGGGATCTGCTCCCAGGGGCCGAACGATCCGGCCTCGCCGCGGTCCCCGCGCAGCGGCAGGTCGTCGACGGTCAGCAGCTCGTCCGGCCGGACGGTGGCGTCCGTCCCGTCGGCACCCTCGGCCCCGTCGGTCTCCTCGTCGCCGGGCTGCGGGTCCCGCCCGGACCACGACGGCAGGTCGTCGCCCGCGTAGTAGCGCAGGGCGGCCACGGCGGGGGCGTCCTCGGCCTGGTCGAGGTCCGGCGGGATCCCGGGCACGGCAACGGAGCTGACCAGCACGCCGTTGGCGACGCGGTAGACGGCGTCGACCTCGCCGCCCTCCCCGTGGAAGCGCTCGACCCGCACGGCCTCGTCGGTGTCCTCCGCGGCGGGGTCGGCCACCTCGATCCGGTCCTCGCCGTCGGCCGTGTCGCCGGCACAGGGCTCCGCCGCGCCGCGGACGTCCGCCACGAAGCGCTCGGCGTCCTCGACCGAGCCGAAGGCCAGCAACGTGCGCTCGAAGGCAGGCGACTCGCCCTCACCGCCGGCGCTCAGCGTGCGGCTGTCGACCGCCCGACCCGTCGGGTCGACCGTGGTGCCGCAGGCCTCGACCGTCGTCAGGAAGGGATCGACGGTCGCCATGCCGTCGATGACGCCCGTCGGCCATCCCGCCTCCAGCGGGAACTCCGCGGGCGCGTCCGTGCGCAGCGGCAGCGCGAGTGTCGACGGCGACGGCTCGGCCGGCCCGGGGGAGGTCTCGCGCTCGCCGAGCAGGCCGCCCAGGGCGATCCCGCCACCGCCGACGACGCCCAGCACGACGAGGGTCGCCCCGGCGGCCAGGGCCTGGGTGCGTCGGCGACGACGGTCGCCGCGTCGTCGTACCTCGTCGGCGGGCAGTGCGGGCATCGGGTGTCCTGGTCGGGAGAGCGAGCGGAGCCGGTCGATCGGGTCACCGGCGGGGTCGGGGGTGCGGTCAGGCATGGGTCGTTCCCTCGCGGAGTTCGGGGGTCTCGTCGGAGAGGAGGGTCGCGAGAGCCGAGCGCCCGCGGGAGAGTCGGGCCTTGACGGTGCCCTCGGCGGCTCCGGTCTCGCGTGCGACCTGCGCGACGGGCAGGTCGCACACGTGGTGGAGCACGATCGCCTCCCGCTGGGCGGCGGGGAGGCGTCGCAGGGCGGTGACGAGCGCGACGTGGTCCTCGGACGGCGTCGCCGCCCGGGGGTCGGCCTGCAGGGCACGGTCGGGGTCGCGGCGTGCCCGCGTCGTACGTCGCCAGCGGCTCACCGCGAACCGGTGCGCCACGGTGCGCACCCAGGCCTCGGGATGCTCGACCCTCGCGAGCTTGCGCCGGTGGGCCCAGGCGCGCACGAACGCCTCCTGGACGCACTCGTGCGCCTCGTCGCGGTCGCCGATCATCGCCGTCAGCTGGTTGACCACCCGCTGGAACGACGCGTCGTAGAACGCGTCGAAGTCGGCCTCGTCCATCTCACCTCCCGCGATCGCCCGCCGGGTGCGGTCGGTCGGTCCGTCGGGAGGGAGACGCCCGGGGCACCCGGTCGGTTGCACCCCGACGCGAGGATTCTCCCCGAGCGCCGCGCCGGGACGGGTGCCGCTCGCTTCAGCCGGCGGCGGCCGCGACGAGCAGGCGCTCGCGGGCCCGCTCGACGAGCGCGACGAAGGTGTCGTCGTCGACGTCCGCGTCGCCGGCGGGCACGAAGCCGACCTGCGTCACGAGGTTGCCGACGCGGGCGACGCCCATGAGCACGCGGACGGTGCTCTCCTCGTCGACGCGGACGGCGAGCCGCCAGACGGACATGCGGCCGTCGTCGTACTCCCCGCTGCCGATCACCCGGGCCGACGTCACCAGGTCCTGCTCGACGCAGTCGGCCATGCGGTCCGCGATCGTGCCGACGAAGCCGTCGGCGACCTGCTGGTCGCTGAGGCGGCCGCTGGTCTGCGCGAGGCCGAACGTCGCGGGCAGTCCCGCGTCGGGGATCACGAACGTGCGGGTCGTGGGGTCGGCGACGCCCTCGGCGAAGGAGGCGCGGTCGCAGACCGTGGCCGCGGGGTTCGCCTCCGGCGCGGTCGGTCGGGTGCCCGACCAGGGCAGGTCGATCCCGCTCACCGCGGGCAGGTCCACCAGGTCGAGCAGGAGCGGGGCGTCGCCGGTCGCGACCGGCAGGCGCGGCTCGAGGGCGGGCGAGGTCGAGCAGGCGCCGCCGGCCTCGCTGTCGCAGACGCGGTCGACCGCACTCGCCAGCAGGTTCACGACGGGCTCGCGCTCGTCGGCCCCGGACCCGGTGTCCGCCACGACGGCGGTCGTCACGTCGCCCGTGCGGGCGACGGCGGCCGTGACGACGGACGAGGGCGGTCCGCCGACCCGGACGACGAACGCCATGGCGTCGTCGCCGACGCCGGCGACGTCGTAGGTCTCCACGAGCTGCGCGCGGCCCTCGTCGCAGCCGCCGAACCAGGTCGCCCACGACTCGAAGGTCGTGCCCGCGGCGGCCGGGTCGCGGGACAGCTCGCTGGCCTGGAAGGCGCGGAGGGAGGTGCCGTCGGACGCGGACGCCGTGTGCGCGCTGACGAAGCCGGCGAGGCCTTCGGGATCGGCGTAGCGCGACTGCTGGCAGGGGAGCACGAGGCCGTCACCGCCGGTGTTGTCGCTCGTCGTGCTCGTCCAGGCGCTGTCCGGGGAGAGGAGCTCGACCTCCTCGCCCGGCAGGAGCTGCGCGGTGGTGAAGCCCTCGGCGATCTCGGGCACCGGCGCGGGCGACGCCGGGGCCGACGGCGCGTCCCGGTCGACGGAGCGGGCGAGCGAGGTGGCGGTGCCGTCGGCGTCGTGCACGACGGCGCCCGAGACGACGATCGCGACGCAGGCGAGCGCCACGCCACCGACCGTGTGCAGCCGGCGTCGGCGTCGGCCCGCACGGCGGAGGATGGAGGGCCGTGGCCAGCGCGTGTCGACGATCGTCGCGGTGACGGCCGACAGGGCCGCCTCGAGCTCCTCGGGCGTCGTCAGCCCCCGGTGGGCGGCGAGCTCGGCACGCCCCACGGCGAGGTGCTGCGCGCCGTCCTCGACGGTGACGCCGACCTCGCGGGCGGCCTCCGCGAGCGGCAGGCGCGCCACCTCGGCGAGCACGAGCATCCGGCGCGGCGCCCAGTCGAGGTCGCCGAGCACCTCGAGGGTGCGCGCGACCTCGGGGTCGATGCCCTTCTCCCGGTGCCACGGGCGCGTGGTCGCCCGCCGGGCCGCGTTGGCCCAGGCACGGGGGCGCACCTCGGTCTCCGGCTCGCCGCGGGCGTTGACCTTGCTCCAGTGGTGCCACCCGACGACGAACGCCTCCCGCACCGCGCTGCGGGCGGCGGGGAGGTCGCCCGTGAGCAGGTAGGTCTGCGCGAGCAGACGGTCGCGGGCGTCCTTGTAGAACGCGTCGAACGCATCGGGGTCGGCCATGGCGGCGACCACCGTAGCGGACCGGACCGCGGGGCCACCCGGTCGTCGGGGAGTCCCCCGTCACGGTGCCGTCATGGTGGCGGCCGGGGTGTCGACGCGGTGCCGGTGTGGGTCGGTGTGGGTCGGCGTGTCGCCGCCGGGCTCCCCGGAACGGCACGGGGTCGCGGCGAGGATGGGGCGCGATGACCTCCGTGCTCCCCTCCTTCCGTCCCGCAGCGGCGCCCCCGGGCTCGCCGCGGGGCCTCGTCCTGCTCGCCTCGTTCGGGGGCGCCGCCGCCGCGCTGGCGACCCTCGTCGTGTGCCTGGCGGCCGGGGTCGTCGGCTGGTTCGCCTCCGACGCCGGTGCTCACGGCCGACCGGCTGGCGCCATGCGCATCGGCGCCCTGGGGTGGCTGGTCGGGCACGGCTCCGGTTTCCGGGTCGAGGGCGTCCCCGTGACGCTCGTGCCCCTCGGGATCACGCTCGTCTGCGCGGTCGTGTGCTGGCGCTGGGGGCAGCGCGTCGGCGAGCGGGTCGCCGGCCACGGGCCGGACGCGGCGGGCCTCGGCCGGGGGGAGCGCGACCTCGTGGTGCCGACCGCCGTGGCGCTCTTCACGGCGGGCTACGTCGTGGTCGCCGTGCTCACGGCCGTGCTCGTGCCGGCGGCCGACGAGGGCGTGTCCCTGGTCCGGGTGCTCCTGTGGTGCCTCGTGCTCGCGGGCGGCGCGGGGGGTGCCGGGATCGCGGTCGGGTCCGGGCGGGCCGCGGTCTGGACGCCGCTGGTGCCGCCGGAGGTGCGCGACGGGTGGGTGGCCGCCGTCGGCATCGTGCTGGCGTGGACGGCCGTCTCGGGCGTGCTCCTCGCGGTCGGGCTCGCGCTGCGGTTCTCCGAGGCCGCGTCCGTTCTCTCCCGCTTCGCCGCCTCGCCGGGCTCGACGATCCTCCTCGCGGCGGTCGCGCTGCTGCTCGTGCCCAACGCGCTGGTGCTGGCCTCGTCGTACGGTCTCGGCGGCGGTTTCGCCCTCGGCACCGGCACCGTGGTGGCGCCCTCGGCGGTGCTCCTCGGGCAGGTGCCGCTGTTCCCGCTCGTCGCGGCCGTGCCCGACACGGCCCTCCCGTCCTGGGCCGTGTCCGTGCTCGCGGTGTGCCCGTTCCTCCTCGCGGCCGTCGTCGTGGCCTTGGTGCAGCACCGACGCCCCGTGCTCCGGTGGGACGTCGCGCTCGCCCGCGGCGCCGGGGCCGGCGTCGTGGCGGCCCTCCTCGTGGCGACGGTCTCCGCCCTGGCCGGCGGGGCGATCGGGCCGGGCCTCATGGCCGACGTGGGCCCGCTGGTCGGCGACGTGGCGGTCCGCGGCCTGGTCGCGTTCACGACGGGCGGCGTGGTCGCCGCCGGCCTCATGACGTGGCACCAGCGGCGCACGCACGCCGCCGTCTGAACCTCTACACTCACCGCCCGTGCCCGCCGCCTCCTCACCCCCTGCCCGCGTGGTCGTGCTCGTCTCGGGCTCCGGGACCAACCTGCAGGCGCTGCTCGACGCGCACGGCGACCCGGCGTACGGCGCGGAGGTCGTCGCCGTCGGCGCCGACCGTGACGACATCGAGGGTCTACGGCGCGCCGAGCGCGCCGGGGTGCCGACCTTCGTGGCGCGTCTCGGCGACGCCCCGGACCGCGCCGCGTGGGACGTCGGACTGACGGCGGCCGTGGCCGCCCACCGACCCGACTGGGTCGTGCTGGCCGGGTTCATGAAGCTCGTCGGCCCCGCGTTCCTCGCGGCCTTCGACCAGCGGGTCGTCAACACGCACCCGGCGCTCAGCCCGGCGTTCCCGGGCATGCACGGGCCCGCGGACGCGCTGGCGCACGGGGTCAAGGTCAGCGGCGCGACCCTCTTCGTGGTGGACGCGGGGGTCGACACCGGGGTGATCGTGGCCCAGGTGCCCGTGCCGGTGCTCGACGAGGACGACGTCGCCGCGTTGCACGAGCGGATCAAGGTGGCGGAGCGGCGGATGCTGGTCGACGCCGTCGGGCGCCTCGCGCGCGAGGGCCTCGTGGTCTCCGGACGCACGGCGCGGTTCGGCCGCACCGCCGACGTGCACTAGCCTCGTCCCCACACGACTGGCGCAGGTGGGAAACCACCAGGGAGTGAAACGAGCGCATCGACCGCCTGGGTGCGCCTCGAGTCCGCCGCACCACCCCCGCGAGGAGTCACCCGTGAGCACCGACCAGATCCCCGTCCGTCGCGCCCTCGTCTCGGTCTACGACAAGACCGGGCTCGAGGACCTCGTCCGTGGCCTCGCCGACGCCGGGGTCGAGCTCGTCTCGACCGGCGGCTCGGCCGCCCTCATCGCCGGCCTCGGCCTGCCCGTCACGAAGGTCGAGGACCTCACCGGGTTCCCCGAGTGCCTCGACGGCCGCGTGAAGACGCTGCACCCGCGCGTCCACGCCGGCATCCTGGCCGACCGGCGCCTCGACACGCACGTCGCGCAGCTCGCCGACCTCGGCGTCGAGCCGTTCGATCTCGTCGTCGTCAACCTCTACCCGTTCACCCAGACCGTCGCCTCGGGCGCCTCGCCCGACGAGTGCGTCGAGCAGATCGACATCGGCGGACCGTCGATGGTGCGGGCCGCCGCCAAGAACCACCCCTCCGTCGCGGTGCTGACGTCCCCCGCGGCGTACGACGCGGCCCTCGCCGCCGTCGCCGCCGGCGGCTTCACCTTCGCGGCCCGCCGCACCCTGGCCGCCGAGGCGTTCGCGCACACGGCCGCCTACGACGTGGCCGTCGCCGAGTGGTTCGCCCAGCAGGTCGCGCCCGACGACTGGCCCGCGTTCGTCGGCGGCACGCTGCGGCTCAAGACGCCCCTGCGGTACGGCGAGAACCCGCACCAGCACGCGGCACTGTACGTCGACGGCAGCGGCGGCCTCGCGGACGCCGAGCAGCTGCACGGCAAGGAGATGTCCTACAACAACTACGTCGACACCGACGCCGCGCGCCGGGCGGCCCACGACTTCGACGCGCCGGCGGTGGCGATCATCAAGCACGCCAACCCGTGCGGCATCGCGGTCGGCGCGGACGTCGCCGAGGCCCACCGCCGGGCCCACGAGTGCGACCCGGTCTCGGCGTTCGGCGGCGTCATCGCGACGAACCGACCCGTCTCGGTCGCGATGGCCGAGCAGGTGGCGGAGGTCTTCACCGAGGTCATCGTCGCGCCGGACTACGAGGACGGCGCCGTCGAGGTGCTGGCCCGCAAGAAGAACATCCGCATCCTGCGCTGCGCCGAGGCCCCGGCCTCGGAGTGGGAGTACCGCCCCGTGTCCGGCGGCGAGCTCGTGCAGCAGCGCGACGCGATCGACGCGGACGGCGACGACCCGGCGGGCTGGACCCTGGCGGCGGGCGAGCCGGCGTCGGCCGAGGTGCTCGCCGACCTCGCCTTCGCCTGGCGCGCCGTGCGTGGCGTGAAGTCCAACGCGATCCTCCTCGCCAAGGACGGCGCCTCCGTCGGCGTCGGCATGGGCCAGGTCAACCGCGTCGACTCCTGCAAGCTGGCCGTCGAGCGGGCGGGGGAGCGGGCGACGGGCTCCGTCGCCGCCTCCGACGCGTTCTTCCCGTTCGAGGACGGGCCGCAGATCCTCATCGACGCCGGGGTCAGCGCCATCGTGCAGCCCGGTGGGTCGGTGCGCGACGAGCTCACGGTGGAGGCCGCGAAGGCCGCCGGCGTGACGATGTACTTCACCGGCACGCGGCACTTCGCGCACTGACGGCCCGAGCGAACCAGGAGACGAGATGACGGCGAGCAGGCTCGACGGCAGCGCCACCGCGAAGGCGATCAAGGGCGAGGTGGCGGCACGCGTCGCCGCGCTCGCGGAGCGGGGCGTCGTGCCCGGCCTCGGCACGGTACTGGTCGGCGACGACCCCGGCAGCCGGTGGTACGTCAACGGCAAGCACAAGGACTGCGCCGAGGTGGGGATCGCCTCGCTGCGCGTCGAGCTCCCGGCGACCGCCACGCAGGACGAGATCGAGACCGCGGTGCGCGGCCTCAACGAGGACCCCGCCTGCACGGGTTACATCGTGCAGCTGCCGCTGCCGCGGGGCATCGACGAGAACCGCGTGCTCGGTCTCATCGACCCGGCGAAGGACGCCGACGGGCTGCACCCGACCAACCTCGGCTGGCTCGTGCTCGGCAAGGACGCGCCGCTGCCGTGCACGCCGTTCGGCATCGTCGAGCTGCTGCGCCGCCACGACGTCCCGATCGCGGGCGCCGAGGTCGTCGTGGTCGGCCGCGGTGTCACCGTCGGGCGCCCGATGGGCCTGCTGCTGACCCGCCGCAGCGAGAACGCGACCGTCACGCTCTGCCACACCGGCACCCGCGACCTCGCGGCGCACGTGCGGAACGCCGACATCGTGGTGGCGGCCGCCGGTGTGCCCGGGATCATCGCCGCCGCGATGGTGAAGCCGGGCGCCGCGGTGCTCGACGTCGGCGTCTCGCGCGTCGACGGCAAGATCGCCGGGGACGTCGCCGACGACGTCTGGGAGGTCGCGGGGTGGGTCTCGCCGAACCCCGGCGGCGTGGGCCCGATGACGCGCGCGATGCTGCTCGCGAACGTCGTCACGCTCGCCGAGTCGCGGGCCTGACGTGGCCCCGCGGCGGCGCCTGGTCCCGGCCCACCTGGGCGGGTACGTCTACCTGCTCGTGGTCGCGGTCAGCGCCGTCGCGCTCTGGGTCGCGGTGCAGGACGACTGGCGCACCGGGATCCGCTGGTTCTCGGCCGCGCTCGTGGCCGGGGGAGCTGCGCGGCTCGTGCTGCCCGAGGGCCAGGCGGGCATGCTCGCCGTCCGCAACCGCTTCCTCGACGCCGGGGTGCTGGTCGCGCTCGGCGTGACGATGTTCGCCCTGGCCACCGACATCCCCGACCAGCCGGGCGCATGATCCGGCGCGCGGTGGTCCGTGCCGCCCTCGGCGCGGCCGTGGCAGCGGGTGCCCTCGCCGGGTGCGGCACCGGTCCGGAGACGATCGGGCCGACCGGCGTCGACGAGCTCGTCGTGCCCTCGCCGAGCCCGGACGCCGCCGACTTCGTCGCCGACGTCGACAACGTGTGGTGGCCCCTCGTGGGGGGCTCGACCGCGACGTACGACGACGGGACCGGCCGGCTGCTCGTGCGCACCGTCGCCGCCGCGCCCGAGGTGGTGGGCGGCGTGCCCGCCGTCGCGGTGCGCACGGAGGCCGTCGCGACCACGTGGTCCGGCGAGGCCCTGCCCGCCCCCGTGACCGAGTGGTTCGCGCAGGACCGTCGCCGCAACGTGTGGCTCGTCGGCGGCACGCTCGCCGACGGCTCGCGCTGGGAGGCGGGGACCGACGGCGCCGCCGCCGGCCTCGCCGTGACCGGCACCCCGCGCACCGGCGACGGCTACGTGCGCCGCGAGACGCCCCGGCTGCCCGACGTGCGCGTCCGGGTGCTGGAGGTCGGCGAGACGACCTCGATCGGCGGTGAGGAGCTCGAGACCGCCCTGCTCGAGGTGACGACGGAGGGCGCGAGCGGCAGCGAGACGGACCTCCGCACCCCGCCGACCGGATCGGCGGCGGAATCGGCGACCGGCACCGGGGGAGCGACCGGTCGGCCACGGGCGGCGCAGGTCGACGAGGAGGTGCTGGTCCGGGGGCTCGGGCCGTGGAGCTTCACGTCCCTGGGCGCGACCTGGACGCTCGTCGTCCCCTGAGCGGATCGCGCGACGGGTGACACCCGCGGGGTGACCTGACAGGCTGTCCCAGGCGTCAACGGCCACCGCGGATCAGGTATCTTGACGTCGAGATTTCCGCCCGACCGCCTCGAAGCCCAGGAGTCGACCTCACCCATGGCCAAGATCATCTACACCCACACCGACGAGGCGCCGCTGCTCGCGACGTACTCCTTCCTCCCGATCATCGAGGCCTACGCCTCGACGGCGGGCGTGGACGTGGAGACCCGGGACATCTCGCTCGCGGGCCGCATCATCGCGCTCTTCCCCGAGCGCCTCACCGCGGAGCAGCGCATCGACGACGCGCTCGCCGAGCTCGGCGAGCTCGCGAAGACGCCCGACGCGAACATCATCAAGCTGCCCAACATCTCCGCCTCGATCCCGCAGCTCAAGGCAGCGGTCAAGGAGCTGCAGGAGCAGGGCTACGCGATCCCGGACTACCCGGAGAACCCGCAGACCGACGAGGAGAAGGCGACCCGCGCGGCCTACGACAAGGTCAAGGGCTCCGCCGTCAACCCGGTGCTGCGCGAGGGCAACTCCGACCGCCGCGCCCCCGCGTCGGTGAAGAACTACGCGAAGGTCCACCCGCACCGCAACAAGGCGTGGGCCTCCGACTCGAAGACCTCGGTCGCGACGCTCGGCCACGACGACTTCAAGTCCAACGAGAAGTCCGTCGTCATCGGCGATGCCGACACGCTCTCCATCGTGCTGAAGGCCGCCGACGGCACCGAGACGGTCCTCAAGGACGGCCTGAAGGTCCAGGCCGGCGAGGTCGTCGACAGCACCTTCCTCTCGGTCTCCGACCTCCACGCGTTCCTCGCGGACGCGCTCGCGCAGGCGAAGGCCGACGACGTGCTGTTCTCCGTGCACCTCAAGGCGACGATGATGAAGGTCTCCGACCCGATCATCTTCGGCCACGTGGTGAAGGCCTACTTCGCGGACGTGTTCGCGAGGTACGGCGAGGACCTCGCCGCCGCCGGGCTCAACCCCAACGACGGCCTCGGCTCGATCCTCGCGGGCCTGGGCGCGCTGGCGAACGGCGACGAGATCAAGGCGGCGTTCGACGCGGCCCTCGCCGCGGGCCCGCGCCTGTCCTACGTGAACTCCGACAAGGGCATCACGAACCTGCACGTGCCCTCGGACGTCATCATCGACGCCTCCGTCCCGGCCCTGATCCGCAACGGCGGCAAGCTGTGGGGCGCCGACGGCGGCGAGGACGACACGCTCGTGGTCATCCCCGACTCCTCCTACGCGGGCGTCTACTCGACCGTGATCGAGGAGAACAAGAAGAACGGCGCGCTCGACCCCGCCACGATCGGCACGGTCCCCAACGTCGGCCTCATGGCGCAGGCGGCCGAGGAGTACGGCTCGCACGACAAGACCTTCGAGATCCCGACCGACGGCGTCGTCGAGGTCCGCGACTCGTCCGGCGCGGTGCTCCTCGAGCACGCGGTCGGCACCGGTGACATCTGGCGCGCCACGCAGACCAAGGACGTCCCGATCCGCGACTGGGTGAAGCTGGCGGTCACCCGCGCCCGCGCGACCGGGGCGCCGGCCGTCTTCTGGCTCGACGAGAACCGCGCGCACGACGCGAACCTCATCGCGAAGGTGAAGGAGTACCTGCCGGAGCACGACACGGAGGGCCTCACCATCGAGATCCTCGCGCCGGCCGAGGCGACGGCGTACTCGCTCGAGCGCATGCGCAAGGGCGAGGACACCATCTCGGTCACCGGCAACGTGCTGCGCGACTACAACACCGACCTGTTCCCGATCCTCGAGCTCGGCACGAGCGCGAAGATGCTCTCGATCGTCCCGCTGATCAACGGCGGCGGCCTCTTCGAGACGGGCGCCGGCGGCTCCGCGCCGAAGCACGTGCAGCAGCTCGTCGAGGAGAACTACCTCCGCTGGGACAGCCTGGGCGAGTTCTTCGCCCTCGCCGCGTCGTTCGAGCACCTCGCCACCACGACGGGCAACGCGCGCGCGCAGATCCTCGCCGACACCCTCGACCGCGCCACGGGCACGTTCCTCAACGAGGACAAGTCCCCGACGCGTCGCGTGGGCGGCATCGACAACCGCGGCTCGCACTTCTACCTGGGTCTCTACTGGGCCGAGGAGCTCGCGCAGCAGACCGAGGACGCCGACCTGGCGGCCGCGTTCGCCGCGCTCGCGGGCACGCTGCGCGAGAACGAGCAGAAGATCGTCGACGAGCTCGTCGCGGTCCAGGGCAGCCCGGCCGACATCGGCGGCTACTACCGCCCCGACGGCGCCAAGGCCGACGCCGTGATGCGCCCGAGCACCACGCTCAACGAGGCCCTCGCGGCGCTCTGAGCCACCGCAGCGGGTGCGGTCCGTCG
>DASWYU010000295.1:0-8918 GCA_036404795.1 Nocardioides sp. | reverse complement strand
GCCCGAAGGCCCCCGACCTGCCGGTCGGGGGCCTTCGTCCTGTCCGTGCGGGCGGCTCAGTGGAAGCTGTCGCCGCCGGCGCAGGAGCCGGTCGCGTTCGGGTTGTCGATCGTGAAGCCCTGCTTCTCGATCGTGTCCACGAAGTCGATCTCGGCGCCGTTGAGGTAGGGCACGCTCATGCGGTCGACCACGACGGAGACCCCGTCGAAGTCGGTGACGACGTCACCGTCGAGGGTGCGCTCGTCGAAGAAGAGCTGGTAGCGCAGACCCGAGCAGCCACCGGGCTGCACCGAGATGCGGAGCGCGAGGTCGTCGCGACCCTCCTGCGCGAGCAGGCTCTGGACCTTGGCAGCGGCCGTCGCGCTCAGGTTGATCTGGTCGGTGCGACGCTCGGTCGCCTGGATGTCGACCTGCTCGGTCATGTGCGTTCTCCCTAAGGGATCTCGACGAACGGTGGTGCTGCGGCGCGGTGGTCCGCGTCGTGCAACGTCGTCAATGGTGACACACCCCCGCCCTATTCCCGAGGCGATCGGACCACTTTATGCGGACCATGGTCCGCATGCCTCGAGCACCGCGCGGTCACCGCGACCAGGTGCGCGCGACCCGCTCCGTGGTGCGCACGAGCGCGTCGTACGCCGCCGTCAGCGCCTCCTCGCGGCCGACCTCCTCGACGAGCGAGTAGGCCGCCTCCACCCCCAGCGCCCGCATCTCCCGGGAGCCGACGAGCACCTCACCGGCGACCACGACGCACGGCCGCAACGCCTCGGCGGCGACCTGCGCCACGCCGTACGGCACCTTCCCCGCCCGGCTCGCGAAGTCGAACCGCCCCTCCCCCGTCACCACCAGGTCGGCGCGCCGGCTCCGGTCGGCGAGGCCGACGGCCTCGAGCACGAGCTCGATGCCGGGCCGACCCCCGGCGCCCAGCAGCGCGAGACCGAAGCCGAGGCCGCCCGCCGCGCCGACGCCCTCGCGCAGCGAGAGGCGCCGGTCCGTCGCGACGGCCCACTCCTCGAGCGCGCGGTCGACGACCAGCACGCCCTCCTCGGCGAGGCCGAGGTCGGGGCCGAAGGTCTTCGCGGCGCCGAAGAGACCGGTCAACGGGCAGGCGACGTCCGCGGCGACGGTCACGGAGACGTCGGCGAGGACCCCGCGGGGTACGGCGAGGTCGACCCGTGTCACGCCGCGGAGCGCGACCGGTCCCGCGTCGAGGGGCCGATCGGCCACCGCGCCGAGCGCTCCGAGGAGGCCGGCGCCGCCGTCCACCACCGCCGACCCACCGAGGCCGACCACCACGTGGTCGACCCCCACGTCGACCGCGTGGCGCACGAGGTCGCCCACCCCGGCCGAGGATGCCTCCGCCGTCCGCCCGAGGTCGCCGACCGCGAGCCCGCAGGCCTGGGCGGACTCGACGTACGCCGTGCGCCCACCGTCGGACTCCACGACGAGCACGGCCCCCGGCACGGGCCGACCGAAGGGGTCCCGCACCGTCACACCCAGCAGCGTGCCCCCGAGGGCGTGGTGCAGGACGTCGAGGAACCCCGGACCCCCGTCCGCCACGGGCGCGACGTCCACCTCGTCGTCCGGCGACCGTCGACGCCACCCCTCCGCCATGGCGCGCGCCGCCTCGCCCGCGGTCAGCGTGCCGTCGAACCGGTCGGGAGCGAGGAGGACGCGCACCCGCCCATCCTCCCGCGCGCGGCCCCCGACCGCGACCCGGCCACGGGATCGGCGTGCCCGAGGTCACCACTACGATGGGGCGCATGACCACTGTCGACCTTCCCCTGCTCCCGCTGGGCCGCGGCATCGACCTGGCGCCCGAGGCGGGCGTGGAGTGCCCCGGCGACCTCCCGCCGGCATCGGACCCCGACCTCGTCGCCCGTGCGCGCGCGGCCAAGGAGGCCCTCGGCGACTCGGTGTTCGTGCTCGGTCACCACTACCAGCGCGACGAGGTCATCCAGTTCGCCGACGTCACCGGCGACTCCTTCAAGCTGGCCAAGGATGCGGCGGCCCGCCCGGACGCGCCGTACATCGTGTTCTGCGGTGTCCACTTCATGGCCGAGTCGGCCGACATCCTCACGACGGACGCCCAGCAGGTCATCCTCCCCGACCTCGCCGCCGGCTGCTCGATGGCCGACATGGCGCTGCTCCCCCAGGTCGAGGACGCCTGGGACGCGCTCGTCGACGCCGGTGTGGCCGACGACGTCGTGCCGGTCACCTACATGAACTCCTCCGCCGACATCAAGGCGTTCTGCGGCCGCAACGGCGGCGCCGTGTGCACGTCGTCGAACGCCGATGTCGCGCTCGAGTGGGCCTTCGACCAGCGCCCCGAGGGTCGCGCCAAGGTCCTCTTCCTCCCCGACCAGCACCTGGGGCGCAACACCGCCGTGCTGCAGATGGGCATCACGCTCGACGAGTGCGTGGTCTGGAACCCGCACCGCCCGAACGGCGGCCTCACGGCCGAGCAGCTGCGCGACGCGAAGATGATCCTGTGGAAGGGCCACTGCTCCGTGCACGGTCGTTTCTCCGCCGAGTCGGTCGATGCGCTGCGCGCCGCCCAGCCCGGCATCAACATCCTCGTGCACCCGGAGTGCCGTCACGAGGTCGTCACCCGCGCCGACCTGGTGGGTTCCACCGAGTTCATCATCCGCACGATCGAGGCGGCCGAGCCCGGTTCGTCGTGGGCGATCGGCACCGAGCTCAACCTCGTGAAGCGGCTCGCGGACGCCCACCCGGACAAGAAGATCTCGTTCCTCGACCGCACGGTCTGCTACTGCTCGACCATGAACCGCATCGACCTCCCGCACCTGGTGTGGGCGCTCGAGTCGCTGGTCGCGGGTCAGGTGCCGAACGTCATCTCGGTCGACGCGGAGACGCAGGAGTGGGCACGGGTCGCGCTGCAGCGCATGCTCGACCTGCCCGGTCGCACGGCCCGCTGAGCCCGGCAGCCTGACCCGCCGGGCTCAGCGGGCCGTGCGGGCCGGTCAGGCGTCCGGCAGCCAGATCCAGGCGGTCGTGCCGCCGCCCTCGCGGGGCTCCAGGCCGATCTCCCCGCCGTGCGCCTGCACGACGCGGCGGCAGGTCGCGAGCCCGATCCCCGACCCGTCGGCCTCCTCGTCGAGCCGCACCAGCGGCTCGAACACGCGGGCCGCGTCGGCCGGGTCGATCCCGCGTCCACGGTCGGCGACCTCGATGCGCCACCCCTCCCCGGAGCGGCTCCCCGCGATCGCGATCTCGGGGGCGCGCCCGGGGCGGGTGAACTTGGCCGCGTTGGCCACGAGGTTCTGCAGCACGGCGCGGAGCTGGGTCGCGTCGCCGCACACGGTCGGGAGGTCGCCGAGGGTCACGTCCGCCCCCACCAGCGCGCCCGTGAGGTCGCCCAGCAGGTGGGGCACCTCCACGGCGAGGTCGACGTCCTCGCGGCGCAGCGTGCCGCCGACCCGCGCGAAGGCGAGCAGGTCCTCGATGAGCGCCTGCATCCGGCGGGTGCCGCGGAGCGCCCGCTCCACGGTCACGACGCCCAGCGACGCCGCCTCGTCCTCCATCTCCTCCTGCAGGAGGTAGAGCGACATCGCGACCGTCGAGAGCGGGTTGCGCAGGTCGTGGCTGACCTGGCCGGCGAACGCGGCCAGGTGCTCGTTGGAGCGCAGCAGCTCGTCGCGCATCTTCTCCATGCGGGCGAGGGAGTCGTCGAGGGCGCGAGTACGACGCGACAGCTCGAGGATGTCGACGATGCGGTCGGCCAGCGTCAGCAGCGCGAGCCGCTGACCGTCGTCGAGGTGGCGGGTCTCGACGTCGAAGAGACAGAGCGTGCCGATCGCGATCCCGCTCGGGGTGATGAGCGGCTGCGCGGCGTAGAACCGGACGTCGCCGAGCGCGCCCGTCACGAAGGGGTTGTCGCTGTAGCGCTCGTCCTGGCTCGCGTCGGGCACGACGACCTGACCGCCGATCGCCAGCGAGATCGCGCACATCGAGTCCTCGCGGCGGCACACCGAGGCCTCGAAGCCGACGGCCGAGACCTGGTGCTGCTCGTGCGAGGTGATGACGTTGACCGTGGCCATGGGGACGCGAGCGACGTACGCCGCCATCTCCACCACGGCGCGGAGCTCCTTCGGCGGCGGATCGCTGATGATCGCGTAGTCCGCGATCGCGTCGTCCACCCGTCGCAGCGTCTCCTGGGTCATGCCTCGTCCTTCCCCGCGGTCGTCGCCGCGCCTCCCGCGTCGGGCGTCAGAGCCCCGGCGCTCCCCACAGCGCGAGCCACCGCTGGAGGCTCGCCTCGATGGGCAGCTCCCCCGCCAGCTGGTCACGCAGGTTGATCTCCAGCAGGTTGTCACGCTGCTGCGGGCCCGTGGGAGCGAACGGGTAGAAAGTGCCCTGCTTGTACAGGTACACCAGCCCCGCGGAGCGGCCGTCGGCCCCGGCGAACCCCACCACCGAGCAGAGCAGTGCCGGCCCGAACCCCTGCTCCTCCAGGAGCACGTTCACCGCGTGCAGGTCGGTGCAGAGCCCGGCGACGTCGTCGGGCGAACGACGCACGACCAGCCACGTGAACCCGAAGTCGTCGACGGTCCGCTCCACCTGCGGGGTGCGCGGGTCGGCCTCGAGCAGCGCCTCGATGTCCTGCTGCGTCGCGGCGAACGCCGCTCCCTCGGCGGCACGGAAGCAGACCGAGCCGACGCCGGTCGCCCGCATCCCGAGGCCCGTCTCGAGCGTGATCGCCGCGCTCGGCACGCCGAAGAGCGCGTCGAGGTTCGCCTCCCGCGGCGCGCGACGGCCGCGGATCGCGTCCCAGAATCCCATCGCCGCCCCCTCAGGCACCCGGTCCGGGCCGGCTGAGGTCGGACTGGATGCGGGCGAGCTGCTCGAGCCGCTGCTCGAGCGAGGGGTGGGAGGACGTCAGCGTCGACAGCGTGGCCCCGCTGATCGCGGGAGCGATGAAGAAGGCGTTCATGGCCCGGGTCGTGCGGAGGTCACGCTGCGGGATGGAGGCCATCTCGCCGGTGATCTTCTGCAGCGCCGAGGCGAGCTTCGCGGGCTTGAGCGTGAGGTACGCCCCCGCTCGGTCCGCGCAGAGCTCCCGGTAGCGCGAGAGGAGTCGCGTGAGGAAGAAGCTGATCGCATAGACCACGAGCGAGACGAGCAGGGCCAGCACGAGGGCGGCCGCACCGCCGCCGTCCTTGCCGTTGCGGCTCCGTCCCCCACCCGAGAACACGCCGAACTGGGCGCCCCGGGTCACCATGCCGGCGACGATGCCCGCCGACGAGGCGATGGTCATCACCATCACGTCCCGGTGCGCGACGTGCGACAGCTCGTGCGCGAGCACGGCCTCCAACTCCTCGGCGTCGAGCCGCCGCAGGAGACCCGTCGTCACGCAGACCACGGCGCGCTTCGGCGAGCGACCGGTCGCGAACGCGTTCGGCAGGTCCATGTCCGCGACGCCGACGCGCGGCTTCGGCATGTCGGCCAGGGCGCAGAGCCGGTCGACCATGCCGTGGAGCTCCGGCGCCTCCTGGGGCGTGACCTCGCGCGCCCGCATGGCACGCATCGCCATCGTGTCGGAGGTCCACCACTGGAAGAACGCGACCCCCAGCCCCACGACGCCGACGATCATCGCGAGGCCCGGGCTCCGGACGGCGACCATGATGCCGACCACGAGCGCGACGAAGAGACCACCGAGCAGGAACATGACCAGCGTCATCCGGGTGGTGAGCCCGGAGTCGGGGAGGAAGCGCGTGCGCGCCATCGACGACCCGGCGTCAGCCGGGGATCAGGCCCTCGTCACCCAGCATCCCGCGCACCTCGTCGATCGAGGCGTCCTCGGGCGGCAGGATGAGGTCGGACTCGTCGAGCGAGTCCGGGTCGTGCGGGACGCCCTCGGAGCGCACGCCGGCGAGGAGCGCGGCGAGCGCCGGCCGGAAGGCCTCCTCGTCGCCGTCCTCCACCGCCTTCTCGACGGCGTCGTCGAGGACGTTGAGGGACTCGAAGCAGGCGTCGGTGATGTCGAACTGGCCCTCGCCGAGGATGCGGACGATCATGCCTGGCCGCCCTCGCGCTGCTTGGTCGCCTCGCCCTGGAGGATGTCGCCGCTGCCGGCCGACCCCTCGATCGCCTGCGGCGCGGACGCCGGGGCGGAGAGGCCCTTGAGCGCGGCGAGCTCCGCCTCGACGTCGGCGCTGGAGCTGAGCGCGTCGAGCTCGCGAGCGATGTCGTCGCCACGGTTGAGGGACGACGCGTCGTCGAGCGCGCCCGAGGCGAGCAGCTCGTCGATCGCACCGGCACGGGCCTGCATCTGCGCCGTCTTGTCCTCGGCGCGCTGGATCGCCATGCCGACGTCGCCCATCTCCTCGCCGATGCCGGACATCGCCTCGTTGATGCGCGTCTGCGCCTCGGCGGCCGTGTAGGTCGCCTTGATCGTCTCCTTGCGGGTGCGGAACGACTCGACCTTCGCCTGCAGCCGCTGCTGCGCGAGGACGAGCTTCTCCTCCTCGCCCTGGAGCTGGGCGTGCTGGGTCTGGAGGTCGGCGATCTGCTGACCGAGGCCGGACTTGCGGGTCAGGGCCTCGCGGGCCAGGTCCTCACGACCGACCTGGATCGCCTTCTGGGCCTGGTCCTGCAGCTTGTCGGCCTGCTGCTGGAGCTGGTTGATCTGCAGCTCCACGCGCTTGCGGCTCGTCGCGACGTCGGCGACACCGCGCCGTACCTTGCTGAGGAGCTCGATCTGGCGCTGGTAGCTGTAGTCCAGCGTCTCGCGAGGATCCTCCGCGCGGTCGAGGGCCTTGTTCGCCTTCGACCTGAAGATCAGGCTCATGCGCTTCATCAGACTCATCGGGATGCCTCTCCTCGGGCGGCTCGCGACCATCGCGGACGATCCGACGCACGGCGCGTCGAGCCGTCGCTGCGGCTTCCCGCTCCACCCTAGGGGCAAACCTCAAGCCCGGGCGACACCGGTGCCGCCCCGCCACGGCGGGACGGGCGGCTAGGATGACCCGGTGCCGCGCGTCGACACCGACCGCGCGGATCCCGCCGATTCCTCGGTCCGCAGCGCGGGCCGCTCGTCCCGTGAGGCCCCGTTGTTCCGTCGCAGCTCCACCGCCGCCGAGAAGTCCACCCCCTCCCCCGCGGAGGAGGTCGCCGCGGACGAGGCCGTCCGTCCCGCCGGCAAGGGCCGCCCGACGCCCTCCCGACGCGAGGCCGAGGCCGCTGCGCGCGCCCGGGCCAAGCCCGCGCGCACGCGCAAGGAGATCAACGCGAAGGCACGCGAGGACCGCGTGGCCCGGCAGAACAAGGTGCGCGAGGCGATGCGCACGGGCGACGACCGCTTCATGCCGGCGCGCGACCGAGGCCCCCGCAAGCGCTTCGTGCGCGACCTCGTCGACACCCGGTTCGGGTTCACCGAGCTGACGCTGCCGCTGATGGTCGTGTCGCTGGTGCTGCAGTACACGGGCAACGACAACCTGCGCAGCACCGGCGTCCTCATCTTCACGATCCTCTTCGTGCTGATCTTCCTCGACCTGACGTGGCTGCGGTTCCGGCTCCGCAAGGAGGCCCGCAAGCGCCTCGAGGACCCCTCGTCGAAGGGCCTCATGTTCTACGCGCTCACGCGCTCGATGCAGATCAAGCCGCTGCGCCTGCCGAAGCCGCAGCTCAAGATCGGCCAGCCGATGGCGGACTCCTACCGGTGACCGCGCCCGGCGTCCGGGTCGCCTGGGCCCGCGACGCCGACGACCTCGCAGCCCTGCAGCTCGCCGACTGGGCGGAGCGCACGGCCGGTCAGCACGTCACGCTCCCCGACGCCGTGGAGGTCGCGTCCGCGTGGCGGTCCTCGCTCACCCAGCCCGGGGACGCCCGCCTCCGCGTGCTGGTGGCGCTCGACGAGGACCGGATCGTGGGCTACGCCGTCGTCGGTCCGGACCCGGATCCCGACGCCGCCCCCGCGCACGACGCGCAGCTGGCGGAGCTCGCCGTCGCCCCCGCCGCACGCCGCCGCGGCCACGGCTCCCGCCTCCTCCACGCCTGCGTGGACACGTGGACGGCCGACGGGTTCGACCGCGCGACGGCGTGGGTCGACACCGGGGACGAGCCGCGCCGTAGGTTCCTCACCGCCGCGGGCTGGCAGCCCGACGGGGCCCACCGCGAGCTCGCCGACGCCGGGGGCGCCACGGTGCGGCAGGTGCGCCTGCACACCGCCCTCACTTAGGGGCTCACCCGATCGGGGACTTGCCTCCCCCACGAATCCGGGCACAATGTGACTCCCATCACTTCCCCGATCTCCTGTCCCGAGGAGGAGCTGCGTGCTCGGTCGCCTGCCTCGACGCCATCGTCGCGTCCTCGTGCTGGTCGCCATGACCGTGTTCGTCATCGCCGGTCTGATCGTCGGCGCCGCGAGCGCCGTACCGGTCCTCATGCCCACCGCCATCACCGCCGGCACCGCCGTCGGCATGCTCGCCGCCTTCGTGCTCGTGCACGACTTCCACCACGGCTGACCCGACCCGCGGACCCCGTCCGCCGGGCACCGCACCCGTCACCTAGCCTCCGGTCGTGGACACGACCAGGGACGACAGGCGCGCGCTCGTGCGCCAGGGCCTCGCGATCGGTGTCGCGACCGGTCTCTACGGCACGTCGTTCGGCGCCGTGGGGGTCGCGTCCGGTCTGAGCGTGCTGCAGACCTGCGCGCTCTCGCTCCTCGTGTTCACGGGGGCGTCGCAGTTCGCGTTCGTCGGCGTGCTCGCGGCCGGCGGCTCGCCCTGGTCGGGCGCGGCGACCGGCCTCATGCTCGGGGCGCGCAACACGCTCTACGGCCTCGGGCTCACGGGTCGGCTGCGCTGGCGCGGACTGCGCCGCGTCGCCGGCGCGCAGCTGGTCATCGACGAGTCCAGCGCCGTCGCGACCGCCCAGGACGAGCCGCCGCTCGCCCGGCT
>DASWYU010000294.1:0-7181 GCA_036404795.1 Nocardioides sp. | reverse complement strand
CGACCGCTTCCACGCGTGGGCTTCCGCGCACCCCGTCGCCGGCTGCGCGCACGACGACCTCGCGGCGTTCACCGCCTGGCTGCCGAGCACCGACCTGCCCGACGTCGACGACTGGCTGCGGCTCCACGCCGTCGCCGACGGCCGGCGCCGCATCGCCCGCGTCACCCTGGCCGGCCGCCGCACGGTGGTCATCGGGATCGGCCCCCGCACCTGGTACCTCACCCGCCGGCACCCCGCCGGCCCCTCGGAAGGAGCAGCAGCATGACCGAGATCATCGTGGCCGTCATCGTGCTCGCCAGCTTTGGATTCTCCGCGCTCGTCCTTCGCCTCGAGCGCGGCTCCTCGCCGCGCCGGAACCAGCAGCGGCGCGGCCGCCGGGGCCGGGGTCGGGACACGGCGTACGGCGCGGGTGCCGGCGGCACCTTCGGCTGCAGCAGCAGCGACTCGGGCTCCGACGGCCACTCCTGCGGATCCAGCTCGTGCAGCTCGAGCTCGTGCGGGGGTGGCGGGGGCTGCGGCTCGAGCAGCTGAGCCGGACGCCCGCACCAGCGGGTCAGCCGCCGACGGGCGTGCCCCACGCGCCGTCGTACCCTATCTCCCCCGCGCCCCGCCGCACCCGGTCCTTGGTGTGCCGCGCGACGTCACCCTCCGCGGCGCGGGCGAGGTGCACGTCGCGGCCCAGGTGGCCGACGGCGATGCCGGTCATGACGCGATAGGCGTCGGGCACGCCGAGCGCCGTGGCGGCGGCGTCGTGGTCGAACCCGGCGAACTGGTGCGTGTGGAGGCCGAGGGCCTGCGCCTGCAGCGTGAGGTGCGCGACGGACTGGCCGAGGTCGTAGAGCGCGTAGTCGCCCATCCCCTTCCGCCCCTCCCACTCGCCGGTGAGCGTGGCGGCGACGATCACGACAGGGGCCGTGGGCACCCAGCCGGAGTTGCCGGTGCTGAGGGTGGCCCGGAGGGCGTCGTACGGCGCGGTCCCCGCCCGCGTCACCACGAAGGCCCACGGCTGGGTGTTGCCGGTCGACGGCGCCCACGCGGCGGCGGTCAGGAGCGAGGCGATCTCGTCGTCGGTGACCGGTGCGTCGGTCGCGAACACGGCGGGGCTCCAACGCGAGCGCATCGGCTCGGCGAGCGACTCCGCGCCCGGACGGGGCGCGCGGACGAGGGTCTCCTGCGGGACGGACATGCCCTCGATTGTGGGACACGGTCGACGTCGGTCCGGACCCGGCATCCGCGGTGCGGTCGAGGTCACACACGGATCGTTTTGCACTCTTGAATCCGCAGTGCAAACTTGCACTTCGTGAGCACGAGTGCAGAAACCTCGCCCGCCCTCGGCCGGGTCGGCAAGCGCGAGGAGACCGCCCACCGGATCATGGTCGCGGCGCAGCGCCTGGCCGTCGAGAACGGCCTCGACGGCTTCACCATGGACGACCTCGCCGCCGCCGCGGGCGTCTCGCGCCGCACCCTCTTCAATTACTTCCCCTCCAAGGTCGACGCCTGCATCGGGCCGCCCCTCTGCCTTCCTGAGGAGGGCGTCGCGGCGTTCGAGGCCGGCGGCCCGACCGGAAACCTGGGGGCCGACCTGGAGCACCTCGCCCGCGAGGTGCTGCGGCACGAGCAGCCCACACGCGAGGAGATGGTGCTCCACCGGCAGCTCTTCCAGATCCCGCGCCTGGTGGAGGCCGTGCACGCACGCTTCGCCGAGCTGGCCGTCGAGCTGCAGGAGGCCGTGCGCGCGCGGGGTGGCCAGGCACTCGACCAGGAGACGGCGCTGCTCGTGATCCGGCTGCTGGTCGTGGTCTTCGACTCCGCCATCGACGCCAGCATCGCCGGCGACGACACCCCGCTGCCCGACCTCTTCTCCCGCCACCTCGGCACGCTCCGCACCCTGCTCGCCTGAGCGACCCACCACCCACCCGACGCACGACACCGACAGGAGCACCACCGATGGCCACCCTTCTCTACCGGCTCGGAAAGACCGCCTTCCGGCGGTGGCCGGCCTTCCTCGGCGTCTGGGTCGTCGCGCTCGTCGCGGTGGGCGCCACGGCGCTCACGATCGCGCAGCCCACGTCGAGCACCTTCACCATCCCCGGCATCCCGTCCGAGCGGGCGAGCGAGCTCCAGCAGGAGCTGTTCCCCGACGCCGAGGACGCCATGAACGACACCTCCGTGACGGTCGTGGTGGCGGTGCCGGAGGGCGAGGCGCTGACGGACGCGCCGTACGCCGACCGCATCTCCCAGCTCGTCACCGACATCGCCGACAGCCCCCAGGTGCTCGTCTCCGAAGCGGAGCCGATCCTCGACCCGACGACGGCGGCCGCGGCCCAGGAGGAGGCCCTCGCCGCCGGGGGCGCGTCGCCCGAGGACGTCGCCAACCTGGCGCCCGTCGACCCCGACGGCCGCGTCGGGCTCATCACCTTCGACTTCGACGTCGACGAGCCGACCGACATCGAGCCCGCCAGCCAGGAGGCGATCCTGGAGCTCATCGACGACGCGAGCGGTGACGGCCTCGAGGTCGAGGCCAACGGTCCTGGCCTGCAGGTCATGGAGCTCAGCGCCGCGTCCGAGCTCATCGGCATCGCGGTCGCGCTCGTCGTGCTCGTGCTGACCTTCGGCTCGCTCGTCGCCGCCGGCCTGCCCATCGTCACGGCCATCGTCGGCGTCGCGCTGACCTCGCTCGGCGTCACCGGCATGACGGCGTTCACCGACATCTCCGACATGACCCCGATCCTCGCCGTGATGATCGGCCTGGCGGTCGGCATCGACTACGCGCTGTTCATCCTCGCCCGCTACCGCAGCGAGCTGGAGCACACCGACGACCGGGAGGAAGCGACGGGGATCGCGGTCGGTACGGCGGGGTCCGCCGTCGTCTTCGCGGGCCTGACCGTCCTCATCGCCCTCGCGGCGCTGGCCGTCGTGCGCATCCCGTTCCTCACCGCGATGGGTCTGGCGGCGGCGACGGGCGTCTTCCTCGCCGTACTGGTGGCGCTGACGCTCCTGCCCGCCGTGCTCGGCATGCTCAAGTCGAAGGCGTTCGGCGGCACGGTGCGCCGCTACGAGCCGAAGCGCGACGAGCGGGGCCGCATCGTCAACAACGGCGTCCGCTGGGCGAAGCTGGTCGGCCGGTCGCCGATCGCCGCCGTCGTGCTCGTGGTCGTCGCGCTCGGCGCGCTCGCCCTGCCGATGCAGAACCTCCAGCTCGCGCTGCCCAGCGACTCGACGAGCCCGAGCGACACGACCCAGCGGAAGGCGTCCGACCTCGTCAGCGAGGCGTTCGGCGAGGGACGTCAGGCGCCGCTGCTCGTGGTCGTCGACGGCCGCGAGATCAGCGACGACGGCGAGCGGCAGGCGGCGTTCGGCGAGGTGGTCGCGTGGGCCACCGACCAGGACGACGTGGCCCACGCCCAGATCGCCGGCACCAACGCCGACCCGACAGGCGACCCGGCCGCCGCCACCGGCGCGACGGTGCTCATCACGCCGGCGTCCGGTGCGGAGGACGCGGCCACGACCGAGCTGCTCGCCGACCTGCGGGCCACGCAGGGCGACCTCGAGTCGTCCACCGGCGTCGAGCTCGGCGTCACCGGCATGACCGCGATCGCGGTGGACGTCTCCGACCGGCTGAACGACGCGCTGCCGATCTATCTCGTCGTGGTCATCGGGCTGGCGTTCCTGCTGCTCGTGCTGGTGTTCCGCTCGATCCTGGTGCCGCTCACGGCGACGCTCGGCTTCCTGCTGACGGTGCTCGCGACGCTCGGCATCACGGTGCTCGTCTTCCAGGAGGGCGTGTTCGGCCTCGTCGAGGGCCAGCCGCTCGTGAGCTTCATGCCGATCTTCCTCGTCGGCGTGGTGTTCGGCCTGGCGATGGACTACCAGGTGTTCCTCGTGACGCGGATCCGCGAGGCCCACGTGCACGGCGCCGACGCCGTCTCCGCGGTCGTCGACGGGTTCCGCAACTCCGCCCGGGTCGTGGCGGCCGCCGCGGTCATCATGATGTCGGTGTTCGCCGCGTTCATGCTCATGGACATGTCGTTCATCAAGGCGATGGGCTTCGCGCTGGCGGCGGCGGTCTTCATCGACGCGTTCGTCGTGCGGATGACGCTGATCCCGGCGCTGATGTACCTCATGGGCGACAAGGCCTGGTGGCTCCCCGGCTGGCTCGACAAGATCCTGCCGCGGGTCGACGTGGAGGGCGAGAGCCTCGAGCGTGCCCACGCCCGGCACGACGACGAGCGCGTGCTCGAGGACGCCGGCGCCCGCTGACCCGCCGTCCCCACGGCCCCACCCGATCCGTCGGGTGGGGCCGTGCGGCGTTCCGGGGGTGGTCGCCGAGTTGCGGGCTGCGTCGCGGTGAGAGCGTCGAGTTGCGGGTTGCGTCGCGGCGGGTGCGCCGAGTTGGCTGAAACGCGCCGTACCGCACGTCCTGGTGGAATGGCGGGCTTCCGAACTGGGACGTTGGTACCCCACAAGGCCCACCCGGATACGTCGCATCCGCACAGTCAGCGAGGTGGCGGGCGGCCCGCCGTACGGCGCGTTTCAGCCAACTCGACGCAACCCGCAAACTCGATGCCCCCCACACACCAACAGAGCGCCGCGCGGCGTGGTCTCGGGTCCACGGCCGTGCGGCGCTCCGTCCAGGGGAGCCTCGGGAGGCTCAGTTCAGCGGCGACTCCGTCAGGGTCGCCTCGCCGGACATCTCGCGGCCGTCGCGGTCCCACGTGATCGTCACGGTGTCGCCGGGCTCGTAGGACGCCACGGCGGCGGCGAGCTCGTCGAACGTCGCGACCTCGGTGTCGCCGATGCCGGTGATGACGTCGCCCTCCTCGAGGCCGGCCTGCCCGGCGGGCGTGTCGGCCTCGGCTGCGGCGACGAGCGGCTCGCCGCCGGACGGGTCGATGGAGACGCCGAGGTAGGCCGGGGTGCCGATGACGATGCCGTCGCCCTCGTCGCCGTCGATGACGGCCTGGACGATGTCGAGCGCCTCGTCGATCGGGCGGGCGTAGCTGATGCCGCCGCCCTCCTGGGTCCGCGTCGGGACCGACGACGTCGGGCCCTGCTGGCCGTTCGTCGAGGCCGCGGCGGTGCTGATGCCGATGACCTCGCCCTCGGCGTCGAACATCGGGCCGCCGGAGTAGCCCGGGACGACGTCGGCGTCGGTCTCGATGAGGCCGGAGATCTCGGTCTCGTTGCCGTTGTACTGGTCCGTCGTCGTGATGCTCTCGTCGAGCGACGTGACCTCGCCGCGCACCTCGGAGAGGAAGCCCTGACCGCCGGCGTTGCCGAGGGCGGCCACGGCGTCACCGACGTCCACGCCCCCGTCGTCGTCGAGGGTGACGGTGTCGAGGTCGCTGACGCCGTCGATCTGGAGCACGGCCACGTCGGCGGAGGCGTCGTAGCCGAGCACCGTCGCCTCGTGGGTCTCACCCGTCGCGGCGACCTCCACCTCGACGGTCGTCGAGTTGTCGACGACGTGGTAGTTCGTGACCGCGAGGCCGTCGGAGGTCAGCACCATCGCGGTGCCCGCGCCCTCGCCGCCCTGCACCTGCGTGTTGACGAGGAGCACGCCGGCGTCGGAGACCTCGCCCTGCTCGGCGGCGCCGTCGGTGCTCCCGCCACCCCGGTTGACGAGGTCGTCGATGTCGGCGCCGTCCGACGAGGAGCTCGCCGGTCGGGTGTCCTGGTTCGCGTTGTGGACGATCGGGATCGCGATCGCGCAGGTCAGCGCGGCGCCGATCACTCCACCGGCGACCGCGGCGAGCGCGGCGCGACCCTTCCGCGGCCGCGGCTGCGGAGCCGGCGGCCACGCGCCGTACCCCCCGTAGCCGCCCGGCGGCACCTGACCCCATCCACCCTGCTGCGGCGGAAGCTGCGACGGGAACTGCGGCGGCGGCTGCTGGCCCCACGTGCCGTACTGCTCACCCGGCGGCGGGAAGGCGCCCGGGGTGCCGTGCGCGG
The DNA here is from genome assembly GCA_036404795.1 of Nocardioides sp. Lineage (GTDB taxonomy): Bacteria > Actinomycetota > Actinomycetes > Propionibacteriales > Nocardioidaceae > Nocardioides. The sequence goes on along the minus strand of DASWYU010000294.1, from coordinate 1,229 downwards.
GGAGCGGCTGGGTCGCAGGACGCTCCGGCTCGTGCGGCGGCGGAGCGGAGGGGCGGGTGTCGTTCATGGCACCTAGTTCACACCCGCCGACCCAACGTGCGGTGAGGGGACTCTGTGAATCAGGTGTGAGGACCCGTCACAATGAGTGAGCGGCGTCACACCCCGAGGCCGCGTCCGAGCCGCGCCACCGCGCGTCCGTCCACCCGAGGAGAACCCATGCGCATCGGTGTCCCCGCCGAGGTCAAGAACCACGAGTACCGCGTCGCCCTCACCCCCGCCGGCGTCACCGAGCTGGTCGCCCACGGCCACGAGGTGCTCGTGCAGAGCGGCGCCGGGCTCGGGTCCGCGCTCACCGACGAGCAGTACGGCGCGGCCGGCGCCCGCATCGTCACCGGGGCGACCGCGACCGAGGCGGCCGACGCCACCTGGGCGGAGGCGGAGCTCGTGCTGAAGGTGAAGGAGCCGGTGGCGGAGGAGTACCACCGCCTGCGGCCGGGGCTCGTGCTCTTCACCTACCTGCACCTGGCGGCGGACAAGGCGCTCACCGAGGAACTGCTCGCGCGCGGTGTGACGGCGCTGGCCTACGAGACGGTCCAGGGCGCCGACGGCTCCCTGCCGCTGCTGGCGCCGATGTCGGAGGTCGCGGGACGCCTCGCGCCGCAGGCCGGCGCCTACCACCTCATGCGCGCGGGCGCCGGCGTGCTCGGTGGCCGCGGCGTGCTGATGGGCGGCGTCCCGGGCACCTACGCCGCCAACGTCGTGGTCGTCGGCGCCGGCGTCGCGGGCCTCAACGCGACCACCGTGGCGCTCGGCCTCGGCGCCCGGGTCCTCCTCTTCGACCGCAACGCCGCCGCGCTCCGCCGCGCCGACCAGCTCTTCGGCCACCGGGTGCAGACCGTTGCCTCGAACACGCTGACGCTCACCGAGGCCGTGCTGGAGGCCGACCTCGTCATCGGCGCCGTCCTCGTGCCGGGCGCCAAGGCACCCACGCTGGTCTCCAACGACACGGTCGCGCGGATGCGCAGCGGCGCCGTGCTCGTCGACATCTCGATCGACCAGGGTGGCTGCTTCGAGGACTCGCACGCCACGACGCACGCCGATCCGACCTACCGCGTGCACGACGCCACCTTCTACTGCGTCGCGAACATGCCCGGCGCCGTACCGCACACCTCGACCCACGCGCTCACCAACGTGACGCTGCCGTACGTCGCGGAGATCGCCGCCCGCGG
>DASWYU010000293.1:0-28279 GCA_036404795.1 Nocardioides sp. | reverse complement strand
GCGACCGACGGGCGCGTCGCCGGGGTGATCGCCGGGCCGCTCGCGGCGCCGTCGTCCCGCACGGGTGGCGGCCGTGGACGCGCAGGCCCCGGCGCGGGACTAGACTGACGCCCGGTTCACGCCACCCCCGCAGTCCCCCCGAACCTCCAGGAGCGCCCCGTGGCCCGTGTGGTCGTCGACGTCATGCCCAAGCCCGAGATCCTCGACCCGCAGGGCAAGGCGGTGGCCGGTGCGCTGCCGCGCCTCGGCTTCACCGGCATCGGCGAGGTCCGCCAGGGCAAGCGCTTCGAGCTCGAGGTCGCCGAGGTCACCGACGAGGTGCTCGCGCAGGTCCACGAGGCCGCGGAGAAGCTGCTCTCCAACCCGGTGATCGAGAACTTCACGGTGCGCGTGGAGGACCAGGCGTGAGGATCGGCGTCGTCACCTTCCCGGGCTCGCTCGACGACGTCGACGCGCAGCGCGCGGTCCGCATCGGCGGCAACGAGGCGGTCGCGCTGTGGCACGGCGACGAGTCGCTGCACGGCGTCGACGCGATCGTGCTGCCGGGCGGGTTCTCCTACGGCGACTACCTCCGCTGCGGCGCCATCTCCCGGTTCTCGCCGGTGATGACGGCCGTCGTCGAGGCCGCCGGCCGCGGCGTGCCGGTGCTCGGGATCTGCAACGGCTTCCAGATCCTCTGCGAGTCCCACCTGCTCCCCGGGGCCCTGATCCGCAACGACCACCGCAAGTTCGTCTGCCGCGACCAGCGGCTGCGCATCGAGAACGCGTCGACGGCGTGGACCTCGGCGTACGAGGTCGGGCAGGAGATCACGGTCGTCCTGAAGAACGGCGAGGGCGCGTACGTCGCGGACGACGCCACCCTCGACCGCCTGGAGGGTGAGGGCCGGGTGGTCGCGCGCTACCTGGGCAACCCCAACGGGTCGCAGCGCGACATCGCGGGCGTCACCAACGAGGCGGGCAACGTGGTCGGCCTGATGCCGCACCCCGAGCACGCCGTCGAGGACCTCACCGGTCCCGGCACCGACGGCCTCGGCTTCTTCACGTCGCTCGTGGAGCGGGCCTTCGCCTGACGGATCAACGGTCTACGACACGACGTCGTAGGATGCGGGTCATGTCTCCCCGCCGTCTGTTCCGCGTCGTCGCCGTCACCGAGGCCTGCACCTGGGCGCTGCTGCTCGTCGGCATGTTCCTCAAGTACGTCACGGAGACGACGGAGGCCGTCGTCAGCGTCGGCGGGATGCTCCACGGCATCGCGTTCATCGCCTTCCTGCTGACGACGATCGTCGTGGCGACCGACCAGAAGTGGTCGTTCGGCCGCACCATCACGGGCCTCGCCTCCGCGATCCCGCCGTTCTTCACCGTCTGGTTCGACCTGGCGACGGAGAAGAAGGGCCTCCTCGGTGACACGTGGCGGCTGGCGGACGCGCCCGCGTCGGGCGGGCTCGAGAAGCCCGTGTCCTGGCTGGTGCGCAAGCCGCTGCAGGGACTCGCCGCCGGCGTCGTCGCCGTCGCGGTGCTGACCGGCGTCGCGCTCCTCGCCGGCCCGCCGGTCGGCTGACGCCACCGCGCGCCCGGTCAGAGCGCGCGGAGCTCCACGTCCATCCTCGCGGAGAGCTCGGCCACGGACGCGCCGTACGTCTCCAGGACCGAGACCCCCGAGGACCCCACGGAGAAGACACCGAAGTCGGTGTAGACCCGGCTCACGCACCCGGCGCCGGTCAGCGGGTAGGTGCACGCGGGCACGAGCTTCGCGGAGCCGTCCTTCGCGAAGAGCGTCATCATGACGAGCACGTCCTTCGCGCCGATGGCGAGGTCCATGGCGCCGCCGACGGCGGGGATCGCGTCGGGTGCGCCGGTGTGCCAGTTGGCGAGGTCGCCGCCCGCCGAGACCTGGTAGGCGCCCAGCACGCAGACGTCGAGGTGGCCGCCGCGCATCATGGCGAACGAGTCGGCGTGGTGGAAGTAGGCCGCGCCGGGCAGCTCGGTGACGGGGATCTTGCCGGCGTTGGTGAGGTCGGGGTCCACCTCGTCGCCGGTCGCGGCGGGGCCCATGTTGAGCATGCCGTTCTCGGTGTGCAGCACGATGCCGTCGCCGGGCGCGATGTGGTCGGCGACGAGGGTCGGCTGGCCGATGCCGAGGTTGACGTAGGACCCGTGCGGGATGTCCCGCGCGATGACGGCCGCCAGCTCGTGCTTGTCGAGCGGCCCGCGGTCGGTGTGCTCGACGGTGGTGGTGGGGACGGCGAGGGTGCTGCTCATGCGGGGACCTCCGTGCGGGACAGGTCGAGGACGTGGTCGACGTAGATGCCAGGGGTCACGACGGCCTCGGGGTCGAGGTCGCCGAGCGCGACCGTACGGCGCACCTCGACGATCGTCGTCGTCGCGGCCGTCGCCATGACGGGCCCGAAGTTGCGGGCCGTCCTGCGGTAGACCAGGTTGCCCATCGGGTCGGCCGCCTCGGCGCCGATGAGGGCGACGTCGCCCTTGATGGGGTACTCCAGCACGTAGCGGCGGCCGTCGATCTCGCGCTCCTCGCGGCCCTCCGTGAGCAGGGTGCCCACGCCCGTCGGGCTGAAGAAGGCGCCGATGCCGGCGCCCGCCGCGCGCATCCGCTCCGCGAGGTTGCCCTGGGGGACGACCTCGAGCTCGATCCTCCCCTCGCGGTAGAGACCGTCGAAGACGTAGGAGTCGTGCTGGCGCGGGAAGGAGCAGACCACCTTGCGCACGCGGCCGGCGGCGAGCAGCGCGGCGAGGCCGGTGTCGCCGTTGCCGGCGTTGTTGGACACGATCGTCAGGTCGCTCGCGCCCTGGGCGATGAGGGCGTCGATGAGCGTGACCGGCATGCCCGCCATGCCGAAGCCGCCGACGAGCACGGTGGACCCGTCGGCGATGCCGGCGACCGCGGCCGCCGGGTCGGTGTGGATCGTCGTCATCGGGCGTCCCCCTCGGTGTTCTCGAGCACGACGGCGAGGGCCTGGCCCACGCCGATGCAGATGGCGGCCACGCCCCAGCGCCGACCGCGCTCGCGGAGCACCGCGGCGAGCGTGCCGAGGATGCGGGCGCCGGAGGCGCCGAGCGGGTGGCCGAGCGCGATGGCGCCGCCGCGGACGTTGACGATCTCCGGGTCGATCTCCCAGGCGTCGACGCAGGCGAGCGACTGCACGGCGAACGCCTCGTTGAGCTCGACGGCGCCGACGTCGCCCCAGCCGATCCCGGCCTGGGCGAGCGCGCGGTTCGCCGCCTCGACGGGCGCGAACCCGAACGCCTGCGGCTCGAGCGCGGACGCGGCCCGGCCGGCGATGCGCGCCAGCGGGGGGCGGCCGATGCGGTCGGCGGCACCCGCCGTACCGAGCAGGAGGGCCGAGGCGCCGTCGGACAGGGGTGAGGCGTTGCCCGCGGTGATGGTGCCGTCGGGGCGGAAGGCGGGCTTCAGGGCGGCGAGCGAGTCGGCGGTGGTGTCCGCGCGCAGGCTCTCGTCACGGGTCACGGTGGTGGTGCCCTTCCGTCCCGGGACGTCGACCGGGGTGACGAGCGCGTCGTAGAACCCGTCGTCCCACGCCTGCGCGGCGAGCCGGTGCGAGCGGGCGGCGAACGCGTCCTGGCGCTCGCGGGAGATGCCGAACCGCTCCTGGAGCTGCTCGTTGCACTCGCCGAGCGAGATCGTCCACTCCGCCGGCATCCGCTTGTTGACGAGGCGCCAGCCGAGGGTCGTGGAGACCGCGGTGAGGTCCCCGGCGGGGAACGGGCGGTCCGACTTGGGCAGCACCCAGGGGGCCCGGGTCATCGACTCGACGCCGCCCGCGAGGGCGATGCCGTCGGCGCCGAGGTCGCCGCTGGCGAGCGCGCGGGAGGCCTGGATCGCAGCGTCGAGGCTGGAGCCGCAGAGGCGGTTGACCGTCGTCGCCGGGGTGCTGACGGGGAGGCCCGCGAGCAGCCACGCCATGCGCCCGACGTTGCGGTTGTCCTCGCCGGCGCCGTTCGCGTTGCCGAACCACACCTCGCCGACCGCGGCCGGGTCGAGGTCGGGCGTCCGGCCGAGCACGGCGGTGACGGCCGTCGCGGCGAGGTCGTCGGGCCGCACGCTCGCGAGCGCGCCGTTGAACTTGCCGAACGGCGTGCGCACCGCGGCGTACAGATAGGTGTCGAGCTGCTCCACGAGGATCCTCTGCGGTCGAGGGTCGTTCGCTGTGCGAACGGCCGTTCGTGATGTGAACTCAGGGTACGGCGCGCGACGAGCCTCGCCAAGCCCCTGTCGCGGGAAGCGACGTCCCACGGGTGCCTCGGCGGACGCCCCAGGCGGAGAACGCGTCGGAATCGGGGCGATCTGCGGGATCCGGCGCCCTGCTTTCCGCGTGGGGCGACCGACCGCCCGCCGCGAGCGTCGATGGTCTTCCGCTCGACGGAAGAGCGAGGGGGACCGAGCGGCGGGCAGGTGCTTGCGTGGTGCGGGTCACGTCACCCCCGCCCGTCGAGGAGCACCCCATGTCCACGTCCGCGTCCGCCCGTCCGTCGCCCGTCGCTCCGGCGCGTGGCGCCGGCGGCTTCTGGCCCGTCGCCCTCTGCTGGGTCGCGGTGGCGCTCGACGGCTTCGACCTCGTGGTGCTCGGTGCCGTCATCCCGACGCTGTCGGCCACGGGCGACCTCGGGTTCACCGACTCCTCGCTCACTGCGGCCTCCACCATCGGCCTCGTCGGCGTGGGCATCGGGGCCGTGCTGGTGGGTCCGCTGACCGACCGGCACGGCCGCCGCCGCACGCTGCTCGCCTGCATCGCGCTGTTCTCGGTGCTCACCCTGCTCGTGCCGCTCGCGGCGAACGTCTGGCAGTTCACCGCGCTCCGCTTCCTCGCGGGCCTCGGGCTGGGCGCGTGCCTGCCGACCGCGCTGGCCTACATGTCGGAGCACGCGAAGCCCGGCCGCGGCGGTTCGCAGGTCACGCGGATGATGACGGGCTACCACGTCGGCGCCGTCCTCACGGCGCTCCTCGGCCTCTGGCTCATCGAGGACCACGGCTGGGAGATCATGTTCGTCATCGGCGGTGTCGCGGGCCTCGCCGTGCTGCCGGTCATGTGGTGGAAGCTCCCCGAGTCGGCGACCTATCTCGCCGCGAAGGCGGCCGCGGCGGAGTCCGGCACCGCGACCTCCGCCGTGCGCAGCTCCGACGCCGTCCGCGGGCGGCTGCTGCCGGTCTCGATCGGTCTCTGGGTCGCCTCGTTCATGGGCCTGCTGCTCGTCTACGGCCTCAACACGTGGCTGCCGAAGATCATGGGCGAGGCCGGCTACTCCATCCAGGCCGGCACCGGCCTGCTCCTCACGCTCAACATCGGCGCCGTCATCGGCCTGGTCGCGGCGGGCGCCGTGGCCGACGCGCGCGGCACGAAGCCCGTCGTGCTGGCGTGGTTCGGCCTCGCCGCCGTGTTCCTCGCGCTGCTGTCGATCCGCATCGAGGTCTCCGCGCTCGTCTACGTCGCGGTGCTCCTCGCCGGTGTCTTCGTCTTCAGCGCCCAGGTGCTCGTCTACGCCTTCGTCGGGCACCTCTACCCGCCGGAGATCCGGGGTACGGCGCTCGGCATGGCCGCGGGCGTCGGTCGCGTCGGTGCCGTCGTCGGCCCGTCGCTCGGTGGCGCCCTCGTGACCGCCGGCATCGCGTACCCGTGGGGCTTCTACGTCTTCGCGGCCGCGGCGCTCATCGCCGTCGTCGCCCTCGCGCTCGTGCCGGCGCACCTCCGCGCCGGCACGGACGCCGCCCCGGTCGGCTGACCGGGGCGGCGCCTCGCCGTACGGCGGTGGGGTCGTGCGGCCCGCTCAGAACAGGTCGGGCACGGTCCAGCCGTCGAGGTCGTACTCGGAGAGGAACTCGTCGGCGAGCCCGCGCATGGCGTCGGTGCCGCCGCGGTTCTGCGCGGCGAACAGCAGCTCGGCCTTCACGTTCTCGTGGTTGCCGGAGTAGTTGCGCTCGTAGAGCTCGTGGCGGCCGCCGAACTCCGACCCGATCGAGTCCCACAGCGCCTTCATGACCTTGACCCGGTCGACGGCGGTGATGCCGTCGGAGCCGCGGACGTACTTGTCGAGGTAGGGCCGCACCTCCGCGCTCTTGAAGTCGGCGGCGCCCGAGGGGAGGTAGATGAGGCCGGAGGCGACGTCCTGCTCGATGATCTCCTTGACCCGCGGATAGCCGTGGATCATGAACATCCGGTAGGTGAGGCCGTACTCGAGCTTCGGGATCACCGCGTCGCCCACCCACGGCTCGGGGTCGCGCGCCATCGACTCGGTGAGCGACCAGAACAGGTTGCGCCAGCCGATGACCTCCCCGACGCGGGTCTGCACGCCGCGGAAGCCGCCGGAGCCGGTCGCGTCGAGCGCCTTGAGCAGCAGGCCGGCGATGAAGTCGAGCTTCACGGCGAGGCGGGTGCAGCCCTGGAAGGTGAAGCGCGGCAGGAACCCGGACTGCGGGAAGAAGGCGTTGATGCGGTCGACGTCGCCGTACATGAAGACGTTCTCCCAGGGCACCAGCACCTTGTCGAAGATGAAGATGGTGTCGTTCTCGTCCATGCGGCTCGAGAGCGGGTAGTCGAACGGCGTGCCGTTCTTCGCGGCCTGCTCGGTGTAGGACGAGCGGCAGATCAGCTTGATCCCGGGGGCGTCCATCGGGACCGTGCAGATGAGGGCGAACTGCTTCTTGCGGATCGGCAGGCCGTAGTGGGCGATGAAGTTGTAGTTCGTGATCGCCGAGCCCGTGGCGACGACCTTCGCGCCGGAGACGACGAGCCCGGCGTCGGTCTCCTTCTCGACCTTCATGTAGACGTCGCCGACCTCGTCGGGCGGGAGGTTGCGGTCGACGGGCGGGTTGATGATCGCGTGGTTCCAGTAGAGGACCTTCTCCTGGGACTCGCGGTACCACCGTTCGGCGTTGGCCTGGAACGGCGCGTAGAGCTCGGAGTTCGCGTTCAGCGTGCCGAGGAAGCTCGCCTTGTAGTCGGGGGAGCGTCCCATCCAGCCGTAGCTCATCCGCGCCCACCGCGCGATCGCGTCGCGCTCCTTGAGCAGGTCGGCGGCCGACGTCGGCGTGCGGAAGAACGGCATGGTGACGCCGCCGTTGCCCGTGTCGGTCGGCACGGTGAGCTCGTCGACGTGCGGGCCGGTGTGCAGCGCGTCGTAGAGCCGCGCCGTCATGCGGATCGGGTTGCGGAACGCCGGGTGGGTCGTCACGTCGGCGACCCGCTCGCCGTGGAGGTAGATCTCGCGGCCGTCCTGGAGCGACGCGATGTACTCGTCGCCCGTCATCGGCCGCGACGCGAAGTTGCGCTGCTGGTTGGCGGGCGCGTCGGCGGCGGGGTTCACGGTGGGCGGGCCGTCGGCGGGGTTCACGGTGGGCGGGCCGTCGGTGGGGGTCGGGTCGGCGGTGCCGTGCTCCGGGAGCGTGGCGGTCATGGGGGTCTCCTTCGAGGTCGGGGTGGGGGTCTCAGACCGCGGCGTACGGCGCGGGCTCGGCCGCCAGCGGCGTGAACGAGCTCGTCGCGTCGAACCAGCCGCGGTGCGGGTCGTCGGCGCAGCCGGACCACACGGCGTCCCCGCTGCGGGGGCCGAGCCGGTGGAAGGCGCTGTCGTGGAAGAGCAGGGGCTCGGCGGCGGTGGTGGCCACGTCGACCACCTCGCCGAGGAACAGCAGGTGGTCGCCGCCGTCGTCGACCCGCCACGGTCGGCACGAGATCGTCGCGGCCGAGCCGGCCAGCACGGGGGCGACGGGGCCGTCGCGCCACGGGATCGGGTCGCTGCCCGGCCGGCCCGCGAAGTGCATCGCGACGTCGGCCGCGTCGGCGCCGAGCACGTTGACCGCGAAGGGCGCGTCCTGCAGGAAGAGGCAGGCCTTCGACGTGCGGGTCAGGGCCACCTGCACGAGCGGCGGGCTCAGCGAGATCGGTGTGAACGCCGTGACGGTGGCGCCGTGCGGACGGCCGTCCGCGCTGGTGCAGGTGATGACGGTGACGCCCGTCGCGAAGCGGCCGAAGACGGTGCGCAGGGTCCGGGGATCCATCGGGTTCCTCCTTCGGGGAGGGGTGGGCGGGGTGCGATGGACCGGGACGTTAGGCAGGTCACGTCGGCGGGTCGCCGCGGAGGTGCCCGCCCTCGTCGGGCTGCCCGTCGCGGCGATGCCGCGGCAGATCGACCTGCACCGCGAGGCCGGGCGCACGTGGCTGGCGCTGCTCGCCTCGATCGGCGGCGAGGTGCTGCGCGCGCGGCGGGAGCCCGACGGGCTCGCGCTCGACGACGGTTCTGTGGTCGCCCGGCGGCTGGGCGCGACGCTCACGGCCGCCCTCGTGCTCGCGTGCTTCCCCGACGATCCCGACTGCGGCAGCGTGCGGCCGCGGATCGTCACGCAGGTGCTCGACGCCGTCGAGGCCGACCCGGCCGCCGACTGGACCGCGAGCGAGCTGGCCGCCGTGGCCGGGGTCGGGATCCGGCGGCTGCAGGACGGCTTCCGGCGCTACCTGGGCACGACGCCGCAGCAGGCCGTGCTCGGCGTGCGCCTGGAGCGGGTGCACGCGGACCTGCTGGCCGGGGGGACGGCGACGGTCGCGGACGCGGCGTACCGCTGGGGGTTCACCCACCTCGGCCGCTTCGCGGCGGCCTACCGCGAGCGGTACGGCGTCAGCCCGTCACGGACGCTGCGCAGCTGACGCCGAGCTGCTCGCGGTCAGGCCGACGCCATCCGCCCCAGCCGCTCGGCGAGCACGGCGGCGACCTCGCGGAGCTCGGGCGGGTCGAGCAGCTCGACCGGCGCGTCGAACTCCGCGAGCCGGCGCACCACCCAGTCGAGGTCGTCGGCGCCTGCGACGACGCGGGTCCAGCCCGGTTCGGCGTCGGGCTCGGCGGTCGCGGTCTCAGGACTGAGCATGCCGCGCACCTCCTCGACGGGCAGCGCGACCCGGGCGGTCGTGACGTAGCGGTAGGGCGACGAGGTCACGCTGCTCTGCACGTACGTCGCGGGGTCGGGGTGCGCCGGGTGTCCGCAGCGCCACGTCGTGACGGCGAGGTCGCTCATCCGGTCCACGCGGAACGTGCGCCAGTCGTCGCGGGCGGTGTCCCAGGCGAGGAGGTACCACCGCCGGCCGGTCGCCACGAGGCCCGACGGCTCGACGTCGCGCTCCGCGGCGTCGCCCCGCGGGCTCGCGTAGGTGAACCTGACCCGCACCCGGTCGCGCGTCGCGCCCGCGAGCCGCATGAGGACCGCGCCGTCGACCTCGATGCCGCCGCGGTCGAGGGTCGCCGTCGCCTCGGTCATCGCCCGCACCTCGGCGCGCAGCCGGGGTGGCAGCACCTGGTCGAGCTTCGCGAGCGTGCGCAGCGTCGCGTCGGCCGCCCCGGCGACGGTGCCGCCCGCGGCGAGGAGCAGGGACACCGTCGTCGCGATCGCCTCGTCGGCGTCGAGCAGGAGCGGGGGCAGCGCCGTACCGGCCCCCAGCTGGTAGCCGCCGCCGACGCCCTGCGCCGCGTTCACGGGGTAGCCGAGGTCGCGGAGGCGGGTGACGTCGCGCCGTACGCACCGGTCCGTCACCCCGAGCTCGGCCGCCAGCTCCGGGCCCGTCCAGGTGCGCCGCTCCTGCAGCAGTCCGAGCAGGCGCAGCACCCGTTCGGTCGTCGTCTCCGGCATTCCGGGATCTTGTCACGGATAGCGGACAGAAGCGTTCCTGTTTCGCTGCGAGGGTGGGGTCATGAACATCGAGCAGCGGTACATCAGGTGGGGCGGGTTGCTTCCGACGGAGAGCTCGTCGGAGGCTGTCGGCAGGGCGCGGTGGAGCCACGCGATCCCGCGGGAGTCGCGCGGTCGGCGCGCGACCCGACGTCGGAAGGGACAGGGCTGATGGCGGTCACGGTGCAGGTGACGTTCGACTGCGCGGACCCGGGGGCGCAGAGCGCCTTCTGGGCTGCGGCGACGGGGTACGAGATCGACCCGCCGCCGCCCGGCTTCGACAGCTGGGACGCGGCGCTCGACGCATGGGGCGTGCCACCGGAGCGACGCAACGACGCCTCGGCGTGCAGCGACCCCGCCAAGGTGGGCCCGCGCTTCTACTTCCAGCGCGTGCCCGAGGGGAAGACGGCCAAGAACCGGCTCCACCTCGACCTGCGGGCCGCGCCGGGGCTCGAGGGCGACGAGCGGATGGCGGCGCTCGAGACGGAGGCCGAGCGCCTCGTCGGGCTCGGCGCGACCCGCGTCGAGCGGCACGAGCCGGAGCCGAACGTCGGCCACGGGCACATCGTGATGCTCGACCCCGAGGGCAACGAGTTCTGCCTGGATTGAGCACAGCGGGTGGGTGACTAAAGTTCGTCTCGACGGACATCAGCGGCCGCAAGCGGACCGATCGGCAGTGTTCGTGCGCCAAAGTCCACGATGGTGAACATCAAGGTCCCCTCGGCCAGCCCGAGCGGCGTCGCGGGGCCCTGATGTTCGAGAACTCGGACTTCAGGAGGTCCGCCCGTGCTGCAACGTCGTTCACGCGCGTCGGTCGCCGACCGCGCGAGGGACCGGGGCGCCCTGGCCGCCGTCGTCGCCGCGCGACGTCAGGAGCTGGACCTCACCCAGGGCGACCTGGCCGACCTCGCAAGCGTCGCCCGAGGGTCCGTCGTCTCCCTCGAGGCGGGACGCACGGTCTCGTTGGACGTGCTGCTCTCGCTGCTCGACGTCCTGGGTCTCCACCTCGAGCTCACGACGGGGGCGGCGCGCGGGGTCGAGGTGTCTCGTCCCCTGGCCACGCACTTCGGTCTCGCCGACGGTGACGACGAGGCCGGCCCCGGTGCCTGACCCCGCGGGTGGGGATGACGGGCCCGGACGTCTGGATCGACGGCATCGCGGGGTTGCCCTACGACGCCGCCAAGCTCCGCAAGCTCCAGCGGGTCGTGCGGAACCGGCAGGCTGCGCTCCGCACGCTCTGAGCCGGTCGGTGTCCACGGAGCCTGTGGCAGGCTCCGCGCATGGAGCTGCGCCACCTGCGGTACTTCGTCGCGGTCGCCGAGGAGTGCCACTTCGGGCGGGCGGCGGAGCGGCTGCACATCGCCCAGCCGCCGCTGAGCCAGCAGATCAAGCAGCTCGAGGCGCACCTCGGCGTCACCCTGCTGACCCGCTCGACGCGGCGGGTCGAGCTGACGGCGGCGGGTGCGTCGTACCTCGACGACGCCCGCCGCATCCTCGCGGCGGTCGACGAGGCGGCGCTCGACGCGCGGCGCGTCGCCGAGGGGCGGGTCGGGCGGGTGGCGATCGGCTTCACGGGATCGGCGACCTACGAGCTGCTGCCCCGTCTGGCGCGGGTGCTCCGCGCGGAGCTCCCCGATGTCGAGGTCGAGCTCCACGGCGAGATCCTCACGCCGGGGCAGGTCGCGCGGCTGCACGACGGCGCCCTCGACGTGGGCGTGCTCCGGCCGCCGGTCGACGACGCGCTCGACGTCCGCGTCCTGCGCCACGAGCCCCTCGTCGCGGTCCTGCCCGACGCGCACCCGCTCGTCGCGGCCCCGGGGATCGCCGCCGTACGGCTCGCCGACCTCGCCGGGGAGCCGTTCGTGACCTACCCGTCAGGGCACCGCTCCGTGGTCCACGAGGCGGTGCGCGCCGCCTGCCGTACGGCGGGGTTCGAGCCCCAGCCCGTCGCGGAGGTCGCGGAGACCTCGACCCTCGTGTCGTTCGTGGCCGCGGGGCTGGGGGTCGCGCTCGTGCCCGGGTCGGTGCAGCACCTGCGCATCACGGGCGCCACCTACCGCCCGCTCGCGGGCGACGGGCCGACGGTCGACCTCGCCGTCGCCACGCGACGGGACGAGGACGCCCCCGTCGTGCAGCGCGTGCTCGACCTGCTGGCCGCCGTCGCCACGGCCGAACGGCATTGAGACCTCCCACGTCCTGATCGAGACGAACTAGGTCCTTCCCTCGTCACGGTTCTCGTGTGACCGTCGTCTCATGAAGATCAGCCGGATCGAGGCGATCCCCTACGCGATCCCCTACCGCAAGCCCCTGGCCTTCGCCAGCGGCGCGGTCGCGACGGCGGACCACGTGCTCGTGCGCGTGCACACCGACGACGGGATCGTGGGCCATGCGGACGCCCCGCCGCGGCCCTTCACGTACGGCGAGACCCAGGCCTCGATCCGCAGCGTCGTCACCGAGCTGTTCGCCCCGGCGATCGAGGGCCTCTCGATCCTCGACCGCGAGCAGGTCCGCGGTCGCCTCGAGCGCACCGTCGGCAACCCGGTCGCGAAGGCGGCCGTCGACATGGCGATCTGGGACGCCATCGGGCAGACCCTCGGCGTGTCGGTCACCGAGCTGCTCGGCGGCTGGACCGACCGCGTGCGCGTCTCCCACATGGTCGGCTTCGACGAGCCGGCCGCGATGGTGGCCGAGGCGGAGCGCATCCGCGCCACCTACGGCATCACGGTCTTCAAGGTGAAGGTCGGACGCCGCCCCTACCGCCTCGACGTGGCCGTGGTCCGCGCGCTGCGGGAGGGCCTGGGCGACGAGGTGGAGCTGTACGTCGACGGCAACCGCGGCTGGACCGCCTCCGAGTCCGCCCGCGCGCTCGCCGAGATGGCCGACCTCGGGCTCACCTTCGCCGAGGAGCTCTGCCCCGCCGACGACGTGCTCGGCCGGCGCTGGCTCGTGGAGCGGTCGACGATCCCGTTCTTCGCCGACGAGTCCGTCGCGCGGCCCGGCGAGGTCACGCGCGAGCTCCTCGCCGGCGCCGCGACCGGCATCTCGCTGAAGACGTCCCGCACCGGCTTCACGACCAGCCAGCGCCTCGTCGGCCTCTGCGAGGGGCTCGGCGTCGAGGTGGTCGTGGGCAACCAGATCGACACGCAGGTCGGCTCGTTGTGCTCGGCGGCGTTCGCCGCGGCGTACGACCTCACCTCGCGGCGCGCCGCCGAGCTGTCGAACTTCCTCGACATGACCGACGACCTGCTCGCCGATCCGCTCGTCATCGAGCACGGCGAGCTGAAGGTGCGCGAGGGCCCCGGCCTCGGCATCGCGATCGACCCCGAGCGGCTCGCCCGCTACCGGCTCGACACCTGAGCCCCCTGTCTTCCCGTTCTTCCACCCCCATCCCGAGGAGTCGACGATGACCCAGCAGCTCGAGCACGACACGGACCTCCACGACGCCGCCGTCGCCCGCGCCGCGGACTCCGGCGCCAACGCGACCGCGCAGTTCCAGGCCAAGCAGAAGGCCGGCGCATCCGTCTCGAAGGAGCGCGTCAGCGAGGTGGCCACCGCGGCGCTGACGGCGCTCCACGAGGTGATCCGCGAGAAGAAGGTGACCTACGAGGAGTACGACGCCCTCAAGTCCTGGATGATCGCCGTCGGTGCGGACGGAGAGTGGCCGCTCTTCCTCGACGTGTGGCTCGAGCACGTCGTCGAGGAGGTCGCGAACGAGCACCGCGAGGGCTCGAAGGGATCCATCGAGGGTCCCTACTACGTGCCCGACGCGCCCGCGCTGCCCGCGCACGCCGTGCTGCCGCAGCGGGACGACGAGGCCGGTACGGCGCTGCGCTTCCAGGGTCAGGTGCGGGCCGTCGACGGCACCCCGCTGGCGGGCGCCCTCGTCGAGCTGTGGCACGCCGACGACGCGGGCTACTACTCGCAGTTCGCCCCCGGGATCCCCGAGTGGAACCTCCGCGGCTCCATCACCGCGGACGACGAGGGCCGGTTCTGGATCGACACGGTCCAGCCCGCGCCGTACCAGATCCCCACCGACGGCTCCTGCGGCCGCCTCATCGACGCCGCCGGCTGGTCGGCGTGGCGCCCCGCGCACCTCCACCTCAAGGTGTCGGCGCCGGAGCACCAGCTGATCACGACGCAGCTCTACTTCGAGGGTGGGGAGTACGTCGCGGACGACATCGCCTCCGCCGTGAAGCCCGAGCTGATCCTGGCGCCGACGCCGCGCGCCGACGGCCAGGGTGACGAGGTCACCTACGACTTCGTGCTCGACCCCGCCTGAGCCCGTGCTGTTCTCCGTGCGCATGGAGGTCGACCTCCCCGCCGACCTGGACCCCGCGGTGCGGGCCGACACGCTGGCCCGCGAGAAGGCCTACAGCCAGGAGCTCCAGCGGGCCGGGAAGTGGCCTCACATCTGGCGGGTGGTGGGGGCCTACGCGAACATCTCGGTGTTCGACGTCGAGTCCAACGAGGAGCTCCACGACCTCCTGTGGAACCTCCCGCTGTTCCCCTACATGACGATCGACGTCACGCCCCTCGCGCCGCACCCGTCGGCGACCTGAGGGCCGCCCTCGTGGGCTCAGCGCCCGGGGAACCCGCCGCCCGCTCCGGGCATCCCGGGACCGCCGACGGGAGCCGACCCGCGTCCCTGCGGGGTCGTGGTCCCGGTCGACTCCGCGCCCGGCAGGGCCGCGTCGAGGTCCGCCAGCACGACGGTCGCGCCCTCGTCCAGACCGTCGGTGACCTCGGCGGTCGTGGGGCCGACGACGCCCAGGGTCACGCGGGTCGCGACGACCTCCTCGTCGTCGACGACGAGCACCATCGCCGTCCCTCCGGTCGCGGTGAGGGCCGTGCGGGGCACGGTCACGACGCCGGTGGCGGCGCCGGTGGTGAGCGTGACGGCGGCCGGGAGGTCGGCCGCGGGGTGGCGCTCCGCGGCGACCTCGTCGAGGTCGAGGGTCACCGTCACGGCGAACGTCGGGCTGCCCGAGGTCGTGTCGGCGATCGTGCTCACGGCGCTGACCGCCGACCACCAGGGGGCCGTCTCGGCCTTCCTCGCCAAGCAGCGCCCGACGTTCCTGGGCGCCTGACGAACGCTGGTCAGAGCCGGTCGCCCACGAAGCGCAGCTGCGGGCCGGCGAGGCGCCGCCAGTAGCCGCGGTCGTGGTCGCCGCGCTCGAAGTCGCCGGCAGGGCGCTCGTCGAACCCGTCGACGTAGTCCTCGGCGGCCGGGCAGAACGGGTCGCCGTACCCGCAGTCGACCCGCACCGGGATCCCGTCGAGGTCCGCCTGCCGGCCCATGACGGTGACGGCCTCGAAGTCGGCGGCATCGTCGAAGGCGCCGCTGGGGGTGTCGTCGTAGTGGTGCCAGAGCGCCGGGCTGAGTGCCGCGACCGCGCTCACCTGACCGGCTCCGAGGAGTCCCGCGAGCCGCAACGCGCCGAAGCCGCCCATCGACCAGCCCAGCAGGCCGAGGCGGTCGACGTCGAGGCCGCGGTCGGCGAGGAGGGGGAGGAACTCGTCGAGGACCATCGCTCCCGGATCGTCGCCGTTCGAGCGGGCGTGCCAGTAGGCGTCGTCCCCGTCGATGCTGGCCAGCGCGACCGGCGGCATCCCGTCGGCGACCGCCGCGGCGAGGAACCGGTCGAGGCCGAGGCCCGCGGAGGAGAACGCCGCGGTGTGGTCGCCCCCGCGGGCGTGGAGCACGACGACGACGGGCAGCCCGGCGGCGTCGATCCCCGGCGGGGTCGCGAGGCTCCACCCGGCGCGCCGGCCCCGGCGGGCGACGGAGACGAGGTCGCCGCTGACGACCTCGCCGGGCGCGACGTCGGGGATCGCGCCGTCCTCGCCGTCCAGGCCCAGGCGGGAGTAGAGCTGCGGCCGCCCGGGGAGCACGCCGGTCGCGACGCCGGCTCCCCCTGCGGCGAGCGCGGCTGCGCCGACGCCGGCGCCGACGAGGACGCCCCGCCGGGTCAGCCTCCGCCGCGGGCTCACAGCAACGTCGACCAGTAGTCCCAGAACCGCTGCAGGATCAGCAGCGTCACGAGCAGGTAGACCAGCACGACGGCGAGCACCGACCACGCGCGGGCCGTGCGCACGGCGCCCGAGCGGGCGAGGCCCGTGCCGAGCACCCCGGCCTCCGCGTTGCGCACCGTGACCTGCCAGAACAGCGGCACCATCACCACCCAGACCACCATGCAGTAGGGGCAGAGGGCGTTGATGTCGTAGAGGCTCTGCACGACCAGCCACGCCACGAAACCGATGCCGAAGACCACGCCGGCCTGCAACGCGCCCCAGAACCAGCGGGCGTAGGACGCGCCCGCCAGCAGGCCCGCGCCGATGACGGCGACGACCGGGAAGGCCGCGACGCCGATGATCGGGTTGGGGAACCCGAACACCCGCGCCTGGTCGGTCGTCATCACGGAACCGCAGCTCAGCACGGGGTTGAGGCTGCACGAAGGGATGTACGACGGGTCCAGCAGCAGCTGGATCCGCTCCAGCAGCAGGGTGAACGCCGCCGCCGCGCCGACGAGGCCGGTGACGAGCAGCAGCCAGCCGAGGCGACGGTCACGGCGGACCGCGTCGTACGCCGCGACCTCGGCCCGCTCCTCCTCCGTGAGGTCGAGCGGTGCGAGGTCGTCGGGCGCGGCGGTCACGGCGAGAACCTAGCCCGCGATGCTGAACGGACGATGAGTTCGCGGTGCGGCGCCGGTCGGCACTCCCCTGCGCACACTCGCGATCACCCAGAACATCACCCAGAACATCACCCTGGACGGCCGCATCGAGATGCTCGGTGACTGGTTCGACCCGACGGCGGGCAGCGACGACCTCCTCGCGGAGAGCCACCGGCAGGACGCCTCCGCGGACGCCCTGCTCGTCGGGCGGCGGACGTTCACCGACTTCCGCGGCTTCTGGCGCGACCGGGAGCCCGACCGCACGGGGGTGACCGACCACCTCGACGACGTGGCGAAGCACGTCGTCTCGGCGACGCTCACGGACCCTGACCGGACCGGTACGACGGTGCTCGCCGGCGACCTCGTCACCGAGGTCCGGGCGCTCAAGGCGGCGCCCGGTCGCGACATCGTCTGCACGAACGACACGTCGGACGCGCCGGGGGCTGTCGTTCGTGACCAGTTCGGGCCGAGGGTGGGCCGCGCGACATACCTCCTCGGCCGAAGTGTGCGGCAACGACCTCCCGATGCGACCGGGACCCGCACCAACCGCACAGTTCCAGCGCGCCGAGCTCGCCGAGCCGCCGCCGCCCGACCACCGGCCCCACCCGTCAGTAGGGTCGCTCCCATGAGCGACCTCTCTCTCGACCAGCTGCGGCAGCGGGTCGCGGGCGTCCTCCCGGGCGTGCGCGCGGACCTGGAGGACCTGGTGCGCATCCCCTCGGTGAGTGCCGACCCGGCGCGGGCGGACGACGTACGGCGCAGCGCGGCCGCCGTCGCCGCCCTCCTGGAGGCCGCGGGGCTGGACACGCGGGTCGTCTCCGCGGACGGCGGCGCGCCGGCCGTCATCGCCTCCCGTCCTGCGCCGGACGGGGCGCCGACGGTGCTGCTCTACGCCCACCACGACGTGCAGCCCGAGGGCGACCACGGGGACTGGGCGACGCCGCCGTTCGAGCCGACGGAGGCCGACTCGCCCGCCGGGCCGCGGCTGTTCGGACGCGGCGCGGCCGACGACAAGGCCGGCATCGCGGCCCACCTCGGCGCGATCCGGGCGCTGGGCGACGACCTCGGCGTCGGCGTGACCGTGTTCGTCGAGGGCGAGGAGGAGGTCGGTTCGGAGACGCTGCCGGCGCTGCTCGCGGCGTACCACGACGACCTCGCCGCCGACGTCATCGTCATCGCCGACTCGACGAACTGGGACATCGGCGTCCCCGCCCTCACCACCAGCCTGCGCGGGCTCGTGCGGGTCGACGTCGAGGTGCGCACCCTCACCCACGCCGTCCACTCCGGCATGTGGGGCGGTCTCGTGCCCGACGCGCTCATCACGCTCGCCCGCCTCGTCGCGACGCTCCACGACGACGCCGGCGACGTGGCCGTCGCCGGCCTGCACGCCGGCCCAGCCGCCGACGTCGACTACCCCGAGGACCGGCTCCGCGCCGAGTCGGGCGTCGCGCCCGGCGTCGAGCTGATCGGCACCGGGTCCGCCGTGGCGCGGCTGTGGACCAAGCCGGCGCTGAGCATCACCGGCCTCGACGCCCCGAAGGTCGACGGCGCCTCCAACACGCTCGTGCCGGCCGCGCGGGCCAAGATCTCGATGCGCATCGCGCCCGGCGACACCGCCGAGAGCGCCCTCGCCGCCCTCCGCGCTCACCTCGAGGCGCACGTGCCCTGGGGGGCGCAGCTGACGGTGACGCTCGTCGACACCGGCGAGCCGACGCAGATCGACGCGACCGGGCCGGTCTACGACGCGGCGCGCAGCGCGTTCGCCGACGCCTGGGACGGCACCCCGCCCGTCGACATGGGCGTCGGCGGCTCGATCCCGTTCATCGCGGAGTTCCTCGAGGCCTTCCCCCGCGCCGCCGTGCTCGTCACGGGCGTCGAGGACCCTGACACCCGGGCCCACGGGGCGAACGAGGGTCTGCACCTCGCCGAGTTCGAGCGCGTGCTCCTGGCCGAGACCCTGCTGCTCGCCCGGCTGGCCGCCGAGGCGCGGGGCTGAGGACCGGGGCCGAGGACCGGAACCGGCCGTGCGTCCCGCCGCCGCGGACCTGATCGCGCGGCACCGCGCTGCCCGGGTGGCGCCGCTCGCGGAGCGGCTGGTGGCGATGATCGGGGCGGAGAACCGCGGGTATGCCGAGGTCCCCGTCGTCCCCGTCGACGACCTCCGCGCGTCCTGCGTGGCCAACGTCGGCCGCGTGCTGCAGCTGCTGGCCGTCGAGCTCGGCCTCGAGGTCGACGGCGACCGGGACCTGTACGACGCGGCGCGGGCCACCGGACGCCGCCGCGCCGAGCAGGGCCTGCCGCTCGACGACGTGCTCCGGTCGTTCCGGATGGGGGGACGGTTGATCTGGGACGACCTCCTCGACGGGAGCGACGGGACGCTCGACGCCCTCGAGACGCGCGAGGTCGGCACCGCGCTGTGGGCCGTCGTCGACCGGACCTCCGCGGCGGTCGCGGCGGAGTACCACCAGACGGAGGCGACGTCCGTGCGGGTGCACGAGCAGCGCCGTACCGCGCTGTGGGAGGACCTGCTCGCCGGCCGCGGCGCCGACCCCGCGTTCGCGGCGGAGGCCGCCCGGGTGCTCGACCTCGGCCCCGGACCGTGCGTGGTCGTCGTGGCGCCGGCCGACATCCCGGGTGAGGTGGGCCGGCGAGCCGAGACGCACCTCCGGGTCGCGGGCCACCGGTCGAGCTGGGTACGTCGCGCCGCGGGCCTCGTCGGTGTCGTCGAGGCCCCCGGCGGGTCGGCCGACGCGCTGGCGCCGGCCCTGCGGACGCTCGACGCTGGACCCACGGGCGTCTCGGGCGCCGTGCCCGGCTTCGGCCAGGTGGAGGAGGCGTTCGGCCACGCGGTCGCCGCCCAGCGCATCGCCGTCGCACGCGGGCTCCCCGTCGTCGCCTTCGACGACGCCCTCCCCGACGCCCTGGTGCTCGCCGCGCCGCCCGTGGCCGCGCGGCTCGCCCGGCACTGGCTGGGACCGCTGCTCGACCTCCCCGCCGACGAGTCCCGGGCCCTGCTCGACACGCTCGAGGCGTGGGTGGCCGCCGGTGGCTCGCCCACGGCGACCGCCCGCGCGCTGCCCTGCCACCGCAACACCGTGCTCAACCGGCTGCGGCGGGTGCACCGCCTCACGAGCGGGAGGCTGGGCGAGGGGGCGCCGCCGGTCGAGCTCTCGCTGGCCCTCGCGGCCCACCGCCTCGGCATCGTCTGAGCAGCGCTGGCTGTGCAGACTGCCCAGTGACCTGTGCCACATCATGGGCGCCGAATGGTTGGGTCGCGGACCGCCCGGTGTGACCGTGGAGAGCAGGGAGGGAGTGCCGCACCCGGCTGTGCCGGACGACGCTCTCGGAGGAAACGTGACCATCACAGGTCCGGCCGGCTCGACCGGTCTCGGGCAGGACCAGGCAGGACGAACGACGCCCCCGGCGCCGGAGGGCGCGGGGAACGGGACGGTGAGCCGTCGCGGGTTCCTGGGCTTCGTGCTGGGCGGGGCGACGCTCGTCGCCGCCGCCCCGTTCGTGGAGGCGCCGCCCGCCGCGGCCGACGGCATCCCCACGCTGCCGCAGCCGGCCGAGATCTACGACCTCAACGACTTCCTCACCCACATCAGCATCCCGACGAGCCAGCTGATCACCATCACGATCGACGAGGACGGCGGGGCGTCCTTCGCGCTGCCCCGCGCCGAGGTCGGCCAGGGCATCACCACGTCGACGGCGATGATCATCGCCGAGGAGCTCGACCTCCCCCTCGAGAAGGTGCGGGTCTCGCTGGCCCCGGCCCGCCCCGAGCTGCTCTTCAACCAGCTCACCGGCGGGTCCAACACGACCATCTCCACCTACACGCCGGTCCGTGTGGCCGCGGCCGTCGCCCGCGGTGCGTTGCTCGACGCGGCCGCCCGCCTGCTCGGCGACAACGTCGACCAGCTCGTCACCAAGGTCGGCGGCATCGTCGAGGCGCCCGACGGGCGCCAGGTGACCTACGCGGAGCTCACGATCGGCGCCGCCGCCACCAACGACCGGGCGGTGGAGGTCCGGCTGCCCGACCGTCCCGAGGGACGCGTCGTCGGCACCCCGCAGAACCGTGTCGACGCCCGCGACGCCGTGACCGGTCGCAAGGAGTACGCCACCGACCTCCAGGTCGAGGACGCGTGGCCCACGATGGTCTGCCGGGCGCCCACGCTCAACGGGACGCTGCGGTCCGTCGAGAACCTCGACGCCGTACGGCGCATGCCCGGCGTCACCCACGTCGCCGAGCTGGACTTCGGGGTCGCGGTGCGCGCCCGCACGTTCGGGCAGTGCATCGAGGCCGTCCGGGTGGTCGAGGCCGCCTGGAAGGACGGACCGGTCGCCGGGGAGTCCGACGCGTCGGTGCTGCGCGGCCTGCAGGCGTCGCAGCTGCCGCTCCCCGCGCTGCCCAGCCTCCCGCTCCTGGTGCGGACCATCAACCACGACGTGACCTTCTACTTCCGCAGCAACTCACCCATGGACACCAACTCCGCGGTCGCCGACGTGCGCGAGGACCGGGCCGAGATCTGGTCGGCGCTGAAGTCGCCGGTGGTGGCCCAGGCGGCGATCGCCGAGGCCGTGGGCCTGCCGGTGAGCAAGGTGACGGTCAACGTGGTGCAGGGAGGCGGCTCGTTCGGCCGTCGGCTGTTCTTCGACGGGGCGCTCGAGGCCGCGCGCATCAGCAAGGCGATGGGAGTGCCGGTGAAGCTGATGTGGCACCGCGCCGACGACGCGCGGGCCGGGCGGGTGCACCCGATGTGCACCTCGCGGATCCGCACGGTGCTGGCGGGCAACGAGGTGGTGGCGTTCCAGCAGTCGCTCACCAGCATCGAGACGGACTTCCGTCACGGCCTCGGAGACGCGCTCACCGCGTTCGCCGCCGACCTGCCCACCGGGCTCGGCAACCTGGCGTTCAGCGAGACGGTCTTCCTGCTCACGCAGGAGGTGCCCTACAACTTCGGCGCCGTGGTGCAGACGCTGACCGAGGCCGACCAGCGGTTCAACACCGGCTCGATGCGCAACATCTACTCGCCGGACGTGCGGGCCGCCTCCGAGCTCGTCGTGGACCGGATCGCGGAGGCCGTCGGGAAGGACCCCTACGAGTTCCGTCGCTCCCACCTGCGCAACGACCGGGTCGCCGCCGTGCTCGACAAGGTCGCCGAGGAGGGCGGCTGGGGCCGGGAGATGGAACCGGGCACGGCGCAGGGGATCGCGATCCACAAGGAGTACAAGGGCGCCACCGCCTGCCTCGTGGAGATCGACTGCCGGCCGGAGACGGTCGGACGCGAGGTGCGCGACGCCGTCACCGGGCCGCGGGTCACCAAGGTCGTGTTCGCGGTGGACGCGGGCCTCGTCATCAACCCGCGCGGGTTGGAGGCCCAGATGCAGGGCGGCATCAACGACGGCATCGCGCTGGCCCTGACCTCGAGCCTCCACCTGGAGGACGGCCACTTCCTCGAGGCGAGCTGGGACAACTACTTCTACACGCGGCAGTGGAACACCCCGCCGCAGGTGGACGTGCACGTGATGCCGTCCGACAGCCCCCAGCCGGGCGGCGCCGGCGAGGCCGGGGTGGCCGCGACCTTCGCCGCGGTCGCCTGCGCCTACGCCCGGGCGACGGGCACGACGCCGACGCACTTCCCGATCAACCACCTCGACCCGCTGGCGTTCGAGCCCAAGCCGTTCGTGCCGCCGGTCCCGCCGGCGCCCACGAACGGGCTGGACCTCACCTACTGATCCGAGCCGACCACAGGAGCCACCGTGCCGACCCAGACCTTCCGCCTCAACGGCGAGACCGTGACCGTCGACGTCGAGGACGACGTCCGCGTGCTGTGGGTGCTGCGCGACCTGCTGGGGGTCGTGGGCCCCAAGTACGGCTGCGGCATCAACGTCTGCAAGGCGTGCACGTCGCACGTCAACGGGCGTGCCTTCAACCCCTGCGCCGTGCGCGTCGGCGATCTCGCGGACGACGACGAGGTCACGACCATCGAGGGCCTGCCCGCCACGGTCGGCGCCACCGGCGACGAGCTGCACCCCATGCAGGAGGCGTGGCTCGAGCACGACGTCGCGCAGTGCGGCTACTGCCAGCCGGGCCAGATCATGGCGGCGGTCGCACTCGTCGGGAAGGCGCGGCGCGAGGGCCGCACCATCACGGACGCCGACCTCGACGGCATCCGCAACATCTGCCGCTGCGGCACCTACACGCGGATCCGGGAGGCCATCGTCGACGGCGAGGGCCGGATGTGACGCCGTACCGGCTCGTCGCCCACCGCCCGCTCAGCCCACCGCGAGGGGCAGCGCCACGCTGAAGGTGCTGCCCTCGCCGAGCACGGAGTCGACTTCGACGGTGCCGCCGGCGCGGTGCACCGTGCGCTCGACGATGGCGAGCCCGAGCCCGGTGCCGACCTCCCGGCGTGCGCTCGGGTCGTCGGAGCGCACGAACGCGCCGAACACCTGTCCGAGCTCGTCGGCGGCGATGCCGATGCCGGTGTCGACGACCTGGAGCACGGCCTGCATCGGACCGTCGTCGACGCCCGGACCGACCTCGAGGTCGACGACGACCGTGCCGCCGGCCGGCGTGTACTTCACCGCGTTGCCCACGAGGTTCCCGACGACCCGATCGAGGTCGCCCCGGGCGACGAGCACGGGCACGGGGGCGGCCGGTACGGCGACGACGAGCGACTGGTCCTTCGCCTCGGCGGCGGTGCGGAGCAGCTCCACGGTCTCGAGCACGACGGCGTCGAGCGGCACCGGATCGGCCGGCGGCGCCTGCGGGCCGTCCGACTCGGACAGCGCGAGTAGGTCGTGCACGAGCGCCCCCATCCGCTCCGCGGCACGCCGGGTCGCGTCGAGGGGCAGGTTGGGCTCCACCATCTCGGCGAGCATGTCGAGGTTGCCGAGCACGGCGGTGATCGGGTTCTTCAGCTCGTGCGCGACCGTCGCGATGAGCTGCTCCTTGTAGCCCACCATCGCCCGCTTCTGCGCGAACACCTCCGCCGTGTGCAGCGCGTCGCCGAGGTCGTGCCCGAGGTCGCGCGCGGCGCGCTCCTCGATGTCGGTCCAGTCCCGCTGGGGCCCGTCGCGCGTGAGGACGACGGCGCCGAGGGGGGCGTCGACGGCGCCGAGGGGCACGACGAGGAGCGTCGCCGCCTCCGCCGTGCCGAGCCAGCGGTCGACGACGGCGAGGTCGGCGTCGGTCAGGCCGGGGTGCGGCCGCGAGTAGGAGCCGCGCATGAGCAGCTCGCCGTGCTCCCAGAGGTGCTGCGTCACCCGCGACACCACGCCGGCGTCCTCGGCCGTCACGACGGCGTCGCGGACGGTGACGGCGAGGCACTCGCCGGGCTCGCGGCGACGCTCCCGGGGTCGGCGGGCTCCGCGGCGCGCCGTACGGCGACGGACGGGCCGTCGACGACGTGGAACCAGGCCGAGTCCGCCCGCAGGGCGTCGAGCAGTCCGGGCGCGCAGGCCTCGACGACCGCGTGGGCGCCCTGGCGCGCGTCGGCGCGCCGGATCACCTCCCGGGAGCTCGCGGCGAGAGCGAGCTGCTGCTCGACGCGGTGCCGGGCGTCGAGGTGCTCGAGCACGGCGGCGGTGCGGGTGACGTAGTCGGTGAGCCGGGCGCGGGCGGCCGCGTCCGGCCGCATCCCGTCGAACGGCGCGTCGAGCGTGAGCACGCCCCGCACCGTCCCGTCCGGGTGCTCGAGGAGCGCGACGAACCAGTCGTCGGCGTCCCACGCGTCGGGGTGGTCGAGCTTCTCCAGGTCGGGCACCCAGTCGAACTCGGCGCGCACGAGGCGCTCGGCGGGCAGGAACCGCAGGGGACCCCAGGCGTCGGCGGGGTCCGCCTGCGCGGCCAGCGTCTCCGGCGAGAGGTGGTGGCCCACGATGAGGGCTCGTCCGTCGTCGTCGCCGAGGAAGCTGACGAACTCGAAGCCGCCGGACTCCCGCAGCATCGCCAGCGCGGCCATCGCGAACCCGGCCACGTCACCGGCCCCGCGGGTGAGGACGTCGAGGGCCTCGCCGTACCGGCCCTCCACCCCGTGGAGCAGCGCCGCCGTGATCGTCGCGTCCACGACGTCGGCGGGTGTGCGCGGCACGGCCGGCCCCGCGGGCCCCTGGCCGTCGCGTCCGTCGTGCCCGTGCAGGTCTGTCGCCGCGGTGCTCACCGGTTCCCCTTCACCAGTCCAGCCCGAGACGTGTCGTCGATCGTGACGATAGCGCCCCGGTCCACCCGTAGAACGTTGCCGACGGTCAAATGTGACGGGCCCTCCCGCGTGTGAGGTGCCCGATCGCGGACGTGGTCGGACGGGGCCCGCGCGCGCCGTACCATGTTCCGGTGGCGAACTCCGTGAGCACACGCAAGGGCGGCGACGGGCGGCTCACCGCAGCGCTCGACCCGCAGGACCAGGGCCCTCAGGACGCGTGCGGCGTCTTCGGCGTCTGGGCGCCGGGCGAGGACGTGGCGAAGCTGACCTACTACGGTCTCTACGCGCTGCAGCACCGCGGCCAGGAGTCGGCCGGCATCGCGGTCAGCAACGGCCGCCAGATCCTCGTCTACAAGGACATGGGCCTCGTCTCCCAGGTCTTCGACGAGTCGACGCTCGACGCGCTGCAGGGCCACCTCGCGATCGGCCACTCGCGCTACTCGACCACCGGCGCGAGCACGTGGCACAACGCGCAGCCGACGTTCCACCCGACGGCCCACGGCTCCATCGCGCTCGCGCACAACGGCAACCTCACCAACACGGCCGAGCTGGCCGGCATGGTGCGCGACCGCAGCGTGCTCGACGGCGAGCTCGACCTCAAGGTGCACCGCCCCGAGCAGGTCGGCTCGACCAACGACACCAGCGTCGTCACGGCGCTGCTCGCCGACCACCCCGACACGACCGTCGAGGAGCGCGCCGTCGAGCTGCTCCCGCAGGTCAAGGGCGCGTTCTCGTTCGTGTGGATGACGGAGAACACGCTGTACGCCGCCCGCGACCCCCAGGGCATCCGCCCGCTGGTGCTGGGGCGGCTCGAGCGCGGCTGGGTCGTCGCCTCCGAGACCGCGGCGCTCGACATCGTCGGCGCGTCGTTCATCCGGGAGATCGACCCCGGCGAGCTCATCGCCGTCGACGCCGACGGCCTCCGCAGCCGCACCTTCGCGGAGCCCGCGCCCAAGCACTGCCTCTTCGAGTTCGTCTACCTGGCGCGACCCGACACGATCATGACGGGCAAGCGCATGCACAGCGTGCGCGTCGAGATCGGCCGCCGGCTCGCCAAGCAGTTCCCGGTGGACGCCGACCTCGTCATCCCCGTGCCGGAGTCGGGCACGCCGTCGGCGATCGGGTACGCCGAGGCCTCGGGCATCCCCTACGGCACGGGCCTCGTCAAGAACTCCTACGTGGGCCGCACGTTCATCCAGCCCTCGCAGACGATCCGCCAGCTGGGCATCCGGCTGAAGCTGAACCCGCTGCGCGACGTCATCGAGGGCAAGCGCCTCGTGGTCGTCGACGACTCGATCGTGCGCGGCAACACGCAGCGCGCGCTCGTGCGGATGCTCCGCGAGGCCGGCGCCCGCGAGGTGCACGTGCGCATCTCCTCGCCACCGGTGAAGTGGCCGTGCTTCTACGGCATCGACTTCGCGACCCGCGCCGAGCTGATCGGCAACGGCCTCACCATCGACGAGATCTGTCGCTCGATCGACGCCGACTCGCTCGGCTACATCGACCTCGACGAGCTGGTCGACGCCACCGAGGTCCCGAAGCAGAACCTGTGCCGCGCCTGCTTCGACGGCGTCTACCCGATCCCGCTCCCGAACCCGGAGCACCTCGGCAAGGACGTCCTCGAGGTGCGCCCGACGGTGCCGGTCACGACGACGACCGACGTCGACGGGCTGGCCGCCTCGCTGGCGGGCAGCGGCGCCGGCGACGCGCTCCAGCGGCCCTGAGCCGCGCCGTACCCCACATCCGCACACCCGCAGACCCCTGGGAGCAGCCCCCGTGAACCAGCCCGAGAACGCGTACGCCGCCGCCGGCGTCTCCATCGAGGCCGCGGACCGCGCGATCGACCTGATGAAGGGCTGGGTCGAGAAGTCCCGCCGTCCCGAGGTGATCGGCGGCCTCGGCGGCTTCGCCGGCCTGTTCGACGCGAGCGCGCTCAAGGCCTACGACCGCCCCGTCCTCGCCACGTCGACCGACGGTGTCGGCACGAAGGTCGCGATCGCCCAGGCGCTCGACAAGCACGACACGATCGGTTTCGACCTCGTCGGCATGGTCGTCGACGACCGCGTCGTCTGCGGCGCCGAGCCGCTCTTCATGACGGACTACATCGCGACCGGCCGGGTCGTGCCCGAGCGCATCGCGGCGATCGTCAAGGGCATCGCCGAGGCGTGCGTCGAGGCGGGCTGCGCGCTCGTCGGTGGCGAGATCGCGGAGCACCCGGGCCTGCTCGGTCCCGACGACTACGACGTCGCCGGCGCCACCACCGGCGTCGTCGAGGCGGAGCAGATGCTCGGCCCCGGCCGCGTGCGTCCCGGTGACGTCGTCATCGCGATGAAGTCCTCGGGCGTGCACTCCAACGGCTACTCGCTGGTGCGCCACGTGCTGCTCTCCGACGAGGGCGCCGGCTGGGGCCTCGACCGTCACGTCGACGAGCTCGGCCGCACGCTCGGCGAGGAGCTGCTCACGCCGACGCGCCTCTACACGAAGCCGTCGCTGCGCCTCGCCCGCGAGACCGCGACCCACGCCATGGCCCACGTGACCGGCGGCGGGCTGGCGGCGAACCTGGAGCGCGTCGTGCCGGCCGAGCTCACCGTCACCATCGACCGCGCCACCTGGACCCCGCTGCCCGTCTTCGACGTCGTGCGGCAGGCCGGGCAGGTCGCGCAGGCCGACGTCGAGGCCACCCTCAACTGTGGGGTGGGCATGGTGGCGCTCACCGCGCCCGAGTCCGTCGACGCCGCGCTCGCGATCCTCGCCGAGACGGGTGTCGAGGCGTGGGTCGCCGGCGAGGTGCGCGCGCTCTCCGACGGCGAGCGCGCCGGCTCCGTCAACCTCGTGGGGCAGCACCCGGGCTGGTGACCCACGCCTGAGACCGGCCCCCGTACGACGAGCGCCCGCCCTCCGTGAGGAGGACGGGCGCTCGTGGCGTTCGGAGGTGCGGTCAGCGACCCGCGCCCTCGAGCGTGCCCTCGACCGGGCCGTTCAGGTCGAAGACGATGCACTGGACCTCACGGTCATCGAACTCGTCCCACGACTGGCTCGTCGGGAAGAAGATGTCCCAGTCGATCTCGGAGTCCTCGTAGGGGAAGCCCACGAACTCCTCGAAGCGGCCGCCGCACTCGGTCTCGGCCTCGGCGAAGATGTCCTCCTCGGCCGGGTACTCGCCGTCGGCCAGGTCGAACGCGTGGTAGATCTCGAGGTCGTGCGAGTCGGCACAGGGGACGGCGCCGATGTCCTCGAACTGGTCCGAGTCCGGGTTGTTCACGCAGTCGCCGACCTCGAGGGAAGCGGCCTCCGCCGTGCCCGACTCGGTGATCTCGTTGGTCGACTCGTCACGCGACGGCGCGTCGTCATCGCCGCAGGCGGCGAGCGTCGTGGCGGCAGCGAGCGCGAAGCCGGCCGCGAGCACGCGGCGGGGCCAGGGGGTTCTTCACGGGGGTCCCTCTCCATCCGGTCGTGCGCGACCGGGCGGTGGCACACGGGACGGAAACTTAGCGAAATGCGGCAGCGGCTGCTGAGAATTTCCTGAAGCGAGACGGGGGTCACACGCACGACGCCGGCCCTCCCGAGGGGGAGAGCCGGCGTCAGCACGTTCCGATATGGCGAGGATCAACCCTCGCCGGGGTCACCGCCACCGCCGCCGTCACCGCCGCCGCCGCCGTCACCGCCACCTTGGCCGTCACCGCCACCGCCGCCGCCGCCGTTGCCGCCGTTGC
>DASWYU010000292.1:0-11697 GCA_036404795.1 Nocardioides sp. | reverse complement strand
GCTCCCAGGCCGCCGTCGCTCCTCCGCCTTGCCCGGCACCACTTCTCACGCCGCTGCGTGAGCCCGACAGCCAGAAAGGAACGCCATGTCGATCGCTGGTCTGCTGCCCCAGCTCGAGGTGGTCCGCAAGGACTTCCCGATCCTCGAGCGCACGCTCGCGGGCGGGGTGCCGCTGGTCTACCTCGACAGCGCCAACACCTCGCAGAAGCCGCAGTGCGTGATCGACACGATGATCGACCACCTCGAGCGCCACAACGCGAACGTCGCCCGTGCGATGCACCAGCTCGGGGCCGAGGCCTCGGAGGCGTTCGAGGCGGCGCGCGACAAGGTCGCCTCCTTCATCGGCGCGCCGTCGCGCGACGAGGTGATCTTCACGAAGAACGCCTCCGAGGCGCTCAACCTCGTCGCCAACACCCTCGCCTGGGCGCGCGGTGACCTCGCGCTCGGCGAGGGCGACGTGGTGGTCACCACCGAGATGGAGCACCACTCCAACATCGTGCCCTGGCAGCTGCTCACCGAGCGCACGGGCGCGACGCTGCGCTGGTTCGGGCTCACCGACGACGGCCGGCTCGACCTGTCCGGCATCGACGAGCTGATCACCGAGCGCACCAAGGTCGTGACCCTCACCTGGGTCTCGAACATGCTCGGCACGATCAACCCGATCGGTGCGATCGCACGGCGGGCCCACGAGGTCGGTGCGATCGTCGTCGTGGACGCGTCCCAGGCGGCGCCGCAGCTGCCGATCGACCTCGCGGCGATGCCGGTGGAGGAGCGGCCCGACCTGCTGGCCTTCACCGGCCACAAGGTCGTCGGGCCGACGGGCATCGGCGTGCTGTGGGGGAGCCGGGCCGTGCTCGAGCAGCTCCCGCCGTTCCTCGGCGGCGGCGAGATGATCGCGACCGTCGCGATGGAGCGCTCGACGTACGCCGGGATCCCGCACAAGTTCGAGGCCGGCACCCCGCCGATCGTCGAGGCCGTCGGCCTCGGCGCCGCGGTGGACTACCTCTCCGACCTCGGCCTCGACCACGTGCACGCGCACGAGCAGGCGGTCACGGCGTACGCGCTCGAGGGTCTTGCGACGATCCCCGGCCTCAGGGTCCTCGGCCCGCTCGACGCTGCCCTGCGCGGCGGGGCGATCAGCTTCGAGATCGACGGCGTGCACCCGCACGACGTGGCCCAGGTGCTCGACTCGCGCGGCATCGCCGTGCGCGCGGGGCACCACTGCGCCAAGCCGGCCCACGCGCGGTTCGGGGTGCAGAGCTCGACGCGGATGTCGTCGTACCTCTACACCACGCCCGCCGAGATCGACGCGCTCGTCGAGGGCCTGGAATACACCCGCTCCTACTTCCGGTTGGGCTGAACCGTGACCGCACAGGACCTGGACGCGCTGTACCAGGAGATCATCCTCGACCACTACAAGAACCCCCACAACAAGGGGCTGCGTGAGCCGCACGAGGCCGAGGTCCACCACGTGAACCCGACCTGCGGCGACGAGATCACGCTCCGCGTGCACCTCACCGGGACGCCGGGCGCCGAGACGGTGGCGGACGTGTCGTACGACGCGCTCGGCTGCTCCATCTCCCAGGCGTCGGCATCCGTGCTCACCGACCTGGTCATCGGCCGCCCGGTCGACGAGGCGCTCGCGGTGCACGAGACGTTCCTGACCCTCATGCAGGGCAAGGGTCAGGTCGAGCCCGACGAGGACGTCCTCGAGGACGGCATCGCGTTCGCCGGTGTCGCCAAGTTCCCGGCGCGCGTGAAGTGCGCCCTGCTGTCGTGGATGGCCTGGAAGGACGCGACGGCCCGAGTCATGGAGGAGAACAGCAAGTGACCGAGCAGACGCACCAGCCCGACCAGCAGACCGTGCCGACCACGGACGGACCGGTCACAGGCGAGGTCACCGACGGGGACGTCGTGCCCAACGCCGGCGAAGCCACGCCGCGCGCCGAAGCACCCGCGGAGCGGCACGACCACGCCGGACACGACCACAGCGCCCACGGGCACGGTCACGGCCACCACGACCACGGCGACCTGCCCCCGGTGCCGGAGGCATCCGGCGGCGTCTCGTCGAGCCGGTCGGCGACCGTCTCCCTCGACGACGTCGAGGAGGCCATGAAGGACGTCGTCGACCCGGAGCTCGGGATCAACGTCGTCGACCTCGGCCTGGTCTACGGCATCCACGTCGACGAGGAGTCGAACGCGGTCCTCGACATGACGCTGACGTCGGCGGCCTGCCCCCTGACGGACGTCATCACCGACCAGACGATGACCGCGCTCGAGGGCATCGTCAACGAGGTCGCGATCAACTGGGTCTGGATGCCGCCGTGGGGTCCCGACAAGATCACCGACGACGGTCGCGACCAGCTCCGCGCCCTCGGCTTCAACGTCTGAGCCAACACCTGGCATGACGGCGCCGGCGGTGGTGCGCGTCCCGGCGTCCCGCTGGGAGCGGTGGGTCGCGAACTTCGGCGACCGCCACCCCGGCACCGTGCTCGCGGTGGCGGACGGCGCCCTGCACGGGGCCGCCACCGACGGGTCGGTCTTCGAGGCGCGGCTGCCGCTGGACGCGCCGTACGCCGGCAGCCCCGACCCCGCCGCCTTCCTCGCCGCGCGTGCGCTCCCCGAGCGCTGGGGAGTGCTGCTGGTGCGGAAGGGCGGGTACGCCGTCGCGCGGCTCACGGGGGAGACCACCGTCGCGAGCAAGGTGGGTCGCCGCCACGTCCAGGGGCGCACGAAAGCCGGCGGCCAGAGCCAGCAACGCTTCGCGCGACGCCGGGCGAACCAGGCGCAGGCGGCCTACGACGCCGCGGCGGGGCACGCCGCCGACGTCTGGGGATCCGGTCGGATCACCGTGGTGCTGGGCGGCGATCGTGCGGCGGCGGCCGAGGTGCTGGAGGACCGTCGGCTCGTCGTCGACGTGCGCGGCCCGTTCCTCGACGTGCCCGATCCGCGCCGCGACGTGCTGGTCGGGGCCATCGCGGACGCGGTCGCCGTGCAGGTGCGGGTGACCAACGCGCCCGGGACCTGAGCTCGGCCCCCTCGCCCCGGGGCCGTCGTCGGCGTCAGCGGTGGCTGAACACCGGCGCGCGGTTGAGGAGGACGGACCACGCGACCCGCGGCGGACCGTCGTCGGTCACCCGGAACGTCACAGTGAGCACCTCGCCGTCGACCTCGGTGCCCGTGACCTCCAGCGGCGGCGCCTGCGGGTCGTCGACGATCGCCGTGGCGACGGCGTCCGCGTTCGCGCGGGCGTCCGACGCGTCGGCGTGGGCGTAGGCGGCGACCACCTGCACGTCGCCGTCCTCTCCGGTCATCCCGATCGCCACGGTGTCGAACGCTCCGGGCAGCGCCGACGCCCCACCGGCGAGGTTTCCGGCCACGATCCGTGCCGTGTAGACGTCGTGCGCGTCGAGTGCCTCCGCGACCGCCAGGGCCGACGCGCTGCCGCGGTCGCGCGCCAGGGCGAGCTCCAGGTCCGGCTCGGTGAACGAGGCGGTGAGCCGGTCGCCCTCGACGTCGAGGTGGAGCGGTTGTCCCAGCGGTCGGACGGCCGTGCGGTTCGCCAGGTCGCTCCAGTGGTCGTCGCCCTCGCCCACCTTCCAGCGCCCGCCGTCGCCGTCCGCGCCGTCCGCGCCGTACGTCGCCTCGAGGTGGGCCACGTCGATCGGCCCCTCGACGACCGAGACCCGGCTCGGGGGAGCGCTGAGCTCGGCGAACCACCGGGCGTCGCCCATCCACGTGCCGATCTCGTCGGCGACCTCGTCCTGCTCGCGCACGGAGGCACCGCCGAAGATGTCGGGCACCTCGACGGCGAGGTCGCCGCCGCGCGTGCCGCTCAGCTCCAGCAGCCAGGTCATGAAGGCGTCCTCGTCGGACGGGTCGTCGGGGCGGGAGAGCCCGCCGAGCTCCGTCGCACGGTCGAGGTCGGCGACCATCAGCACGAACTCGTCGTGGGCCGTGGTGGGGAGCGATGCGACGGCCGCACGCACGAGCCCGTCCGCCGCGGCGACGCCGCGGGTGTCCTCGGGCGCCGCGTCGTCGTCGGAGCTGCAGGCGGCGAGGCCGCCTGCGAGGAGCAGGAGGGCGAGGGCGGGCACGGCACGACGGGCCCGGGAGCGGGAGGCGTGACGGACGACGGGGGAGGTGCGGGACGGCATGGAACGCGACGTACCCGCGTCCGCCGAGCGGAAACCCGCGTCGTTGCCCGGATCCGAGCGCTCGCTCTGTCATGATCCGGGGCATGTGGCGGCCCGACGACGGGTGGGAGCCGATGCCCGGAGGGCGCGGCACCTCGACCGGTGGTGTCTGGCTCGACCCGTCCGGAGCCACGCCGACGGTCGTCAAGCGGTTGCTGGCGCCCCGGCCCGGTGACCCCGCCGAGCTCGGCGACCCGACGCACGCCGCGTGGTGGAAACGATCCGCCGCCGTCGCGCTCCGTCACCTCGTCGACGACACGGCCGGCCTGCGCGGGGTGCCCGTGCTCGACGTCGCCGAGGACGCCGAGGGAGTCACGCTGCGGTGCGCGTACGTCGCGCCCGAGCGCCTCCCCGGCCTGTTCCTGTCCAGTCGGATCGGCGCGTTCGCCGGCAACCCCGTGCCGGACGTGCCCTGGCTCGCGCGGCAGCAGCTGCGCGCCCGCCTGGACCGCGTCGCGTGGCGGGGCGGCTGGCGCACGCTCGGGCGCACGAGCATCGCCGACGCCGCGGACCGGCTCTGGGCCCGACGCGGCACGCTGCTCGACCACCTCGATGCGCTGCCCCAGGTGCTCCAGCACGGTGACCCCGTGCCCGCGAACCTGACGGCCCGCACCGGGGACGACGTGCTCGCCCTGGACTGGGCGAGTCTCGGGACCGGGCCTGTCGGGGGCGACCTCGGGTACTTCGCGCTCACCGTGCCGGAGTCGCTGGAGGTGCTGCTGGACGCGTACGTGGCGGCGCTGCCCGCCGGCCTCGCGACCCGCGACGAGGCCCTGCTCGGGGCGCGGGTCACGATCGTCTACACCGCCCTCAACCGCGCCGAGTGGGCGCTCGCCCGCGCCGCGGACGGCGAGGGCGCCCTCGCCGGCAAGTTCCGGCACCCGAGCGTGGCCCCGCACCTCCGCGCGCTGCAGCGGCAGTTCCCGCACCTCGAGGCGCTGCTCTGAGGGTGGCCTGAGAGTGCTCTCCGTCACGCTCCGGCGGGGCCCGACGATGCGGACGCGGGGTGCGACGCGCCGTACAGTGCACGCACGATGATCACCGCACAGAACCTCGAAGTCCGTGCGGGTGCCCGGCTTCTCATGGAGAACGTCTCGTTCCGCGTCGCCGCCGGCGACAAGATCGGCCTCGTCGGACGCAACGGCGCCGGCAAGACCACGATGACGAAGATCCTCGCCGGCGAGGCGCTGCCCGCCTCCGGTGCCGTGCACCGCTCCGGCGACGTCGGCTACCTGCCGCAGGACCCCCGCGTCGGCGACCCCGAGGTGCTCGCGCGCGACCGGATCCTCTCGGCCCGCGGCCTCGACGACGTGGTCCGGCGCCTCCGCGAGGCCGAGGCGCTCATGGGCTCCGACGACGCGAACGTGGCGGAGCGGGCGATGAAGCGGTACGCCCGGGCGGACGCGGAGCTGCACGCCGGCGGCGGGTACGCCGCCGAGGCGGAGGCCGCGACCATCGCCGCCAGCCTCGGCATCCCCGACCGGATCCTCGGCCAGCAGCTCAAGACGCTCTCCGGCGGCCAGCGGCGCCGCGTCGAGCTCGCGCGGATCCTGTTCTCCGGGGCCGACGTGCTGATCCTCGACGAGCCGACCAACCACCTCGACGCCGACTCGATCGTGTGGCTGCGCGACTTCCTCAAGGCGCACCGCGGCGGGTTCATCGTGATCAGCCACGACAACGAGCTGCTCGCGGACACCGTCAACAAGGTGTTCCACCTCGACGCGAACCGCTGCCTCATCGACGTCTACAACATGGGCTGGAAGCACTACCTGACCCAGCGCGAGACGGACGAGAAGCGCCGCAAGCGCGAGCGGATGAACGCCGAGAACAAGGCGAAGACGCTCACCGACCAGGCCAACAAGATGCGCGCCAAGGCGTCGAAGGCGCAGGCCGCGCAGTCGATGCTCAAGCGCGCCGAGAAGATGATGGCCGGCGTCGAGGGGGAGCGGGCCGCCGACAAGGTCGCCAAGATCAAGTTCCCGTCGCCGGCGCCCTGCGGCAAGACGCCGCTGACCGCGGAGGGGCTGTCGCGCACGTACGGCGCGCTCGAGGTCTTCACCGGCGTCGACCTGGCGATCGACAAGGGTTCCCGGGTCGTCATCCTCGGCCTCAACGGCGCCGGCAAGACCACGATGCTGCGGATCCTCGCGGGCGTGGACGCACCCGACACCGGCGAGGTCGTGCCGGGGCACGGACTGAAGATCGGCTACTACGCCCAGGAGCACGAGACCCTCGACACGGGGCGCACCGTGCTCGAGAACATGCAGAGCGCCGCGCCCCAGCTCACCGACACCGAGGCGCGCACCGTGCTGGGCTCGTTCCTCTTCTCGGGCGAGGACGCCCACAAGCCGGCGGGCGTGCTGTCGGGCGGGGAGAAGACCCGCCTCGCGCTGGCGTCGCTCGTGGTGTCGAGCGCCAACGTGCTGCTGCTCGACGAGCCGACCAACAACCTCGACCCGGCGTCGCGCGAGGAGGTGCTCGATGCGATCCGTCGCTACGAGGGCGCCATCATCCTCGTCACGCACGACGAGGGCGCCGTGCTGGCGCTCGAGCCCGACCGCGTGCTGATCCTCCCCGACGGCGTCGAGGACCTCTGGAACGCGTCGTACGCGGAGCTCGTCTCCCTGGCCTGACCGCGACGCAAGCCGCAGCTCGGCGGGGACTCAGCGGGGTACGGCGAGGCCCGTCGGCGTCGAGCGGCCGCGGAGGACCTCCTCGCCGTCGTGCTGCCAGCGCTCGGCCTCCTCGGACGCCGCCGCGGCGAGGGAGGTGGCGGCCGCGAGCACGAGCCCGGGGCGCTTCTTGGCCAGCTCGGTGAGCCGCGCCGCCGAGTTCACGGCGTCGCCGATGACCGTGTACTCGAACCGGCGCTCGTCGCCGACGTTCCCGGCGACCGCCTCGCCCGTCGCGACCCCGACCCCCGCCCGCACCTCGGGCACCTCGGTGGCGAGCCGCTCCGCGATCGCCCGCGCCGCGCGCAGGGCGGCCGTGGCGTGGTCGGGACGCTCGACGGGCGCCCCGAACACCGCGAGCACCGCGTCCCCCATGAACTTGTTGACGAGCCCGCCGGCCCGGTCGACCTCGTCGACGACGACCGCGCAGAACCGGTTGAGCACGGTGACGACCTCCTGCGGCTCGAGCCGCGTGGCCATCGCCGTCGACCCCATCAGGTCGACGAACAGCACGGACACGACGCGGGTCTCACCCCCGAGCTCGACGTCGGCGCTCACCGCGGCGGCCGCGACCTCCTGCCCGACGTGCCGACCGAACAGGTCCCGGATCCGCTCCCGCTCCCGCAGGCCGGCGGCCATGCGGTTGAAGCCGCTCTGGAGGTGCCCGATCTCCGTTGCGTCGTAGACGGGGATCTCCACGTCCAGGCGCCCCTCCTCGACCTCCGCGAGCGCGTGCCGCACCGACCCGATCGGGGCCACGATCGAGCGTGACGTCAGCCCCGTGATCATCAGGCCGAAGAGGAGCACGACGCCGCCGAGCACGAGGCACAGCACCGCGAGGCGGGTGAGGTCGACCTGGTCGTCACCCGACAGCGCGAGGATCCCGCACAGCATGAGCACCGACACGGGGACGCCGGTGCCGAGCACCCAGAACAGGATGAGGCGGCGGTGCACACCCGACGTGCGGCCGACCGGCGGCGGCCCCTGGGCGAGGGCCCGGGCCGTGATCGGCCGCAGGATGAACTCGGTCCACAGGTAGGAGATCGCGCAGACGAGCACCCCGGCGACGGTCACCGCGATGCCGGCGGTGAGCGCCATCGACGGCTGCAGCAGCAGCGCGAGACCGGTGAAGAGCAGCACGCCGATGCCCCAGAGCCCACCCTGGCGCACCATCGCGAGCCGGGAGGCACGGAGCGTCAGCCGCACCTCGCTCTCCGTCGGCGCGCGGCCCTCCCGCACCCAGGTCAGCGCGCGCAGCAGCCGCCACGTGATGGTGAGGACGCCGACGACGGCGGCGAGCCCGACGTAGACCGGCGTCGCGATCACGTTCGCCAGCCAGTAGCCGTCGGCGATCGGCTCCGCCGGACGCACGAGCAGGAGCAGCGCCGCGACGACGACCGCTCCGATGATGTTGGCCGTCAGCAGCACGAAGGTGAGCAGCAGCTGCACGCGCACCCGCAGCGAGCGGGCGCTCTCGTCGGTGCTGCCGAGGAGCCGCGAGCCGTAGGCCGCGGCAGCCACGGACGTCTCGGCGCTCACGTTCCGCATCGTAGGGTCACGACCGACGGGCGTGAGCGGGAACACGCGAAGGACGCGCGGGGTTGGGACGGTCATGTCTGGCATGTCGGGAATGGGTGCGTCGTGGCGCCACCTGCGCACCGACCGCTCCGCGGTCGCGTCGACGGTGGATCCCGCGGTGGTACGGCGCGTGCTCGGCGCCGCCCGCCCCCACCGGCGCGTCCTCGGCTGGTTCGGTGGGGTCACCGTCCTCGACGCGCTGCTCGTCGTGGTCACCCCGCTCCTCGTGCAGCGGCTGGTCGACGACGGCATCGTCGGGCGTGACCTCCGGGTCGTGGCGGTGGTCGCCGGTCTGATGGCCCTGACGGCCGTCGTGGACGCGGTGCTCGGGGTGCTCGGCGGGTGGCTGTCGGCGCGGGTGGGGGAGGGCCTCATCTACGACCTGCGCCGCCAGGTGTTCGCCCACGTGCAGCGCCAGGGCCTCGCGTTCTTCACGCGCACCCAGACGGGTGCCCTGGTCTCCCGCCTCAACAACGACGTCGTCGGGGCGCAGAAGGCCTTCACGACGGTGCTGTCGAACGCGGTCGCCAACTCGGTCGCCGTCGTGGTCGTCGGCATCACGATGGTCGCCCTCAGCTGGCAGGTGACTCTGCTGTGCCTGCTGATGTTCCCGCTGCTGTTCGGGGTGTCGCGGTGGGTCGGCGCGCGCCTGGCCGGCCTGACGCGGCGCCAGATGGACGGCAACGCGGACCTCGGCAACGTCATGACGGAGCGCTTCAACGTGGGCGGCGCGCTGCTGCTCAAGCTGTTCGGCCGGCGCCCCGAGGAGGACGCGCTCTTCGCCGGCAAGGCCGCCGTCGTGCGGGACCTCGGCGTGCGGATCGCCCTCCTGACCCGGCTGTTCGCCGCCGCGATGATGCTCGTGCCGGCGATGGCGACGGCGCTCGTGTACGGCGTGGGCGGCTACCTCGTCGTCCAGGGCGACCTGACGCTCGGCACCCTCCTGGCGCTCGCGACGCTCCTGCTGCGTCTCCTCGGCCCCCTCCAGGGGCTCTCCAACGTGCGGGTCGACGTCATGACCGCCCTCGTCAGCTTCGAGCGCGTCTTCGAGGTGCTCGACCTCCCCTCGACCGTCGCGGAGCGGCCCGACGCGGTCGCCCTGCCGAGCCGCCCCGGCAGCGGCGGCGTCGCCCTCGAGCTCGACCACGTGTCGTTCGCCTACCCGGACGCCGCCGGCACCACCCTGGCCTCGTTGGAGACCGTCGCGGCGCCCGACCGTGCCGGCGGCACGCCCGTGCTGCACGACGTCACCTTCGTCGCCCGCCCCGGGCAGAAGGTCGCCCTCGTCGGCCCCTCCGGTGCCGGCAAGACGACCATCACGCACCTCGTCGCCCGGCTCTACGACGTCGACGCGGGCACGGTGCGGCTCGCGGGCCACGACGTCCGCTCGCTGACCCTCGACTCGCTCGAGGACGCGGTCGGCTACGTCACGCAGGACGCGCACCTCTTCCACGACACCATCGGCGCGAACCTGCGCTACGCCCGTCCCGCGGCGACGGACGCGGAGATCTGGGCGGCGCTCGACGCCGCACGCGCCGGGGACCTCGTGCGCGGGCTCGTCAACGGGCTCGACACGGTCGTGGGGGACCGCGGCTACCGGCTCTCCGGCGGCGAGCGTCAGCGGCTCGCGATCGCCCGGCTGCTCCTCAAGGCCCCTCCGCTGGTCGTGCTCGACGAGGCGACCGCACACCTCGACGGCGGGTCCGAGCAGGCCGTGCAGGAGGCGCTCGCGACGGCCCTCGAGGGACGCACGTCCCTCGTCATCGCCCATCGCCTCTCCACCGTGCGCGACGCCGACCTGATCCTCGTGGTGGACGAGGGCCGGATCGTCGAGAGCGGCACCCACACCGAGCTGCTGGTGCGCGACGGGCTCTACGCCCGGCTCCACGCCACGCAGCTCGTCGACGACGTCACGCCGTCCGTCCCGACGTCCGCCTGAGCCTCAGCTGCGGGTGCGCTCCGCACGGATGCGTGCCTGCGCCTCCGCCTGGCGTCGCTCCTGCTCCTCGATGCGCGCCCGCTTCTCGGCCCGGAGCCGATCCCGGCGCGCCGGACCGCCGCGGACCTCGTCGTACATGAGGTAGAAGAACCCGAACACCGCGAGCGCACCGAAGAACCACCACTGGAGCCCGTAGAAGAAGTGCGGGCCCTCGTCGAGCTCCGGCAGCGGGGGCGGGGACAGGGGCTCCGCGGCCTCGGGGTTCTCCGTCGCCAGGTCCACGAACCCGCCGAGCAGGTCGAGGTCGAGCGCCTCACCGATCGCGACGGACGAGATCGACCGTGTCGACTGCTGGTCGGTCACGTCGGTGCTCCGCCCGGTGGCGTCGCGGCGGGCGTACCCGGTGACGTCGACCTCGCCGCTCGGCGGCGCGGGGAGCGCATCCAGGTCGGTGCCGGCCAGGTCGCCCGAGTTGTCGGTCGCCATCCAGCCGCGGTCGACGAGCACGCTCGTGCCGTCGTCGAGCCGCAGTGGCACCACGATGTCGGCGCCGGGCTGACCGTCGCGCGTCCGGTAGCGGACCACCACCGTGTTCTCGACGTCGTAGGTGCCCGTCGCGGTCACGGCCGTCCACTCGTCCTCGACAGCGACCTCGCCGCCGGGCGACATGACGTCGCCGACCGCCTCCTCGCGCCCCTCGTTGAGCTCCACGAGGGTGTTCCGGTCGCGGCGGTCGTCGAGCCGGTGGAACTGCCACTGACCCAGCAGGTAGGCCAGGTAGGTCAGCAGGACGACCGTGATGCCGAACAGGATCCAGCGCCGGGACAGCAGGAAGCGGAAGGAACCCACCCGGAGAGGCTACTCGGCGACGTCCCGGCGCCCGGCAGGCGCCTAGACTCGGTCGACATGACCGAGCTCGTCGACCTCCCGACCCCGGTGGCGCCGCCGCGCGACGGTGCGGAGCGCCGACTGGTGGACCGTCACGGTCGCGTCGCGACCGACCTGCGCGTCTCCCTCACCGACCGGTGCAACCTCCGCTGCTCCTACTGCATGCCGCCCGAAGGCCTCGAGTGGCTGCCGGGCGAGGACGTGCTCAGCGACGACGAGGTCGTCCGGCTGGTCACCGTCGCCGCGGAGCACCTGGGCGTGCGCGAGGTGCGGTTCACGGGCGGCGAGCCGCTGGTACGGCGCGGGCTCGTCGACATCGTCACCCGCGTGCACGCCGCCGCTCCGGAGCTGGAGCTGTCGCTGACGACGAACGCGCTCGGCCTCGCCCGCACCGCGCCCGCGCTCGCCGCGGCCGGCCTGACCC
>DASWYU010000291.1:0-11047 GCA_036404795.1 Nocardioides sp. | reverse complement strand
CGCCGCGGACTCCACCGTCGGCCAGTCCGCGGCGTACTGGACCCAGCTCTCCCGCTTCGTCGACCCCGGCGCCGTGCTGCTGTCCTCCACGCAGCGGCGCCCCGTCGAGACGGTGGCCTACGAGAACCCCGACGGATCGCGGGTGCTCGTCGTGCTGAACTCGTCCTACGGGGGCCTGAACTGGGGTACGCCGGTGGATCAGCCGACACCGACACCGACGCCCACTGCCGCGCCCACGTCGACGCCGACCACTGCGCCGACCTCTGCGCCCACCTCGAGCGCTCCCACCTCGGCGCCGACCTCATCGCCGACCTCATCGCCGACCTCCGCGCCGACTTCGCCGCCCACCTCGGCGCCCACGTCGACGCCGGCGCCGTCCAGCGGCGGGCTGCTCGGGCAGGTGCTGGGCACGGTGCAGGGGCTCGTGCGGGGGCTGTTCAGGTTCTGAGCGGACCGCTCCGCCTATCCTTGGCTCCCGTGAGCAACGACGTGACCGACGAGACCGCGGCCGCGCCGGCCGCCGCCGGCGGGGTCCCGCCCGAGCTGGCGGAGCTGCGCTCCAGCATCGACAACATCGACGCCGCACTGGTGCACCTGCTCGCCGAACGCTTCAAGTGCACCCAGCGCGTCGGCGTGCTCAAGGCCGAGCAGCAGCTGCCGCCCGCCGACCCGGCCCGGGAGGAGCGGCAGATCACGCGCCTCCGCTCGCTCGCGACCTCGGCCGGGCTCGACCCGGTCTTCGCCGAGAAGTTCCTCAACTTCGTCATCGCCGAGGTCATCCACCACCACCAGCGCATCGCCGAGGGCGGCTGAGCCCGACCCGGGTGACGGGCACGGCCGGGCGGCGTCGGGACCTGCCCCGCCATCGGGGAAGAAAACGCGGACGGCGCGGCGCCGAACTGCGAGAAACGCGGACGGCGGCGGTGCTCCCGTCCGCGTTTTCTGCGCTCCCGACGAGCGGACGGGAGCGGAACGCACTGGAGCGGCCAGGGCTGGTGTGGCCGGCCCGGACTGTGCGGGTACGACGAGCGCAGCCGACCGGCGGCAGCACCAGC
This sequence comes from Nocardioides sp., assembly GCA_036404795.1. Classification (GTDB taxonomy): domain Bacteria; phylum Actinomycetota; class Actinomycetes; order Propionibacteriales; family Nocardioidaceae; genus Nocardioides. The sequence continues at coordinate 9,992 of DASWYU010000291.1, read as the reverse complement.
CGCACAGTTCGTCGGAGCCAGGCGGACTGTGCGGATGCGACCGGGCCGACCAACCGGCAGGCGCACCAACCGCACATTCCCGGCGCCCGGCGAGCCGGACCCGGCCATCATCCGGACCGGGGAAGGAACGCGGACCGTCGAGAGCGACACGCCGACGGCAACGCACGATTGATCCGCGTTTTCTGCGCTCACGGCGCCGGGCATCAGGCGCCGGACGTCAGGCGCCGGGCATCAGTCAGTCAGCGCCTGCACGACGAAGCGGGCGAGCTCGGCGTAGGCCTCGGCGTCGCTCATCTCGAGCCGCTCGAACAGCCGGCCGCGCTGGATGTCGAACATCGTCGCGGAGACCATCTCGCCGACGAACGCCGCGTGCACGTCGCGCAGCTCGCCCGACGCGACGCCGTCACCGACGAGCTGGCGGATGCGGTCGGCGGCCGCTTCGGTGTTACGGCGATAGACGGCGTCGGTGAGCTCGTACGCCGCGATGTCGGTCAGGAAGTCGTCCGACAGTGACTGCAGCCGGTCGGCCACCGCGCGCAGGTAGGTGCCGATGCGCTCGCCGGCGCCGCTGACCTCGGCCAGCCGCGCCTCGACCAGGGCGGTGGCGCGCCGGAAGGAGGCGCGGACGACCTCGACGGCCAGCTCCTGCTTGGAGCCGGCGAGCGAGTAGAGCGTCGTCTTGGAACAGCCGAGCCGGACCGTCAGCTCGTCGAGGGTGAACCGGGAGAAGCCCTCCGCCTCGCACAGGTCGACGAGCCGGTCGAGGAGCTGCTGCTGCCGCGCCGTACGGCGGGCGCGTTCCGTCGTCACCACCGGTCCACCTCCTCGTCTCCTGGGACACCCTAGCGATACCGGGAACGATACTGTAGAACTATCGTCAGTATCGTTCCGTGAAGGAGGACCGCATGCCCGCCCGCCGCCTGCTGCCCGACGAGGAGTCCGTCGACCTGATCGCGCTCGTGCGCGACCTGGTGACGAAGGAGCTCGCCCCGCGGGCCGCCGAGGCCGAGGAGAACGCGGACTTCCCCCGCGACGTGTTCCGCCTGCTGGGGCGCACGGGTGTGCTGGGTCTGCCCTACGCGGAGGAGGTCGGCGGGGGCGGGGTGTCCTACGAGGTCTACCTGCAGGTGCTCGAGGAGATCGGTCGCGTCTGGGCCAGCGTCGGCGTCGGGGTGTCCGTGCACGCCCTCTCGTGCTTCGGCCTCGCCACCCGCGGCACCGAGGAGCAGCAGCAGAAGTGGCTCCCCGACATGCTGGGCGGCGACCTGCTCGGGGCCTACTGCCTCTCGGAGGCACACGCCGGCTCCGACCCCGCGGCGATGCGGACGACGGCGCGGCGGGAGGGGGACGAGTACGTCCTCAACGGCGCCAAGGCCTGGGTCACGCACGGCGGCGAGGCCGACTTCTACAAGGTCATGGCCCGCACGTCGGACGACAAGAACGGCATCTCCTGCTTCCTGGTGCCGGCCGACACGCCCGGCCTGGTCGCCGACAACCCCGAGCGGAAGATGGGCCTGATGGGCTCGACGACCGCGACGATGCTGCTCACCGACGTGCGCGTCCCCGTCGAGCGACGGCTCGGCGAGGAGGGGGACGGCCTCAAGATCGCGCTCGCCGGTCTCGACTCCGGCCGGCTCGGCATCGCCGCCGTCGCGACCGGCGTCGCGCAGGGCTCGCTCGACGCGGCGCTGGCCTACGCCCAGGAGCGCGAGGCCTTCGGTCGCCGCATCGTCGACCACCAGGGCCTCGGCTTCGTGCTCGCCGACATGGAGGCCGCGGTCGCGTCGGCTCGCGCCGTCACGCTGCACGCCGCCCGCCTCCGCGACCAGGGCCTGCCGTTCTCGCGCGAGGCCTCCGTGGCGAAGCTCGTCGCCACCGACAACGCGATGAAGGTGACCACCGACGGCGTGCAGGTGCTCGGCGGCGTCGGCTACACCCGCGACTTCCCGCTCGAGCGCTACATGCGCGAGACGAAGGTGATGCAGATCTTCGAGGGCACCAACCAGATCCAGCGGATGGTCATCGCGCGCTCGCTCGACGGCAAGCCCGACTCCTCCCTGCACGTCACCGCCTGACGGCAGGCCCCCCGACTTCGTGGGACCAGCGCGCCGGATTCCAGGCGCTGGTCCCACGGATCCCATCGAGTCCCACCCAGGAGAGACCCATGCAGCTCGCCCAGACCGCCGCGATCGTCACCGGCGCCGCCTCCGGCCTCGGCGCGGCCACCGCGTCCGCCCTCGCTGCGAAGGGCGCGGCCGTCTTCGGCCTCGACCTCGCCTCCTCCATCGAGCGCGCTCCCGCCGTCGACGGCGTGACCTACGTGCCGACCGACGTCACCGACCCGGAGCAGGTCGCCGCCGCCGTCGCGACCGCCGCCGAGGGAGCGCCGCTGCGCACCGTCGTCAACTGCGCCGGCATCGGCCCGTCGGCGCGCATCCTGTCGCGCAAGGGCACGCACGACCTGGGCCTCTACGCCAAGATCATCCAGGTCAACCTCATCGGCACCTTCAACGTGCTGACCCTGGCCGCCGAGCGCATCGCGCAGACCGAGGAGCTCGAGCACGGCGCCCGCGGCGTCGTGATCAACACGGCGTCGATCGCGGCTTTCGACGGCCAGGTCGGGCAGGCGGCGTACTCCTCCTCGAAGGGCGGCGTCGTCGGCCTCACCCTGCCGGCGGCGCGCGACCTCGCGCAGTACGGCATCCGCGTCAACGTCATCGCGCCCGGCATCGTCGAGACCCCCATGCTCGCCACGGTCTCCGAGGAGTTCCGCGCCGGGCTCGCCGCCGGTGTGCCGTTCCCGCAGCGTCTCGCGCGCCCCGACGAGTACGCCCAGCTCGCCCTCTCGATCATCGACCACGACTACCTGAACGGCGAGGTCATCCGCATGGACGGCGCGCTGCGCATGGCCCCGCGCTGAGTCGCGCCGTACCCCCTCCCCCACCCACCAGTCCAGGAGCAACCATGGCTGAGGCCTATCTCATCGATGTCGCCCGGCTCGCGTCGGGCAAGGGCAAGCCGGGGGGTGCGTTGTCGGGGACGCATCCAGCGGTGCTGCTCTCCCACGTGCTGAAGGCGCTGACCGAGCGGACGGGGGTGGATCCGGGGCGGGTCGAGGACGTGATCACCGGTTGTGTGCAGCAGGTCGGGGAGCAGTCGATGAACATCGGGCGTACGGCGCTGCTCGGCGCCGGGTTCCCCGAGACAGTGCCCGCCGTGACGATCAACCGCCAGTGCGGCTCCAGCCAGCAGGCCGTGGACTTCGCCGCCCAGGCCGTGATGTCCGGGTTCGCCGACGTCGTGATCGCCTGTGGCGTGGAGTCGATGAGCCGGGTCCCGATGGGCGCCTCGACCCTCGGCCTCGACAGCTCTGACGGCGCCGCTCTCAACGGACCTGAGGTGGCCGCCCGCTACCCCTCACCCGAGCACGGTCTGGTGAACCAGGGTGTCTCGGCCGAACTGGTCGCGCAGCGCTGGAAGCTCGAACGCGACGAGCTCGACGCCTTCTCGGCGGAGTCGCACCGTCGGGCGGCGGCCGCCACCGCCGCGGGGTTCTTCGACGGCGAGGTCGTGCCGATCGACGTCACGCTCCCGGACGGCACCACGCTCACGCACACGGTGGACGAGACCGTGCGTGCCTCCACCACGGCCGAGGGCCTCGCCGGGTTGCGGGCCTCGTTCCGCACCGACGAGCTCGCCGCCCGCTTCACGGATCTGACCTGGAACATCACCCCCGGCAACTCCTCCCCGCTCACCGACGGCGCCTCCGCAGCGCTCATCGTGTCCGAGCGGGTCCTCACCGAGCTCGGGCTCACCCCGCGGGCGCGGTTCGTGGGGTTCGCGGTCACCGGCGACGACCCGGTCCTCATGCTCACCGCCCCCATCCCCGCCACCCAGAAGGTCCTCACCCGCACCGGCCTGAGCCTGGAGGACCTCGACGCCTACGAGGTCAACGAAGCCTTCGCGCCCGTCCCCCTCGCGTGGGCGCGCGAGCTCGGCGCCGACCCCGCCAAGCTCAACCCCCACGGCGGCGCCATCGCCCTGGGCCACGCCCTCGGCTCCTCGGGCACCCGCCTCCTCGGCACCCTGCTGGCCACCCTCGAGCACACCGGCGGCCGCTACGGCCTGCAGACCATGTGCGAAGCCGCCGGCATGGCCAACGCCACCATCATCGAAAGGCTCTGACCCCTATGGATCTGTCCGTCGCCCGCTCGTCCGTTCTCGTCACCGGCGGTGCCTCCGGCCTCGGCCGCGCCTCGGTCGAGGCCCTCCTCGACGCCGGCGCAGCCGGGGTCGTCATCCTCGACCTGCCCTCCTCCGCCGGCGAAGCCGTCGCCAAGGAGCTCGCGGCGCGGTACGACCGCGACGTACGCTTCGCCGCCGCCGACGTCCGCGACCCCAACGCCGTCCAGGCGGCGGTCGACCTCGCCTCCGACATCGGCGACCTGCGGGTGGCGGTCAACTGCGCCGGCACCGGCGCACCCGGCAAGACCGTCGGCCGCGGCAACGAGCCCCTCCCCCTGGAGTCGTTCCAACGCATCATCGAGATCAACCTGCTCGGCACCTTCAACGTCATCCGCCTCACCGCGGCCCGCATGGCCGAGCTCGAGCCGCTGGACGATGCGCGCGCCGAGGAGCGGGGCGTGATCGTCAACACCGCCTCCGTCGCCGCCTACGACGGACAGATCGGACAAGCCTCCTACGCCGCATCCAAAGGCGGGATCGTCGGCATGACCCTCCCCATCGCCCGCGACCTCGCCAGCCTCGGGATCCGCGTCGTCACCATCGCCCCCGGCCTCTTCAACACCCCCCTCCTCGCCACGCTGCCCGACGAAGCCAAGGCCTCGCTCGGGGCCCAGGTCCCGCACCCCAGCCGCCTCGGCGAGCCGGAGGAGTACGGCGCCCTCGTCGCCCACATCACCACCAACCCCATGCTCAACGGCGAAACCATCCGCCTCGACGGCGCCATCCGCATGGCCCCCCGCTGATCCCCGTCGAGTTGGCTGAAACGCGCCGAGTCAATCCGCGTCGAGTTGGCTGAAACGCGCACCCCAGCACCTCGAGTTGGCTGAAACGCACACCCCAGCACCTCGAGTTGACTGAAACGCACCACCCCACCCGCACACTTCAGCCAACTCGACACCCCACCCGCACACTTCAGCCAACTCGACGCGCACCACGCGACGTAACCCGCAACTCGACGCGCACCACGCGACGCAACCCGCAACTCGGCGGGCTACTCGCCGAAGTGGTCGCGGAGGGCGCCGAGGGCGGTGTCGAGCTGCTCGCCGAGGTCGGCGTCGTCGTGCGCGAGCCAGGTCTCGTACGCCGCGAGCGAGACCCCCAGCGCCGCGTGCCCGAGCACGACGGCGCGCACGTCGTCGGGGGCGATGCCGCGCCGTACGGCGACGAAGCGGGCCACGACACCGCGCCACTCGGCGTACATGAGCGCGGAGTGCGCCTGCAGCGCCGGGGTGCCCAGCAGCAGGCGCATGCGGCGGCGGTGCTGTTCCTCGCCCCCCTCGGGCAGCGCGTTGAAGTCGAGGATCGCGTCGTGGAGCGCCCGCCAGAGGGGCTCGTCGTGGGGCGCCTCCTCCAGCCGGCGCGCGAGCTCGACGAGACCCTCGGAGAACCGGCCCCAGGGGATGTCATTCTTCGACGCGAAGTAGCGGAACATCGTGCGGCGGCTGATGCCCGCGGCGGTCGCGATGTCGTCGACGGTGGTCTGCTCGAAACCGTTCCGGTCGAACAGGTCGAGCGCGACCGACTCGATCGAGTCGTGGGTCGTCGACCGCGGTCGACCGAACATCTCGCCGCGTTCGTGGCGCACCGCCGCCCCCTCTCAGGCTCTGCTCCCGGGCCGCGTGCATCCCACCACGACGGGCCGCGCCGTCGGTAGAGACCCGCGCGAGACCTCTCCGACCGGGCAGTTAGGACACCTGGTGCCGCCTACCTCTTCCCCATGGCACCGTGTGCCATTAATGTGGCGTACGGCACAAGCGGGGATCCGCCACCCGCACCGACCCACCGTGAGGAGACGCGCATGAGCAAGCCGCAGGAGTCCGTCGAGACCCAGACCGACCTGAGCGCCGACATGCTGATCGAGGAAGTCTCGATCGACGGCATGTGCGGCGTCTACTGAGCCGACGGGCTAGGAGAAACGCCATGAGCGACGCCCCGAACAGCCCGGCCGACGGTGCCGTGCGACTCGACCAGCCCTGGGTGATCTCGCCCGCGGTGGCGCTGCGGCCCGAGCCGTTCGGGGCGCTCGCCTACCACTTCGGCAACCGCAAGCTGACCTTCCTCAAGCGTCCCGAGCTCGTCCGCGTGGTGCGCGGCCTCGGTGACGCGCCGGACGTGGCCGCCGCCCTCGAGGCGGCGGAGATCCCCGAGTCCCAATGGCCGGGATACGTCGCGGCCCTCAGCGGTCTCGCCCGCACCGACATGATCCGCCCGCGCCAGACCGAAGGAGCCGCAGCATGACGATCGCCCCCGAGCGCCCGGCGACCACCCGCATCGGACAACTGCTCCCCACCACGGGTGACCGCACGCCCCGCGGCGACCGCCTCGTCGACCAGTTCGAGCTCGGCCTCGACGCGCCGATCTGCCTGACGTGGGAGCTCACCTACGCCTGCAACCTCGAGTGCGCCCACTGCCTCTCGAGCTCGGGCCGCCGCGACCCCCGCGAGCTGTCGACCGACCAGGCGAAGGCCGTCATCGACGAGCTCCAGCGCATGCAGGTCTTCTACATCAACATCGGCGGCGGCGAGCCGACGATCCGTCCCGACTTCTGGGAGCTGCTCGAGTACTCCATCGAGCACAACGTCGGCGTGAAGTTCTCGACGAACGGCGTGCGGCTCAACAAGGAGCGCGCGGCGTTCCTCGCGTCGCCGGCGATGAACGGGTACGTCGACATCCAGATCTCGCTCGACGGTGCGACCGCCGAGGTCAACGACTACGTCCGCGGCCCCGGCTCCTTCGACACCGCGATCCGCGCGCTGGAGAACCTCCAGGAGGCCGGCTTCCAGGACGCGAAGATCTCGGTCGTCTGCACGCGGCAGAACATCGGCCAGCTCGACGAGTTCAAGGCGATCGCCGACAAGTACGGCGCCATGCTCCGCCTCACCCGCCTCCGCCCCTCGGGCCGCGGTGCGGACGTCTGGGACGAGCTGCACCCGCTCCCCGAGCAGCAGCGCGAGCTCTACTACTGGCTGATGGCGAACGGCGAGAACATCCTCACGGGCGACTCGTTCTTCCACCTCGCCGCCTTCGGCGAGTCGCTGCCGGGCCTCAATCTCTGCGGCGCGGGTCGCGTGGTCTGCCTCATCGACCCGATCGGCGACGTCTACGCCTGCCCGTTCGCGATCCACGACAACTTCCACGCCGGCAACATCCTCACGGACGGCGGGTTCCAGCAGGTCTGGCAGAAGTCCGAGCTGTTCCAGGACCTCCGGGCCCCGCAGACCGGCGGCGCGTGCGCCAAGTGCTCCTTCTTCGACGCGTGCCGCGGTGGCTGCATGGCCGCGAAGTTCTTCACCGGCCTCCCGCTCGACGGTCCCGACCCGGAGTGCGTGCAGGGCTACGGCGAGTCGGCCCTGCAGTCGATGAACGAGGCCGGCGGCCGCGTCATCCCCGAGTCCAGCCAGGACCACTCGAAGAAGAACCCGACGCGCAACCAGCCGGTCATGCTGCAGCTGGGTCGCCGCCCCGACGACCTCGAGTCCGCGCTCAAGCCGCGCGGCATGCCCGTCTCCGCCTGCGCCGAGAGCCCGCTCGCGGGCTTCGACCCCGGCACGGGCGCGCTCGGCGGCGGGGGCGGCTGCGCCTCCGGCGCCTGCGGCTGCTGATCCGGCGCCGTACCCCACCCCACCCCACCCCGATCCGCCGGCGGGCGCGTCTGCGCCGACCTTTCGCGCCCGCCGGCACACCACCCGCAGGAGAAGACCCATGGCCAAGCCCGAGTGGCTGAGCAACCCCTGGAAGCAGAACCCCTGGTTCGAGTCCGTCGCCGTCGCCCAGGAGCGGGCGCGCAAGCGGCTGCCGAAGCCGGTGTACGGCGCGCTCGTCGCCGGCTCGGAGCGCGGCCAGTCCCGCGACGAGAACCAGAGCGCGTTCAGCGAGATCGGCCTGCAGCCGGTCGTCGCCGGGCAGCCCGCCGAGCGCTCGCAGGGCACCACGCTGTGGGGCCAGGAGATCTCGCAGCCCGTCGTCATCTCGCCGACCGGCGTGCAGGCCGTGCACCCCGACGGCGAGGTCGCCGTCGCCCGCGCCGCCCGTGACCGCGGCACCCTCATGGGCCTCTCGAACTTCGCCTCGAAGTCCGTGGAGGAGGTCACCGAGACCGGGGCGCGCACCTTCTTCCAGATGTACTGGACCGGCGAGCGCGACATCATGCTCCACCGCATGCAGCGCGCGGAGGCCGCCGGTGCGCTCGGCCTCATCGCCACGACCGACTGGTCGTTCTCGGTCGGCCGCGACTGGGGCTCGCCGGAGATCCCCGAGAAAGTCGACCTGAAGACGATGGTGCGGTTCGCGCCGCAGGTGGCCACCAAGGCGCGCTGGCTCTGGACCTTCGGCAAGACCGGCACCATCCCGGACCTCACGGCCCCCAACCTGGCGCCCCCCGGCGGCATCATGGGCCCGACCTTCTTCGGCGCCTACTACGAGTGGATGACCACGACCCCGCCGTCGTGGGACGACATCGCGTGGATGCGCGAGCAGTGGAAGCAGATCTCCGGCGGCAAGCCCTTCATCCTCAAGGGCGTCAGCCGCGTCGACGACGCGCTGCGCGCCGTCGACGCCGGTGTGGACTCGATCTCCGTGTCCAACCACGGCGGCAACAACCTCGACGGCACCCCCGCCGCGATCCGCATGCTCCACCCGATCGTGTCCCGCGTGGGCGACGACATCGAGGTGGTCATCGACGGCGGCGTACGGCGCGGGTCCGACGTCGTCAAGGCCGTCGCCCTGGGTGCCCGCGCGGTCCTCATCGGACGCGCGTACCTCTGGGGCCTCGCCGCCAACGGCGAGCAGGGCGTGGGCAACGTGCTCGACGTGCTCCGCTCGGGCGTCGACTCCGCGCTGCGCGGCATGGGTGTCTCGTCGATCCACGACCTGACGCCCGAGCACCTCCTCATCCCCGAGGGCTTCCACCGCACGCTCGGCGACGTGCCGCCGGCAGCCGCCGCCCCCGCGGCGCCCGCCAAGGGCCGGCGCGCTGCCGCCACCGTCTGACGCACGACCTCAGCAGTCCCCACCGAGAGGAGCGCACCGTGAACCCCGCCCTGTCGTCCCGCACCTGGCCGGACGTCGAACCCGGTGCGCTCCTCCTGGTGCCGGTCGGCTCCCTCGAGCAGCACGGCCCCCACCTGCCCCTCGACACCGACGGCGTCATCGCCGCCGAGGTCGCGGGCCGGGTGGCGGTGCACCTGCTCGACGAGCGGCCGGTCCTCGTCGCCCCGCCGCTGCTCTTCGCGGCATCCGGCGAGCACCACGGCTTCCCCGGCACCCTCTCGATCGGCACCGACGCGCTCGCGGCGATGCTCGTCGAGCTGGTGCGCTCCGCGGAGCTGTGGACCTCGCACGTCGTGTTCGTCAACGCCCACGGCGGCAATGTCTTCGCGCTGGAGAAGGCCGTCGGCCAGCTCCGCGAGGAAGGCCACGACACGGCCTGGGTCGCGTGCGCGACCGAGGACGTCGACCTCCACGCCGGGCGCACCGAGACCTCGATCATGCTCTACCTCCAGCCGACGGCGGTCGACATCCGCAAGGCAGAGCCCGGCAACACCGGCACCCTCACCGAGATCCTCCCGACGCTCATGACGGGCGGCGTGAAGGCGGTCTCCCCCAACGGCGTGCTCGGCGACCCGACCGGGTCGACCGCCGAGGAGGGCCGCTCCCTCGTCGCCGAGCTGGTGCGCGACGTGCTGCGCCGCGTCCGCCACGCCGCTCCGGACCACCGGGGGCACCTGGTCGCACCGGCGGCGCAGGCC
>DASWYU010000290.1:0-4163 GCA_036404795.1 Nocardioides sp. | reverse complement strand
CAGCCGGTCGCCGACGTCGACCTGCGGGTCCGACGCCGCGGCGGGCCGGGGCGCGAGGTCGAGCGGGGCGCCGGCACGCGCCGTACGGTCCAGCACCTTGTCGGCCCACAGCAGCGCCGGGAGCGTCGGCGGGAGCCCGTCGGTCGGGTCCGAGCGGTCCTTCTCGGTGGCCTTGACCGCCTCCCAGGCCTCGTTGACTGCGGCCGCGTCGAGCTGACGGCCGCCGGGCGCCGGGGAGGCGGCAGGTGCGGCGAACACATGCGGGTTGCGGCGCACGAGCTTCGCGGTGAGGTCGGCGGCGACGTCGTCGATGGTGAATCCCGTGCCGTCGTCGCGCTCCGCGGCGACCGCGGCGTGGAAGTAGATCTGCAGCAGCAGGTCGCCGAGCTCCTCGCGGAGCAGCGCCGCGTCGCCGGTGTCGAGGGCCTCGAGCACCTCGTGGGCCTCCTCGAGGAGGTAGCGCGCGAGCGAGCGGTGGGTCTGCTCGGCCTTCCACGGGCACTCGCGTCGGAGGCGGGCCATCACGCCGACGAGCTCGACCAGCGCGTGACCGGGCGGCGGTGCGGCATCCACGCGTCCAGGGTAGTGGCGCGCCCCGAGGAGGCCGTGGGCCGGCGCCCCCGTGGGGGACGCCGGCCCGGGCAGTTGCCGTTCGGTCCGGGTCAGCGAGCGACCGTGCGGAAGTCGAGCTGCGAGCGACCGAAGGACGCGCCGCCGTCGAAGACCGCGCGGAGGTCGTAGGTCCGGGCCGCGAGGGCCGGGAGCGTGACCGTCGCGCGCCCGTTCCGCACCTCGGCGGTGGTCAGGTGGCGGCCGCCGTGGTAGATCCGGATCGCGCCGCGGGCGGGGACCTGCGAGCCCGGGGCGGTGACGTAGAACGAGCTCGTCACCGACCGGCCGGCGCTGATGGTGGTCGGCAACGCCTCGTCGATCCGGGTGGGCGTGGCGCGCACGACCAGGTCGATCGTGCTGGACGACGCGCCGTGCGTGGCGTCGCCGGCGAACACGGCGAGCGCCGTGTGGGTGCCGACGGCCAGGCCCGACGGGATGGTGATCCGGCCGACGCCGTCGACGAGCGGGACGGCGAACCGGATGCCGCCCACGTGCACCTGCGCGACGCCGTCGACCGGCGCGCCGCCCGTCACCTTCACGCCGACGGTGCGGGTGCGGCCGTACGGCGCGACGACCGGCGTGGCACCGACGTAGAGCGACGTGACCGCGCCGACCCCGAGCTCGACCTCGCTGGAGGTGGAGGAGGCGACGAAGCTCTCGGGGTCGGGGACGTACATCGCCGTGTAGGCGTGCGCGCCACCGGCGACGCCCTCGAGGTCGGCGGTCGCCTGGCCGTCGACGACCGGCCCGACGCCGACGAGCTCGACACCCTCGAAGAAGGCGACGTTGCCGACGACGGGGGAGTCGGCGCGCGGCGTCACGACGGCGCGGAGCTGCGCGCGTCCGGCGCCGGCGGAGACCGCCGTGAGCAGCGTGGACGACGAGGTGAGCACGGTGACGTCGGTCGACGTCGACGACGAGCTGGTCGCGAGCGAGTCCTCGGCGGGCAGGTACGTCGCGGTCAGCGGGTGCGTTCCGGGCGTGAGCGCCGCCTCGAGGGTGGCCGTGCCGTCGACGAGCGGCGCGGAGGCGACCTCGGTCTCGCCGCGGAGCACGACGACCCGGCCGGTGACGGGGGTGGTCGCGGCGGGCGCGACCGTGACCGTGAGGGTGGCGACGTCGCGGTTGAGGTCGGCCGCCGCGAGGGTCGTCGTGGTGGTGGTCGTGACGACGAGCTCACCGGCGGGCGACGTCGACTCCGCGAGGCCCGAGGAGACGGCGGGCACGAAGCGTGCGACGTAGGAGTGCGGGCCGAGCGCCACGCCCGTCAGGTCGACGCTCGCGGCGCCGGACGCGACGGGTGCGGTGCCGACGACCGTGTCGCCCTCGAGGAACTGGACGGTGCCGGCGGCGGTCCCGCCGGTGACGGTGGCGGAGAGCCGCACGGCGCCCGGCGCGGTCTGGCGGGTCGCCAGCGTGGTCGTGGTGGTGGCGAGCTCGCTGTCGAGAGCGCGGCCGAGGCGCAGGAACTGCGTCTCACCCGTGGCGTCCTTGAGACCGTCGTTGTCCGTGACCGCGTAGACCTCGCCGTCGGCCGCGATGGTGAGGCCCTCGAGCTTCTCCTGCGTCCAGCCGTGCTGCTCGGTGAGGGCCGGGAGCACGTCGACGGCGAGCTCCTTCTCGACCGGGGTCACCGTGCCGGGGGTGCCGGCCGGGAGGTCGACGGTGTAGACGCGCTTGATCGCGGCGCGCGGACCGTTGAGCTTGTCGCGCTCGATCACCGCGACGGTGTCGTCGTCGACCGTGACGATCTCGGACAGGCCGACCCAGTCGCCGGCGGTGCTCGTGGGCTCCAGCGTGTAGCCGAACCACGTCCACTCACCCGTGACCGTGTCGTAGCGGCCGATCCGGGTCGTGTCCTCCGGCGTGGCGCCGGCGACGCCCGTGCCCAGCGGGCGCTGGAGCGCGACGTACAGGGTCTCGTTCGCGAAGCCCTGAGCGATCGAGACGCCCTCGAGGCCCCAGTTCCTGAGCCCGGTCGTGACGTCGGTGGGGAGGGGGACGGTCTCCTGCACGACGCCGGCGGCGTCGATGCGCACCAGCGAGTTCGCGGGGCCCGTGGCGCCCTCGTTCGCGAGCCAGAAGCCGCCCTCGGGGCGCGCGGCGAGGCCCTCGATGTCGAGGTTCTGCGGGGTGCCGCTCGCGTTCGTGACGTCGACGACGGACGAGATGACGGCGGGCGAGCCGGAGACGTCGACGGTGTAGACGCGACCGGGCTTGAAGGCCGAGTCGCTCGCCGCGTAGAGCGTGTCGGGGTCCGTCGGGTGCGCCGAGAGCGCCGAGAGCGCGCCCCAGCCGATCGGCTGGGCCGGGTCGGAGCCGGGCACGTCGGCGGACGCGATCGAGGGGAAGAACGGGGTGTCGGCGCCCAGCTCGTAGAGGCTCACGCTGGCGCGCACGCCGACCGCAGCGTCGTCGGTCTCCGAGGTGACGGCGAGCAGGTCGCGGCCCGGAATCGGGAGGATGCCCTCGGGACCGTTGGTCGCGGGCAGCACCTGGCGGAACACGGGCTCGCGCGGGTCCGTCATGTCGTAGACGGCGACGAAGTTGCTGCGCTCGGAGCCGACGAAGGCGTACGGCGTGCCCCCGACCTCCGCGAACGCGAGGCCCTCCGGCTCGGTGCCCTTGGACGACGCCTTGGCGCGGGAGTCGATGAAGAGGCCGTGCCGCGTGGCGAGCTGCTCGAAGGAGTTGCCGGCGTCCCAGACGACGTCGCCCGTGGTCGTGTCGAAGACCGTCCAGCCGCGCGTGCCGCCCTTCCAGTCGCCCTCGTTGGCGGTGGCGACGAGGTCGTCACCGACCCACGCGATGGCGTCGGGCTCCCGCGGCTTGTCGAGCGAGCCGGTCGGGTTGAAGACGCCGTCCGAGGTGGTGTCGATGCCGCTGACCTGGGCGTTCCCGGCGGAGAAGACGTTCTCGATCGTGCCGGTGGGCAGGTCGACGACGACGATGCCGTTGTTCTCCTGCAGCGTCACGGCGACCTTGTCGTCGGCGTTGATCGTGACGTACTCGGGCTCGGGGTCGACGGGGGTGTCGATGCCGGCCGCGGTGAAGGCGGGCAGGGCCGAGCCGTCGGCGTTCGTGAACGGCACGGGGCGGGTCTCCCACGTCGACGGGTCGCCCGTGAGCGCCACCGTCTGCAGGAAGCCGGCGGGCGCCTGCGGCAGGTTCGCCCCGTTCGCGTCCTCGTCGCGCTGGTTCTCCATCGCGATGGCGGCCCAGGCGCCGTCCTTGCTGATCGCGATCGAGTCGGGCTGGCCGCCCAGGTCGATGCTGGCCTGCAAGCTGCCGTCGCTGATCCGCACGACGAGGAGCGCGCCCGAGGCCTCCGTGAAGGACTCGCTGGTGTCGACCACGGCGAGCAGGTGGTCGCCGACGACGGCGACCGAGGTCGGTTGCACCGGCGTGCCGGCGTCGAAGAAGCGGGTGAGGTCGAGCGTGCCCCGACCGACGGGCGCCGCCGGGTCGGAGATGTCGAGGATGCCGACCCGCTGGCCCGCCGCGTCGGTGTAGAAGAGCGTGCGGCCGTCCTCGGAGACGTCCGAGATCTC
>DASWYU010000289.1:0-2270 GCA_036404795.1 Nocardioides sp. | reverse complement strand
TGCACCCGCACGGCCGGGGCACCGGGTGCGACGTGCGCGCCCAGCCCGCCGAGGAGAGCGGCCACCTCGGCCGGCAGGTCGCTCTCCCGCAGGGCCTTGCGGCCCCACGCGCCGGGCTGCTCGACGAGGAGCCACGTCCCCTCGGTCGGCGCCGTGCCGGCCTGGTCCTCGCCGGCGGCGGCGCTCAGCGCGGTGCAGCGGTTCGTCACGGCGTCATCATGACGCGGACGCCCCGTGCGGAGAACGGCGCCACGAACCCCGCCTTGGGGCCGTTCTGCGGCACGTTCTCCGCGTGGGGCGTCCCGATCGCGGCCCGGACCCGACGTGGCGTGCTCCTCAGCCCGCCGGGAGCACCGGGCGGCCGCGCTGCCAGACGCCGGCGACGAGCGGGACGCCGGGGCGGAAGGCCAGGTGGGCGTGGCTCGGCGCGTCGAGCAGCACGAGGTCGGCGCGGGCGCCGGGCACGATCCGGCCCACGTCGTCGCGACCCAGCGCCCGGGCGCCGCCGCGGGTCGCGGCGAGCACCGCCTCGGTCGGCGTCATCCCGAGCTCGCGCACCGCCAGCGCGATGCAGAACGGCAGCGAGCTGGTGAAGCTCGAGCCCGGGTTGCAGTCCGAGGCGATCGCGACGTGGACGCCGGCGTCCAGCAGCCGGCGGGCGTCCGGATAGGGGTGCCGCGTCGAGAACTCCACCCCCGGCAGCAGCGTCGCGGTCGTGCCCGACGCGGCGAGCGCGTCCACGTCGGCGTCGTCGAGGTAGGTGCAGTGGTCGACCGCGACGAGCCCCAGCTCGCAGGCGAGCCGCACGCCCGGACCGGGACCGAGCTGGTTGGCGTGCAGCCGCCCCCCGAGGCCCACCGCGGCACCGGCGGCGAGCACCGCGCGGGCCTGGTCGACGTCGAACGCGCCGGTCTCGCAGAAGACGTCGATCCAGCGGGCGTGGGGCGCGCAGGCGTCGAGCATGGGCCCGGTGACGAGGTCGACGTACGCCGCCACGTCGCCCGCCTCGCCGCTCGGGCCGTCGGGCACGACGTGGGCGCCGAGGAAGGTCGTCTCCTCGGTGAGCCGCCGCGCGACCGCCAGGCTGCGGGCCTCGTCGCGGACGGTCAGGCCGTAGCCCGACTTGATCTCGACCGTCGTGGTGCCCTGGCGCAGCATCTCGCCGACCAGCCGGCTCGCGCCCCCGAGGAGCGCCTCGTCGGTCGCGCCGCGCGTGGCGGCGACGGTCGTGCGGATGCCGCCCGCGGCGTACGGCTCCCCCGCCATCCGGGCCGTGAACTCCGCCGCACGGTCGCCGGCGAAGACGAGGTGGGCGTGCGAGTCGACGAAGCCGGGCACGACGGCGCGTCCTCCCGCGTCGACGTGGACGTCCGCGGCGAGGCCGGCGGAGCGCGCCGCCTCGGCGGTGCCGACCCACGCGAAGCGGTCGCCCTCGAGCACGACGGCCGCACGCTCCAGCACGAGCGGCAGCTCCGGCCCCTCGTCACCCGGCGTCTCGTCCCCGGGCAGCCGCCCCGTCAGGAGCTCCCCGATCCCCGTCACCAGCACGCTCACGCGCGCACCTCCCGCACAGCGGCGTCCAGCAGGGCGCCGACGGCCGGGGCGTCCGCCGCGGTGTGCACGACCCGCCCGCCCGCGACGACGTGGACGACGTCGGCGGCCGTCGCGGCGAAGACCGCGGTGTGCTCGTCGTCGCCGGTGCCGGCCGTGCGGGGCGAGGCGGTGTCGAGGGTGACCAGATCGGCGCGCGCCCCGACGGCGATCCGGCCGGCGTCGCGGAACCCGAGCGAGGCGTGGCCGTCCACGGTCGCGGCCGCCAGCAGCTCCGCCGCCGTGAAGTGCCCCCGTCGCTGCGCCGCCAGGCGCTCGTGCATCTCGACGGCGCGCATCTCCTCGAACGGATCGACGACGGCGTGGCTGTCGCTGCCGAGCGTGAGGCGGGCCCCCGCGTCGACGAGCGCCCGGGCGGGACCGATCCCGTCGCCCAGGTCGCGCTCGGTGGTGGGGCAGAACGCGACGTACGCCCCCGCCGCGCCGATCGTCGCCACGTCCGCGGAGCTCAGGTGGGTGGCGTGCACGAGGCTCGTCATCGGGCCCAGCATGCCGTGGCGGGCCAGCAGCCCGGTCGGGGTCAGCCCGGTCGCGACGCGACACTGCTCGTTCTCCGCGACCTGCTCGGAGAGGTGCACGTGGAGCGGCGCGCCGTCCTCCGGGAGGCCGGCGCGGGCGAGCTCGGCGAGCGCGTCGGGCGGCACGGCGCGCACCGAGTG
>DASWYU010000288.1:0-1629 GCA_036404795.1 Nocardioides sp. | reverse complement strand
AGCCGCGCAGCTGGCGCATGCCGGCGTCGACGACGGGGAAGCCGGTGCGGCCCTCCCGCCACGCGTCGAACGCGTCGCCGGGCTCGTCGTACGCCATCCGCGCGTACTCGGGCCGCAGGTACTCCCGCGCCGTGTCCGGCTGGTGGTGGAGCACGTCGGCGTAGAACTCGCGCCAGGCGACCTCCGAGCGGTACGTCGAGCGCCCGGCCCCGCTCGCCCGCCCGATGTCGGCGAGCATCGTGCGGGGGTGGATCTCGCCCCACTTGAGGTGCACGGACATCTTCGAGGTGGTGTCGAGGTCGGGGCGGTCGCGCTCGTCGGCGTACGCCGCCAGGTGGTCCGTGACGTACGCCTCCCAGCGCTGCCGCGCCGCACGCTCCCCGGCCTCGGGCAGGCGCAGGCCGTCGGGCACCTCCACGTCGGGCAGGTCGACCGACGTCGCGAGCTCGAGACCGCTGAGCCCCTCGGGCGGGTCCGCGGGCGCGTCCCAGCCGCGCTCGCCCCAGGCGCGGGAGAAGGGGGTGAACACGGCGTACGGCGAGCCGTCGCCCTTCGTCACGGTGCCGGGGTCGACGGCGTACGGCGAGCCCGTGCGCACCAGCGCGATGCCGTGCTCCTCGAGGGCCGCGGCGACGCGCTCGTCGCGGGCCGCGCCGTACGGGCCGAAGTCGGCGGCGACGTGCACCTCGTCGGCGTCCACCTCGCGGGCCGCCGCGACGACTTGCTCCACCGGGTCGCCGTGCAGCACCGAGAGGCGGGTGCGACGCGAGCGGAGGGAGGCGTCGAGGGCCTGCAGGGACGCGACGAGGTGGGCGCGTCGGGAGGGGCCGGCGGGGTCCCAGAGGGCCGGGTCGAGCACGAAGAGGGGCAGCACGGCGTCCGCCTCCACGGCCGCGAGAAGGGCGGGGTTGTCCGCCAGCCGGAGGTCGCGGCGGAACCACATGACGCTGTGCCGGGAGGACATTCCTCCAGACTGCCAGGTCACCCTCCAACCGGGGGTCGTCCGACGTGCGTCCGTAGGGAAGAATGGTTCTCGTGAGCGACCTCATCGACACCACCGAGATGTACCTGCGCACGATCTACGAGCTCGTCGAGGAGGGCATCGTCCCGCTGCGCGCCCGCATCGCGGAGCGTCTGCACCAGTCGGGCCCGACGGTGTCGCAGACCGTCGCGCGGATGGAGCGCGACGGGCTGCTCACCGTCGAGGGCGACCGGCACCTCGAGCTGACGGACGAGGGTCGCCGCCTCGCCGTGCGCGTCATGCGCAAGCACCGCCTCGCGGAGCGCCTGCTCACCGACATCATCGGCCTCGAGTGGGAGCACGTGCACGAGGAGGCGTGCCGCTGGGAGCACGTCATGAGCGAGACGGTGGAGCGCCGGCTCCTCGAGCTCCTCGACAACCCGACCGAGTCGCCCTACGGCAACCCGATCCCCGGCCTCGACGAGCTGGGCCAGGACGCCGTCGCCGAGGGCTTCATGGAGGGCGTCGAGTCCCTGCAGAGCGCGGCCGGCTCCGACGAGTCGCGCGTGCTCGTGCGCCGCATCTCCGAGGAGATGCAGAAGGACGAGGCGCTGATGAGCGCCCTGCGCCGCGTCGGCGCACTGCCCGACAAGTCGGTCACCGTGGTC
>DASWYU010000287.1:0-2966 GCA_036404795.1 Nocardioides sp. | reverse complement strand
CTCCGCGCCGAGACCGTGCAGCAGGGCCACGGCGAGCACGACGTAGAGCACGAGCACGATCGCGAAGGCGGTCGCGATCGCCCGCGGGATCGTGCGCTCCGGGTCGCGCACCTCCTCGCCGAGGGTGGCGACCCGGGCGTAGCCCGCGAACGCGAAGAACAGCAGGCCCGCGGCCTGCGCCACCCCCAGTGCGTCGGCGCCGGCCACGTCGATCTCGGCGCCGAGCCCGCCCGAGCCGGGTGCGCCCGCGACGAGCCCGACCGTCACGGCCGCGAGCACCCCGAGCAGCGCCACCGCGAGGATGACCCGCGCGGCCCGGGCCGTGCGGGTGACGCCGCGCACCGTCACGAGGGTGAGGGCCAGGACGACGACGGCGGCGGTCGCGCGCCGTACGGGCTCGGGGGCGTCGGCCGGCACGGCGTAGACGGCGAACGCCGTCGCCATCGCGGCACAGCTCGCGGTCTTGCCGATGACGAAGCACCAGCCCGCGGTGAAGCCCCACCACTCGCCCAGCTCGCGCCGGCCGTAGACGTAGGTGCCGCCCGCCGCCGGGTGCACCGCGGCCAGCCGCGCCGACGAGGAGGCGTTGCACCAGGCGACCCCGGCCACGACCGCCAGGGCCAGGAGCAGGCCGCCGCCCGAGCCGGCGGCGGCCGCAGCGGGGCCGAGGACGGTGAAGACGCCGGCGCCGACCATGGCCGAGACGCCGACGACGGTCGCGTCGCCGAAGCCGAGGCGGCGCTGCATGAGGGTGGTCACCGGCGGAGTATGGAGAGGCCGGGTGAACGGACGGTGCCGCCGAGGTCCGCGGACTAACGTGGGCCCATGCGCCTCACGAAGTTCGGCCACGCCTGCGTGCGGATCGCGCACGACGACCACGTCCTGGTGCTCGACCCGGGGTCGTTCACCGAGCGCGAGGCGGTCGAGGGCGCGACCGCGGTGCTCGTCACCCACGAGCACGCCGACCACCTCGACGTGGACCACCTGCGCGCCACCGACGCCCCGGTCTTCACGATCGCCGCCGTCGCGCGGGCGATCGCCGACGCGGCGCCCGACGTCGCCGAGCGCGTCACCGTCGTCGCGCCCGGCGAGACGTTCGACGTCGGCGTGCCCGTGCGGGCCGTCGGGGAGAAGCACGCCGTCATCCACCCGAGCTACGACCGCTTCGACAACTCGGGCTACCTGCTGGAGGTCGGTGGCACCCGCGTGTTCCACCCCGGGGACGCCCTCACCGGGCCCGGCGAGCCGGTCGACCTGCTGCTCGCGCCGGTGAGCGCACCCTGGCTGAAGATCGGCGAGGCGATCGACTTCGCCCGTGAGGTCGGCGCGCCGCGGAGCCTGGCGATCCACGACCGGGTCTACTCCGACCTGGGCCTCGGCATGGCCGACCAGCACTTCCGCCGGCTCCTCGGGGCCGAGCAGGACTGGGTGCGCCTCGCCGACGGCGCCGACCTGGACTGACGGTGGGCTGGAGGCGTCGGTCCGCGACGTGGACGTGACCCGAGTCGCACCACTTCGCCTGTGACAATGGGTGATCGGTAGTTAGCCTGGCCTAACCCGTGTTGCGTCTGGAGGAAGAACTGTGCGTCCCATCCGTGTTGCCGTCGTCGGTGCCGGTCCTGCTGGCATCTACGCCGCGGACATCCTGACGAAGGAGTACGAGGCCGCGTCGGTCGACGTGTTCGACCGCCTGCCCGCACCCTACGGCCTGGTCCGCTACGGCGTCGCGCCCGACCACCCGCGCATCAAGGAGATCATCAAGGCTCTCCGCCGCGTGCTGTCGAAGGACGAGATCCGCTTCTTCGGCAACGTCGACTTCGGTGCCGACCTCAAGCTGGAGGACCTGCGCCAGTTCTACGACGCCGTCGTCTTCGCGACCGGCGCGATCCACGACCGCGACCTGCGCATCCCGGGCGCCGACCTCGAGGGCAGCTACGGCGCGGCCGACTTCGTCTCGTGGTTCGACGGCCACCCCGACTACCCGCGCGACTGGCCGCTGACGGCGAAGTCCGTCGCCGTCGTCGGCGCCGGCAACGTGGCGCTCGACGTGGCGCGCATGCTGGCGAAGCCGGGCGACGAGCAGCTCACCACCGAGATCGCGGACAACGTCTACCAGGGCCTCAAGGCCAACCAGGCCACCGACGTGCACGTCTTCGCGCGCCGCGGCCCGGCCCAGATCAAGTTCTCCCCGATGGAGCTGCGCGAGCTCTCGCACTCGCCGAGCGTCGAGGTCATCGTCGACGAGGAGGACTTCCAGATCGACGAGGCCAGCCAGGCCGCGATCCAGAAGACCAAGAGCGTGCGTCTCGTCGTCGACACGCTGCTGAAGTACGCCGAGGCGGAGCGCACCGGCACGCCGCACCGGATCCACATCCACATGTGCCACAACCCGGTCGAGATCCTCGGCGAGGACGGCAAGGTCGTCGGCATCCGCACGGAGCGCACCGAGCTCGACGGCACGGGCAACGCGGTCGGCACGGGCGTCTTCGTCGACACCCCGGTGCAGGCCGTCTACCGTGCGGTCGGCTACCGCAGCTCCGCGCTGCCGGAGGTCCCGTTCGACGACACCGACCACGTGATCCCGAACGCGGGCGGCCGCGTGCTCGACCTCGACGGCGAGCACGTCCCGGGCACCTACTGCACGGGCTGGGTCAAGCGCGGCCCGGTCGGCCTCATCGGCCACACGAAGTCGGACGCGGCGGAGACGATCGCGAACCTGATCGCCGACCTGGACACGACGCCGGCGCCCGAGCAGGCGGCTCCCGAGGCCGTCGACCGCCACCTCACCGAGCGCGGCGTCGACTTCACGACCTGGGACGACTGGATCCGGCTCGACGCCCACGAGGTCGCCCTCGGCGAGGCCGACGGACGCGAGCGCATCAAGGTCGTGCCCCGCGAGGACATGCTGCGCCACTCGCGCGCCTGATCAGCACCACCGGGGTCGTGGCCCCAGCGTGACGAAAAAC
>DASWYU010000286.1:0-4023 GCA_036404795.1 Nocardioides sp. | reverse complement strand
TTCACCGCGCTGCCCTACCCCCACCGCCCCGGGATGGCCGAGTTCCTCAACGACTGGGCCGACGACTTCGCGCGCCGTACTCCCGAGGCCCTGCGCTGCGGCACCTTCTACCCCGAGCCGGAGGCCGGGGAGTACGTCGCGGCCCGCATCGCCGCCGGGGTGCAGGTCTTCAAGGTGCACGTGCAGGTCGGCGCGTTCGACGTGCGCGACGCGCACCTCGCGCCCGTCTGGGCGACGCTCGAGGAGGCGGGCACCCCGGTGGTGATCCACGCGGGATCCGGCCCCGTCCCCACGGAGTTCACCGGCCCGGAGCCGGTCGCCGAGGTGCTCGCGCGGTTCCCGCGGCTCACGCTGGTGATGGCACACATGGGCGCGCCGGAGTACGACGCGTTCCTCGCCCTGGCCGAGACCTACGAGCGCGTCCACCTCGACACGACGATGACGTTCACGCGGTTCTTCGCCGAGACCACCGACCGGTTCGGCGAGGTCGCCGGGGTGTGCCGCCACCCGGGGGACTACCCGGACGAGCTGCTCGACCGCTTCGTCGCCGTCGGCGAGAAGGTGCTGTTCGGGTCGGACTTCCCGAACATCCCCTACGCGTACGCCCACCAGGTCGAGGTGCTCGAGGCGCTGCGCGAGCGGCACCCCGCCCTCGACGACGCCTGGCTGGCCGGCGTGCTGTGGCACAACGCGACCCGTCTGTTCGGGGAGGGCTGAGCGCGTCGTACGGGCGGATTCGTGA
Organism: Nocardioides sp.; assembly: GCA_036404795.1. GTDB lineage: Bacteria > Actinomycetota > Actinomycetes > Propionibacteriales > Nocardioidaceae > Nocardioides. The sequence goes on along the minus strand of DASWYU010000286.1, from coordinate 3,281 downwards.
GACGAGTTCGCAGAATGTCCATCGAGACACTAGGTTCACCCGACGTGAACCGAGCCAGGTCCGTCGCCCGCGGCGTGCTGCCCCACGTCCTCGTGCTGGGGCTGCTGCTCGCGGCGTGGACCGCGGTCGCGGTCTCCGACGTCGTCGAGCCGGCCTACCTGACGCCGTCGCCGCTGGAGGTGTGGGACGCGTTCGTGCGCGCGAACACCTACCACCCGGTCGGCGGGGGCGTGGACCGCGTCGTGCGCGGCGAGGAGAACTACTTCCTCTGGGAGCACCTCGTCGTCAGCCTGCGACGCATCGGGCTCAGCCTCGCGATCGCGCTGGTCATCGCCGTACCGCTGGGCCTGGCGATGGGCTACTTCCGGGGCTTCGGGCGGCTGGTCGGGCCGTACGTCGACTTCCTCCGCTCGATCCCGCCGCTGGCCTACATCGGCTTCCTCATCGCGTGGTTCGGCTTCTACGACACGTCGAAGATCTGGCTGCTGGTGCTGGCCGCGTTCCCGCCGATCGCGCTCGCGACGCTCAACGGCGTGCGTGGCGTGCGGGAGGACCACCTCAACGCGGCGCTCTCGCTCGGCGCCTCGCGCCGCCAGACGCTGCTCTTCGTGCTCGGACCCGCCACGCTGCCCGACGTCATCTCGGGCCTGCGGGTGGCCGTCGGCTTCGCGTGGACCACGGTCGTCGCCGCCGAGCTCGTCAACGGCCTGCCGGGCATCGGCGGCCTCGCCTACCTCTCGGGCACGCAGAACAAGATCGCCCTGTCGATCGCCTGCATCCTCGTCATCGGCCTCACCGCGGTGGCCCTCGACGTCGTCCTCCGCACCCTCGAGAAGAAGCTCGCCCCGTGGCGAGGGAAGGCATGACCATGAAGAAGCTCCACTCCCTGCTCGGCGTCGCGCTGCTGGCCCCGCTGGCCCTGGCCGGCTGCGTCGGCGGCGGCGAGACCGAGGGCGACGCGTCCGCCTGCCCGTGGGAGGCCGACGAGTCGGTCGACGTGACCGTGCGCATCGGCTACCAGAAGATCCCGAACGGCGACGTCGTCGTGAAGGACCAGGGGATCCTCGAGGACTGCCTGCCCAACGCCACCATCGAGTGGAGCAACTTCGCCTCGGGCGGCGACGTCATCCAGGCCTTCGGCGGCGACAGCCTCGACATCGGCCTCGTCGGCAGCTCGCCGGCCACGCGGGCGCTCTCCGAGCCGCTCAACCTCCCGATCCAGGTGATCTGGGTGCACGACGTCATCGGTGCCGCCGAGTCGCTCGTGGTGCGCGAGGGCGCCGCCACCGACATCGCGGGCCTCGTCGGCAAGACCATCGCGACGCCGTTCGGCTCCACCGCGCACTTCTCCCTGCTGCAGGCGATCGCGGACGCCGGCCAGGACCCGACCGACTACAACCTCGTCAACTCCGAGCCGGAGCAGATCGCGCCGGCGTGGAGCCGGGGCGACATCGACGCGGCCTGGATCTGGGACCCGACGCTCAGCGAGCTCAAGGCCGACGGCGGCGAGGTGATCCTCACGAGCGAGGACACCGCGGCGGCCGGGAAGCCGACCTTCGACCTCGCGATCGCCGACCGCGACTTCGTGGCCGACAACGAGGCCGTGCTCGAGGCCTGGGCGCGGGCGCAGGACTACGCGGTGGAGCAGATCACGAACGACCCCGACCAGGCCGCCGAGTCGATCGCGGTCGAGGTGGGCATCTCGACGGACGAGGCCAAGGCGCAACTGGCGGGCTACGTCTACCTGCGGGCCAGCGACCAGGTCGGTGAGGAGTACCTCGGCTCCAAGCTCGGCACCGACCTCTTCGCCACGGCGCAGTTCCTGCTCACGCAGGACAGCATCGCCGCGGTCGCCGCCGAGTCGGTCTACGCCGACGGCGTCAACGCCGGCCCGGCGCAGGCCGCGGCCGACGCGCGGGAGTGAACGACGCATGACGCAGGGGAGTGACCGCACGGTCGTCGTCGCCGACCTCGAGCAGCGCTTCGGGGAGGTGCACGCGCTCGGACCGATCGACCTGACGATCGAGCCGGGCAGCTTCGTCACCCTCGCCGGGCCCTCGGGCTGCGGCAAGACCACGCTGCTGCGGTTGCTCGCCGGCTTCGGTGCGCCGTCGGCCGGATCGATCACGGTCGGCGGCGCCCCGGTGCGCGGTCCCGGCGCGGAGCGGGGCGTCGTGTTCCAGCAGCCGACGCTCTACCCGTGGCTCGACGTGCGCGCCAACGTCGCGTTCGGGCCGCGCCTGCGGGGGGCGGCGAAGGCGGAGCGGCAGCGCACGGCGGACCGCTACCTCGAGCTCGTCGGCCTGGGCGACGTCGCCCACCTGCGGCCCTACGAGCTCTCCGGCGGCATGCAGCAGCGGGCGCAGATCGCCCGCGTGCTCGCGAACGACCCCGACATCGTGCTCATGGACGAGCCGTTCGGCGCTCTCGACGCGCTCACCCGGGAGCGGCTGCAGAACGAGCTGCTGACGATCTGGCGCGAGACCCGCAAGACGATCCTGTTCATCACCCACGGCGTCGACGAGGCGGTCTTCCTGGGCTCCCGCGTCCTCGTGATGAGCCCGCGGCCCGGCACGATCGTCCTCGACGAGCCCGCCCGGTTCTCGTCGCGGAGCCACGAGGTGCCGCCCGACGAGCTGCGCGGGCTGCCCGAGTTCGTCGCGCTCACGGCGAAGGTGCGCGCCGCGATCCAGCACGTGGAGCCGAGCGCACGCTGAGCCGGGCGCGGTCGCGGCCGCGGGAATGCGCGGCGGCCGGCGGGGTTCGTCGGGCCGTAGGCGATGGAGGCTGCGCGGCTACGGCTGGCACAGCACCCGCAGCGCGGCGCGCCCGTCACGCCGTGCCTGGTCCGGGAGGGCGAGCCAGGCGACGTGGTCGTCGGTGAGGGCCCGCTGCAGCGTCGCGAGCCGGCCGCGAACGGTCGCGGCACCGAGATGCCGACGGGGCGCGACTCGATCTCGAGGCGAGCCTCGATCGTGCGCCGCAGCGCCTGGGCGCCGCCCTCGATGCGGACCATCTCCCGGCCGAGCAATGGTTCCACGACGCTCGGGGGCGCATGGTCGGCGACGAGCACGTCGACGATGTCGTCGACGTGGCTGGCCACGACGTCGATGACGTCAGCGCCGCGCACGAACCGGTGGGCGGTGTTCTCGCGCGGGTCGAACGTCGGCCGCAGCTCGTAGCCGATGGAGATGAGTGCCGCAGCGGCCTCGGCAGGGACGCGCCGGCTGGTCTCGACGTGCAGCACGATGTCGACGTCGTTGGTGGGTCGGACGACGCCC
>DASWYU010000285.1:0-12908 GCA_036404795.1 Nocardioides sp. | reverse complement strand
TTCCGTCGCCCTGGGGCCACGACTCACGAGGGGCGCTCGCCCTCCCACTCCTCGTTGCGCTCCTCGACCTTCTCGAGCGCGCGGGCGGCTTCCTCACGCGTGGCGTAGGGACCCAGCCGGTCCTTGTTCTTGCAGCCGGAGCGCGGCTCGACCGTGTGGTGCTTGAGGCAGAACCACCAGTCGTCGGGCGACGTGTCGGAAGAGGTGCGGACCATGTGCGCAACCTACGCCCGGTCGCCGCGTCGGGTCCTCCTAGAGTGAGCGCCATGTCCCGCGCGCCCCTCACCCCCGGCACCGTCTCGCCCGTCCGCCCGGTCCCGCGGAGCATCCCCCGCCCCGAGTACGTCGGCCGCCCGACCCCCGCGCGCTTCGAGGGCGACGAGGTGAAGGACGCCGGGACGATCGAGCGCATGCGGGCCGCGGGCCGCGTCGCGGCGCAGGCCCTGGCGGAGGTGGGGCGCGCCGTACGCCCCGGGGTCACCACCGACGAGCTCGACCGCATCGGCCACGAGTTCCTCTGCGACCACGGCGCCTACCCGTCGACGCTGGGCTACCGCGGCTTCCCCAAGTCGCTGTGCAGCAGCATCAACGAGGTCATCTGCCACGGGATCCCCGACACCACCGTGGTCGAGGACGGCGACATCGTGAACATCGACATCACGGCGTTCCTCGACGGCGTGCACGGCGACACCAACGCCACGTTCCTCGCGGGCGACGTCGACGAGGAGTCCCGGCTGCTCGTCGAGCGCACCCACGAGGCGCTGGCCCGGGGCATCAAGGCGGTCAAGCCCGGGCGTCGCGTCAACGTGATCGGCCGCGTGATCGAGGCCTACGCGGCGCGGTTCGGCTACGGGGTCGTGAAGGACTTCACCGGGCACGGCATCGGCACGCACTTCCACTCGGGCCTGGTGATCCCTCACTACGACAGCGACTACTACGACGACGAGATCCGCGTCGGCATGACCTTCACCATCGAGCCGATGCTCACCCTCGGCACCCCGGAGCACGACATGTGGCCCGACGACTGGACGGCCGTCACGAAGGACCGCCGCCGCACCGCGCAGTTCGAGCACACCCTGCTGGTGACGCCCACGGGCGCGGAGATCCTCACGCTCCCCTGAACCCCGACGGGAGCGGTGATCGGAGCGGTGGTCCGGAGCGTCGTGCAACACCCGCGTTACAGGTCGTCGGTAACGTCCGGTCCATGACGGCCATGTTCGAGGGATACACGGGAGCCACCGGTCCGGCCTACGACGAGATGTTCGCGGAGGAGGGCCTGCGCTCGTCGTACGCGCAGCTGTCCGACTCGCTCGACGACATGACGGAGCCCGAGCTCCGCAGCCGCGTCGACGCGCTCGCGACGGCCTACCTCGACCAGGGCGTCACGTTCGACATCGGGGGCGAGGAGCGCGCGTTCCCGCTCGACATCCTGCCCCGCGTCATCGAGATGGAGGCGTGGGCGCGGATCGAGAAGGGCGTCCAGCAGCGGGTCAAGGTGCTCGAGATGTTCCTCGAGGACGTGTACGACGCAGGCCGGGTCTTCGAGGACGGTGTCATCCCCCGCTCGGTCGTCAACACCTCGTCGCACTACCACCGGGCCGCCGCCGGGATCACCCCGCCGAACGGCGTGCGGATCCAGGTCTCCGGCATCGACCTCATCCGCGACAACGCCGGCGAGTTCCGCGTGCTGGAGGACAACGTCCGCGTGCCGTCCGGCGTCTCCTACGTGATGACGAACCGGCGCGCGATCTCGGCCGCCCTGCCCGAGACCTTCGCGCAGCACCGGATCCGGCCGGTCGCGTCGTACCCGCAGCGGCTCCTCTCGGCGCTCCGCGCCGCCGCCCCCGCCGGCGTCGCCGACCCGACCGTCGTGGTGCTCACCCCGGGCGTCTACAACGGTGCCTACTTCGAGCACGCGCTGCTCGCCCGCACGATGGGCGTCGAGCTCGTCGAGGGCCGGGACCTCGTGTGCCGCCGCGGGCGCGTGATGATGCGCACGACGAAGGGCCTCGAGCAGGTCCACGTGATCTACCGACGGGTCGACGACGAGTTCCTCGACCCGGTGCAGTTCCGCGCCGACTCGCTGCTGGGCTGCCCGGGCTTGATCAACGCTGCCCGGGCGGGCAACGTCACGATCGCCAACGCGGTCGGCAACGGCGTCGCCGACGACAAGCTCGTCTACACCTACATGCCGGACCTCATCCGCTACTACGTCGGTGAGGAACCGGTGCTGCGCAACGTCGACACGTGGCGCTGCGGCGAGGCCGACCACCGCGAGGAGGTCATGGACCGCCTCGACGAGCTGGTGCTCAAGCCCGTCGACGGTTCCGGCGGCAAGGGCATCGTGATCGGCCCCCGCGCCTCGGCGGCCGAGCTCGACGAGCTGCGCACCAAGGTGCTGGCCGATCCGCGCGCGTGGATCGCGCAGCCGGTCGTGCAGCTGTCGACGGTGCCGACCTACGTCGGCGGTCGGATGGCACCGCGCCACGTCGACCTGCGGCCGTTCGCGGTCAACGACGGCCAGCGCGTCTGGGTGCTCCCCGGCGGCCTGACCCGCGTCGCGCTCGCCGAGGGCGAGCTCATCGTCAACTCCTCCCGCGGTGGCGGCTCGAAGGACACCTGGGTGCTCGCGGGCCCGGGGGGTGGGCAGCGCCAGCGGCAGACGCAGCGGCAGATCGAGACCGGCGGTGCACCCCCGACGGCGGGTCCGGTGACCCAACCGATCCCCGTGCTCGTCGAGCAGGAGCAACAGCAGCAGCAGGATGCCGACGTCGCCGAAGGGAGCACCCCGTGCTGAGCCGCATCGCCGAGTCGATGTTCTGGATCGGTCGCTACGTCGAGCGCGCCGAGGACACGGCCCGCATCCTCGACGTGCAGACCCAGCTGATGCTGGAGGACCCGACGGTCGACGAGGCCGCCACGTGCCGCACGCTGCTGTCGATCATGGGGGTGCCCTACGACGATGACACCGACATGAACCGGCAGACGATCCTCGAGCTGCTGGCGTACGACGCGGGAGCGCCCGGCTCGATCGCCGCGGCGCTCGGCTCGGCGCGCGAGTCCGCCCGGCGGGCCCGCGAGACGCTGTCGGAGCCGATGTGGGAGGCCGTCAACACGACGTGGCGGGCGCTGCCGTCGGGCCGGTTCCGCACGCTGCGGCCGCCGACCGTGTTCGGCTGGGTGCGGGACCGTGCCGCCCTCGTCAACGGGACCGCCGAGGCGACGATGACGCGTGACGAGGGCTACCAGTTCCTCGTGCTGGGCCGCAGCATCGAGCGCGCCGACATGACGGCGCGGCTGGTCGCGACCGCGGCCCTCACCGGCTCCAGCGCCGCGTCGGCGTGGACCTCCACGCTGCGCGCCTGCGGTGCGTACGAGGCGTTCCTCCGCACCTACCGCGGGCTCGAGACCGACCGCGGCGCCGCGGAGTTCCTGCTCCTCGACCGCCTGTTCCCCCGCTCGATCGTGCACTCGATCAGCCGGGCGGAGCAGTGTCTGGAGAACCTGGAGTCGGGCGGCTCGCGCGCCGGGTTCGGCAATGACGCCCAGCGCCTGCTGGGCCGCACGCGCGCCGACCTCGAGTACCGCTCCCTCTCCGACGTCGTCGCCAACCTGCCCGCGGAGATGGAGCGCCTGCAGTACACCTGCGCCGCCGCCACCGACGCCGTCACCCGCCGTTACTTCGCCGGCTCCGAGGCGACCGAGTGGCACGGAGGTGCCCTGTGAGCATGCAGCTGCGGATCACGCACACGACCGGCTACGAGTACGACGGCAAGGCCGTCACGTCCTACAACGAGGCGCGGCTGACCCCGTTGACCTCGACCGAGCAGATCGTCGCCCACACGCGTCTCGACATCACCCCGACGCCGTGGACCCACACCTACCGGGACTACTGGGGCTCGCAGGTCACGTCCTTCGAGGTGCTCGACCCGCACGACTCCCTGACGGTGCAGGCCCACGCGACGGTGCACACGAACCGTTCGCCCCTGCCGCCGCCGACGCTGGCCTGGGCCGACCTGGCCGACCCGGACGTCGCCGACGTGCACACCGAGCTCCTCATGCTCCCCGACCTGGTCGCCCCGCCGGAGGACCTCACGACGCGCCTCGACGCGATCCGTGCGGACGCCCCGACGCCGGGGGAGGCGGCGATCGCGGTGTGCGCGCTCGTGCACGCGGAGGTGGAGTACATCCGGGGCGCGACCGAGGTCACCAGCCGTGCGGCGGAGGCGTGGGCGCAGCGGGGCGGGGTCTGCCAGGACATGGCCCACCTCGCGATCGGCGGGCTGCGCCACCTCGGCATCCCGGCGCGCTACGTCTCGGGCTACTTCCACCCGTCGACCGAACCGGAGGTCGGCGCCACCGTCGCCGGCGAGTCCCACGCGTGGATCGAGTGGTGGGACGCCGGCTGGCACGCGTTCGACCTCACGAACGACCAGCCGATCGGCGACCGGCACGTCGTGATCGCGGCGGGCCGCGACTACGGCGACGTGCGTCCGCTGTCCGGGATCTTCGCGGGCACCCGCACCTCGCGCATGTTCGTGGAGGTCGAGGTCACGCGGCTCGCGTGACCCGGTGACGGAGCCGGGCTCAGACCTCGCCGAGGGAGCCGGGTCCCATCTCCATCTCCACGCTGATGCGCCGCTCGTCGTCGGGCGCTGCCGCGTCGTACCAGAGCCGCGTCGTGTCACCGACGCGCACGTCACCCTCCCGGCGGATCAGCACGCGCCGCTGCACCCAGCGCTGACGCTGCGCGCCGTCGGTGAAGGTGAAGGTCACGAGCCCGATCAGTCCGCTCGACGTCGGGTCGGGGCCGTCGGGCACGTCGGCGACCGTCGCGACCGTCTCGGTCCCCGTGGCGCGCACGGCGGCGACCTCGCGGCGACGCGCGCTCGCCCGGGAGCGGACGAGCGCGGCGACGACGAGGAGCAGGGGGCCGAGGGCGGCGACGACGAGGCCGATGATCCCGCCGACCTGGTCGACGCCCGTGCGCACGACCCCCAGGCCGGCGACGACGAGGGCCACGGAGACGGCGAGCACGCCCGGGCGCCACCACAGGAGGCCGAGCAGCAGCAGGAAGCCGCCCAGCACGAGCGCCACCATCGACGGGATCATCCCGGCGAGCACCCACAGGCCGCGCGAGCCGTCGGTGCCGTGGAGGGCGACCTCGCCGAAGGACCACCCGGCCACCGCTGCGGCGACGATCAGCACCACGGCGGCGACGGGCAGGGTGACCCGGGCGGCGCGCTGCCGGCGCTCGGAGCGGGAGACGACGGGGTTCTGGAGCGACACGCCGCCCACCCTCTCCACCCGGCAGCCCCGGCACACCTGATCGGGCGACCCGGTGTGCCGGGCACGCCTCAGGCCAGCCGGTCGAGGTCGCCGGTCGTCTCCGCGAGACGACGCTCGATGCGCAGCGCCGTCGTCTCGTGCTCCGGGTCGCCCGTCATCGCGGCCGCCAGGCGGGCGTGGGGCAGCGCGTCACCGAACCGCGACTGCCGCTCGAGGCTGCGCGCCAGCGCGTGACGCGCCCACTCGTCGCTCGGGTTCTCCTCGACGAGCCCCCGCAGCTCGCCCTCGGCGCGCTGCAGCTGCGCCCGCAGCAGGAAGGCCCAGGCCCGCAGGCTCCGCAGGCCGTAGTTCCCCGCGTCCAGCTCCAACGCCGGCTCGATGAGCTCGAGCGCCTCGACGGGGGCACGACGGACGAGCAGGTCGTACGCCGCGCGCGGCGCCGACGTCGGGTCCGCGGCCTGCCCCGGGAACACGATCGCGGGGGCGCTGATCTGCTCGAACTCTCCGAACTGCTCGGTCATGGTGTCCTCTCCCATCGGTCGTGCCCGTGCAACGTGCGGAGGTGGTCGGCTGTTCCCCTATCCTTCTCCTGCGGATGGGCTGGCCGGGCGGCCGCGGCGACACCCTCGGGTGTCGTCGAGGAAGGTCCGGGCTCCACAGGGCGAGGTGGTGGGTAACGCCCACCCGGGGTGACCCGCGGGACAGTGCCACAGAGAACAGACCGCCTCCCGGCTCCGGCCGGGCGGTAAGGGTGAAACGGTGGTGCAAGAGACCACCAGCGTTCCGGGCGACCGGAACGGCTCGGTAAACCCCACCTGGAGCAAGGTCGAGAAGTCCGCCTCCGCGAGGAGGCGGGCGCGCGTGCGTTCGAGGGCTGCCCGCCCGAGCACGCGGGTGGACTGCACGAGGTCGTCGGCAACGGCGGCCCTAGATGGATGGCCGCACATCGGTGCCCGGTAACGGGCCCGAGGACAGAACCCGGCCTACAGGCCAGCCCGTCCGCACCCGGGGCTCTGGCATCCTGAGCCCCATGTCCCCCACGCCCACCGCGCTCGCCGACGAGACCTACGTGCTCCTCACGACGTTCACGAGGGACGGCCGCGCGAAGCCGACGCCGACCTGGATCGCGCCGTACGCCGACGGCGTCGCCGTCTGGACGGTGCGGGACTCGTGGAAGGTGAAGCGGGTGCGGAACAGCGGGCGCGTCCGGGTGCAGGGCTGCGACATGCGGGGCCGGCGGACCCACGGGCCGGTCTACGAGGGTGTCGGCCGGCTCCTCGACGAGGAGGGGTCCGCGGCGGTCGCCCGGGCGACGTCGCGCAAGTACGGCATCCTCGGTCGCGTCACCGTGCTGGGCAGCCGCCTGCGGCGCGGGCGCACCGGCACCGTCGGGATCCAGCTCGACGTGGAGCCGGTCGAGGGCTGAGCGGCACCCCGTACGGTCGGGAGGGCCCGCTCCCCCGCCGTAGGAGGCATCCGTGCCCGACTCCCCGCTCTCCCCCTCCGCACGCGAGATGCTCGCGAAGCCGAACCCCGCGGTGATCGCCACCGTGCGGCGCGACGGCCGGCCGGTGACCGCGGCGACGTGGTACCTGCTGCGCGACGACGACCGCGTCCTGGTCAACATGGACGAGGGCCGGGTGCGACTGCGACACCTCCAGGACGACCCGCGCGTCAGCCTCACGGTCATCGACGAGGCGAACTGGTACACCCACGTCACCCTCATCGGTCGCGTCGTGGAGACCTACGACGACGTGGAACTCGCCGACATCGACGCGCTGTCGCGCCACTACGGCGGCCAGCCCTACCCCCGGCGCGACCGTCGCCGGGTCAGCGCGCTCATCGAGGTCGAGCGCGTGCACGGGTGGGGCGAGCAGAAGAACAACGACCAGGCCTGAGCCCCGCTCCCCGGCCTGTCGTCGGAGGGCTCGACTGCCTCCCGCCGGTTCGACGACCTACGCTCCCCTCGTGCGGACCCTGCGCTACGCGATCAACGTCACGCTCGACGGCTGCGTGGACCACCGCGCCGGCACCGGCGACGAGGAGATCCACCGGCACGCCGCAGACAGCATCGGTCGAGCCGGCGGGCTCCTGTTCGGTCGCGTCACGTACGAGATGATGGAGAGTGCGTGGCGGCTCCCCGCCGAGCCCACGGAGGAGCCGGAGCCGTTCGCCCGCACGATCCACGAGGCCCGCAAGCACGTCGTGTCCCGCACCCTGTCGTCCGTCGGCTGGAACGCCGAGCTCGTGCAGGGCGACCTCGCGACGGCGGTGCGCGCGCTCAAGGAGGCCCCGGGCGGCGAGCTGCTCACCGGTGGTGTCACCCTGCCGGCCGCGCTGGCGGAGCTCGGGCTCCTGGACGTCGTCGAGCTCGTCGTGCTGCCGCGCGTCGCCGGGCACGGCCCGCGGCTCCTCGAGGGGCTCTCCACGCCGTTGGACCTCCGGCTGGTCGACCGCGAGGAGCTCGGCAACGGAGCGGTCGCGGAGCGCTACGAGGTGCGTCGCACCGGCCGCCGCTAGCCTCTGCCGGTGACCAGCGCGCACACCCTCATCCCGACCGTCCAGGTGACGCCGATCGCCACGGACGGCCGTCGGGTGGCCTGACGTGGTCGAGCCGAGCTGGCCCCTCGCCGCTCTCGTCGTCGCGCTCACGGCAGGCGCCGCGGGCGTCGTCACCGTGTCCGCGCTCGGCTCCTGGCGGGCGCCGGCGTGGGCGGCCACGCGGGCCGTCGTGCAGCTCACCGCGGTCAGCCTGCTCATCGGGCTCGTGCTGCGCTCGCTCGCCGCGACGCTCGCCTTCGTGGCCCTCATGGTCGTGGTCGCGACGGTCACCGCCGGGCAACGGATCGTCGGCCGTGCCGGGCCTGGACCAGACCCGCACCGTCGGCCTGGTCACGCTGCCCGGTGCGTTCGTCGGGGTGCTCCTCGCGGGCGCCTCACCGGTGCAGGCCGGCGCCGCCCAGGTGCTCGTGCTCGTCGGCCTCCTGCTCGTGCAGTCGACGGCGGCCGCAGTGGTCGTCGAGCTCGTCGCCGCCGGTCGGCTCCCCGTCGACGGCGCTCCGCTCGCCCGCTGACGCGGTTCCCGGTCGTCAGGTCGGCGTGACCTGGGCCCGACCGACGAAGCCGTCGGTCCCCAGCGCCGCGAGCAGGTCGGTCGGCTCCCCGCCGTCGCGCGGGTCGACGACCCGCCCCACGTGCACGACGCCGACGGTGAAGGGGGCGTCGCGGTGGTAGAGCGCGAGCTTGCCCCGCGGCACGCAGCAGGCGACTTCTCCCGCCGACGGGCGGAAGCCTGCCGGCGCTCCTGAGGTGGGGAGGAGCTCGGGCAGGTCGGCGACGGTAGCCGGGTCGTCGCGAGGCGTGCGGGCAGGACCGACGTCGTCGTCGTGATGCCGATGTCCACCGTGCGCCCACCCCTCGAAGTGAGGTGACCCTACGCCTCGGGCGGAGCGAGCGTCGGGAACGACCCACGGACGGTGGTGCCGGTTCCCTCGGCTGCGCTCACCTCCATCCGTCCGCCGACATCGGCGACCAGGTCCTGGACCACGGCGAGACCGAGACCCGTGGCGTGCCCCGCGCGCGGCACCTCAGCGGCGAAACCGCGACCGTCGTCGCTCACGCCTACCTCCAGCACCCCGTCCACGACCGTCCCGGTGACCTCGACCCGTGTGGCCTCCGCGTGCTTCGCGACGTTGCGGAGGGCCTCGTGGAGCAGACGCACGACCGCGGTCCCGACCATGGGGTCGAGCGCGACGGGCGGCAGGTCGACCACGAGGGTCGTGCCGTCTGCCCCGAGTCCGACGTGCGTCGCCCACGCCTCCACCGTCGACGCGAGGTCTGCCAGGTCCTCCCCGCCCGTGACGGAGCCCTCGCGGCCGACCTCCGCCTCGACCAGCGACCGCAGCTCCCGCACGTCGTCGGCGAGCATCCCGGCGACGCGGTCGACCACGTCGCGGGCGGCGCCCCGCGGCACCTGCGTGCGGACCGTGTCGAGCAGCAGACCGGCCGCGGCGAGGTCCTGCACGGCACGCTCGTGGAGCGCGGCCCCGATGCGGAGGCGCTCGGCCGCACGCGCCCGGGCGGCACGCTCGGCATGGAGCGCACGCGCCGCCTCCGCCTCCCCGGCGCGCCGAGCCAGCCGCAGGCTCAGCGGCAGGGTCACCAGACCGACGAGGAGCACACCCCCCACGGCGAGCGGGAGCCAGTCGCGGAGCAGGGAGGCACGGATCTCGTCGTACTGCCGCACCGGCTTGTAGACCTCGAGCACGTAGACGCGCCCGGAGCGGTCGGCGACCCCGAGGTAGGCCTCGTAGAGGTTCGGGAGGGACGGTCCCAGCGACGCGCTGCCGTCCGCGAGACGCTCGACCGTCGTCGCGCCGACCCGCCACGCCTCCTCGCCTCCGCCGACAGGTGCGACCGTGCCGACTCGTCCGCCGTCCGTCGACCACACGACCCGGCCCTCGGCCGCGTCGGGATCGACCCGCTCCCACAGGTGGACGGACAGCACCTCACCCTCCTCGAGCGCCGGGTCGACGACCTCCGCGAGCACCGCGCGCCACCCGTCGTCGGCCGTGTCGCCGTCCTCCTGACCGCTGGAGAGGTCGTGCCGTCCGAGCGGGAGCCCGAAGCCGAGCGCGATGGTCCGCACGTTGGCCTCGGCGGCCCGCTCCGCCTGGGCCGTGGCGGCGCGGCCGCCCTGGAGCACGACGAGCACCCCGACGGCGAGGGTGACGGCGAGGACCGCGACGACGTGTCGTCCCACGGCACCGCCGGTGGTCGTCGGGCCCCGACCGGCAGGGCCCAGGAGACCCGTCACGGGACGTCGAGCTCGACGAGGCCGAGACGGTGGGCCGCCACGACGGCGTCGACCTGCGAGTGCACGCCGAGCTTCGTGCGGATGCTCTTGAGGTGGTCGCGCACGGTGTGGACGCTGAGAGCGAGCGTGCGGGCCACGCCACGGGCGTCGGCGCCCTGCGCGACGTGCTGCAGGATCTCGACCTCTCGGGGGCTGAGGCCGGGACTGTCCGGATCCCCCACCGGCTCGGGCGGCGCGACCTCACCGCCGCCGGCCACGGTGAGGAGCGCGGCGACGACCTCCGTCAACCGGGTGCCCTTCGCCACGATGCCGGAGGCGCCGGCCGCCCGCGCGCGGCGAACGACGTCGGGCCGCGGGTGCGCGGTGAGGACGAGGGCGCGGGCGTGCGGGTACGACGCGAGCAGCCGCTCCACGAGGTCCACTCCGTCACCCGGATCGTCGGGACCGCCACCTCCGAGGCGCACGTCGACGACGAGGAGCAGGGGTTGGTCCGGGGCGGCTTCTGCGGCCCGCAGCAACGCCTCCGCAGGGGTGAGCGCGGTCGTCACGGTGCCCAGCTCGGGCTGCACCGAGAGGGCGATCGCGAGGGCCTCGACGAACACGGCGTGGTCGTCGACGAGCAGCACGTCCACCGCCCCGGCCGTCTGTCCGGCCGTCTGTCCGGCCGTCTGTCCGGTCGTCTGTCCGGTCGTCTGTCCGGTCGTCTGTCCGGCCGTCGTCAGGTCGATCGTCATCAAGGCCTCTCACCGCTCACGCACCGCGCTCTCGCGGCGTCTGGCCGGCCGCCTCCCCCCCGATTGGGGATCGAACTGGCAGCACATCCTTCTTAGGTTAGCCTCGCCAACTCTCCAGAAGCGAGGTTTCATGCGTCATCCCCGTCGTCCCCTGTCCGTGCTCGCCGGTGTCACCGTCGCCGGCCTGCTCTCCACCGCGCTCGTCGCCTGCTCGTCCGAGGCGAGCGACGAGGGTGGCGCGTCGGAGGACCGCGCGGGCTCCGACGACCCGCTGGTCGTCTACGTCGGCCGCGACGAGGAGCTCGTCGCGCCGCTGCTCGAGCAGTTCACCGACGAGACGGGCATCGAGGTCGAGGCCCGCTACGCCGGCACGACCGAGCACCTCGCGACGCTGCTCGAGGAGGGTGACGCGACCCCGGCCGACGTCTTCGTCTCGCAGGACGCGGGCGCGCTCGGAGCCCTGTCGGCCGCGGGCATGCTGCGCGACCTGCCCGAGGACGTGACCGCTGCGGTGCTCCCCGACTTCACCTCGGCCGACGGCACCTGGGTCGGCGTCACGGGCCGTGCCCGCGTCTTCGCGTTCAACCCCGACGTGCTCACCGCCGCCGACGTGCCTGACACCGTAGCTGCGTTCACCGACCCGGAGTGGTCGGGTCGGGTCGGCCTCGCGCCGCCGAACGCCTCGTTCCAGGCCTTCGTGACGGGCTTCCGCGTCGCGGAGGGCGACGACGCCGCCTCGACGTGGCTCACCGACATGGTCGCCAACGACGTGCAGACCTTCGAGGGCAACGGTCCGCTCATCGACGCGGTCGAGGCGGGCACCGTCGACGTCGCGCTCACCAACCACTACTACCTCTACGAGCGCATCGCGGAGGTCGGCGAGGGGAACGTGCCGGTCGAGCTCGTCTTCCCGGCCGCGGGCGACCCGGGCGCCCTCGTCAACGTCACCGGCGCCGGTGCGCTCTCCAACCACCCCGACGCGGAGGCGCTGATCTCCTACCTCGTCTCGGAGGCCGGCCAGCGGTACTTCGTCGAGAACACCTTCGAGTACCCGCTCGTCGACGGCATCGAGGCCCCCGCCGGCCTCCCGGCCCTGACCGAGATCGACGGACCCCTCGAGGACCTCGCACAGCTCGAGGACCTCGAGGCCACGCTCGCGCTGATCGAGGAAGCCGGCCTCAGCTGAGCACGCGCACGGCGCGCCGGCCTCCGCCGCTGCTCCTCCTGGGGGCAGCGGCGGGGGTCGCCTGCGCGCTCCTCCCCGTCTACTACCTCGTGGTCCGCGCCCGGGAGGCACTGGACCGCGGCGTCTCCTCCACCGTGCTGCGCGATCAGATGCTCCCCTGGACGGTCGCGAGCATCGTGCTGGTGCTGGCGGTCGCGGGCACCTGCCTCGTGCTCGGCACGGTGACCGGGTGGCTGCTCGCGGCGACCGACCTGCCCGGGCGGCGGGCGCTCCTCGTGCTCGCCACCCTGCCGCTCGCGGTGCCGTCGTACGTCGCCGCCTACGGTTGGCTGTCCCTGCGGCCAGGGCTGCAGGGCTTCTGGCCGACGTGGGCGATCCTGACGGCGGCGTGCCTGCCGTACGTCGTGCTCCCCGTCGCCGCTGCGCTCCGCTCGGCGGACCACGCGCTCGTCGAGGTGGCCCGCGCCGCGGGTCGGCCACCGCTGCGCGCCCTCGTCGCCGGGCTCTGGCCGCAGGTCGTGCCCGGCGCCGCGGCCGGCGCGCTGCTCGCAGGGCTCTACGCGCTCTCCGACTTCGGCACCCCCTCGCTGCTGCGCCACCAGGTGCTGACGTTCGCGGTGCAGCGGCAGTACGGCTCGTTCGTCGGCCGGGAGCGTGCCGCGCTCCTGGCGCTCGGACTCGTGGCGCTAGCCCTCGTCCTCGTCGTCGCCGAGCGGGCCCTGCGCGGCAACGCCGAGCGCTGGCGTCGCGCTGCCGGGGCGCCCCGGCCGCCCCGGCCGACGGTCCTGGGACGGTGGACGCTGCCCGCGCTCGCCCTCGTGCTGCTGCCCGCGATCGTCGGCGCGGTCGTGCCTGTGCTGGCGCTGTTCCGCCGGCTCGCGCT
>DASWYU010000284.1:0-2234 GCA_036404795.1 Nocardioides sp. | reverse complement strand
TGCCCGGACGCGGGGGACCCATGCGTGGCGTGCGCCACGCGCCGGGTCGGGCGACCGCCCGCCCTGTGGACGAAGGGCAGCCTGCGCGCGGGGGTGTCGGTGGGTGGCTCCACAATGGGGGAGTGACGGTGGAGGCGACGGCGGGTCCGCGGAGCGACGCGGCGACGGGTGACGTGCTGGCGGCGCTGGCGCGCCGGGGAGTGACCGACGTCGACGACTCCGTGGTGACCCGGGCGGCGTACTCCACGGATGCCTCGCTCTACCGGGTCGTGCCGCAGGCCGTCGTGCGGCCGCGGCACGCCGACGAGCTCGGGGCGATCGTCGACGTCGCGCGCGAGCTGCGGGTGCCGGTCACGATGCGGGGCGCCGGCACGTCGATCGCGGGCAACGCGGTCGGCCCCGGCCTCGTGGTGGACACGGTCAAGCACCTCAACCGGGTGCTGGACATCGACGCCGAGGCGGGCACGGCCGTCGTGCAGCCCGGCACGATCCACGCGGTGCTGCAGAAGGTGGCGACGCCCCTCGGCTGGCGATTCGGTCCCGACCCGTCGACCCACACGCGCTGCACGATCGGCGGCATGATCGGCAACAACGCGTGCGGGTCGCGCGCGCTGGGATACGGCCGCATGGTCGACAACGTCGAGGCGCTCTCCGTCGTGCTCGGCACCGGGGACGCGCTGGCCCTCGGCCCGGGCGGGATCGCCGGCGCGGTGGGCACGGGCGACGTGCCGGCCGCGCTCGACCGGCTCGTGGGCGGGCACCTCGGCCCGATCCGCACGCAGTTCGGTCGCTTCGGCCGTCAGGTCTCGGGCTACTCGCTCGAGCACCTCCTGCCCGAGAACGGCCGCCGGCTCGACCGCTTCCTCACGGGCTCCGAGGGCACCCTCGGAGTGATCACGCAGGCGACGGTCCGCCTCGTCCGCGACGCCCCGGCCCGCACGATGGCGGTGCTGGGCTACCCGTCGATGACCGAGGCCGCCGACGCCGTGCCCGCCCTGCTGGCCCACCCGCTGGTCGCGTGCGAGGGCCTCGACGCGCGCATCGTCGACCTGGTGCGCGGCGCGGGCAAGGCCGTGCCCGACCTGCCGCAGGGTGCCGGGTGGCTGTTCGCCGAGGTCACGGGCGAGACGCTCGCCGAGACCGAAGCACTGCTCGCGGGCGTCGTCGCCGACGCGGGTGCGCTCGACCACCGCATCGTCCTCGACCCCGCGGAGGCCGCCGCGCTGTGGCGCATCCGCGAGGACGGGGCCGGCCTCGCCGGTCGCTCGCTCGCGACGCCGGCCTACTCGGGCTGGGAGGACGCCGCCGTCCCGCCGCAGCACCTCGGCGCCTGGCTCCGCGACTTCGACGGGCTCCTGCGGGAGTTCGGACTGGACGGGGTGCCCTACGGGCACTTCGGCGACGGCTGCGTCCACGTGCGCATCGACTTCCCGCTCGTCCACGGGGCCGCGTCCCTCCCGGAGGGCCGCGCGGTCTTCCGCGGCTTCATGGAGGCCGCGGCGGCCACGCTCGCGACGTACGGGGGGTCCCTGTCGGGCGAGCACGGCGACGGGCGGGTGCGCTCGGAGCTGCTGAGCACGATGTACGACGCCGAGGCCATCCGGCTCTTCGGCGAGGTCAAGGCGATCTGCGACCCGCTCGGCGTGCTGAACCCGGGCAACATCAGCGACCCCGCGCCGATCGACGCCGATCTCCGCACGTCCCGTCCCCGCGTGCGTGAGCCGCTGCCGTTGCTGCGCTTCGGGCACGACGACGGCTCGATGGGCGACGCCGTGCACCGCTGCACCGGCGTCGGCAAGTGCGTCGTCGGCGGCGGGGCCGGCTCCGGCACCGGCGTGATGTGCCCGTCCTACGCGGCGACCCGCGACGAGAAGGACTCGACCCGCGGTCGGGCGCGGGTGCTCCAGGAGGCGATGGCCGGCGACCTCGTGCAGGGCGTCACCGACCCGGCCGTGCACGACGCGCTCGACCTCTGCCTCTCCTGCAAGGGCTGCGCCAACGACTGCCCGACCGGCATCGACATGGCGACGTACAAGTCCGAGGTGCTCCACCAGACCTACCGGGGCAAGCGCCGCCCGCGGAGCCACTACGTGCTCGGCAAGCTCCCGATGTGGGCACGCCTCACGACTCCGGTGGCCGGCCTCGCGAACGCGTCCCTGAAGGCGGGCCCGATCGCGAAGGTCGCCCGCGCGGTGGCGGGCGTCGACCAGCGTCGCAGCCTGCCGCAGTTCGCG
>DASWYU010000283.1:0-1747 GCA_036404795.1 Nocardioides sp. | reverse complement strand
GGCCTGCGGCTCGGCCTGGGCTGGCCCCTGCGGATCGCCTCCTTCCTGGCGATGATCTGGCTGCTCTCCCGCGACCGGACCCCGCTCGTCGATCCTGACGCGCCCGACGCACCCGGCACGGCCGGCACCTCGACCCCCTCGCCCGCGACGTGAGCGACGGGCTGTTCGACCTGCCGGACGGCGGCCGACCGGGCGCCGCACCCGTCGCCCGCGGTGGCGGGTCGCTCAGTGCCGCGAACCACGCGGCCGCGCCCCTCGCCGTACGGATGCGGCCGCGGACCCTCGACGAGCTCGCGGGGCAGGACCAGCTCCGGGCGCCGGGGTCGCCGCTGCGCCAGCTCATCGAGGGCGACAAGTCCCTCAGCCTGCTGCTCTGGGGACCGCCGGGCACGGGCAAGACGACGATCGCCTCGATCGTCTCCCAGCAGACCCAGCGGCGGTTCGTCGAGGTCTCGGCGGTCTCCGCCGGCGTCAAGGAGGTGCGCGCGGCGATCGAGTCGGCGCGCTCCGAGCTCGTGCAGACCGGTGTCGAGACGGTGCTGTTCGTCGACGAGGTGCACCGGTTCTCGAAGGCCCAGCAGGACGCGTTGCTGCCGGGGGTGGAGAACCGCTGGGTGACGCTCGTCGCGGCCACCACGGAGAACCCCTACTTCTCCGTGATCTCTCCGCTGCTCTCGCGCTCCCTGCTGCTGCGGTTGGAGTCGCTGACCGACGACGACGTCGCCGGCGTGATCGACCGTGCCCTCGCCGACGAGCGCGGGCTCGACGGGGCGCTCACCATCGACGACGAGGCGCGCGACCACCTCGTGCGCATGGCCGGCGGCGACGCGCGCCGGTCCCTCACCTACCTCGAGGCGGCCGCGGGCGCGGCGCTCTCGCGCGACGCGACGGTGATCGACCTCGCGACGACGGAGACGGCGGTCGACCAGGCGGCGGTGCGCTACGACCGGCAGGGCGACCAGCACTACGACGTGATCAGCGCCTTCATCAAGTCGGTGCGCGGGTCCGACGCGGACGCCGCGCTGCACTACCTGGCGCGCATGATCGAGGCGGGGGAGGACCCCCGCTTCATCGCCCGCCGGCTCGTCATCCTCGCCAGCGAGGACATCGGCCTCGCGGACCCCACGGCGATGACCACGGCCGTCGCCGCGGCCCAGGCCGTGCAGCTCATAGGCATGCCGGAGGCCCGGCTCAACCTCGCCCAGGCCACGGTCGCGCTGGCGGTCGCCCCGAAGTCGAACGCGGTGTACGCCGCGATCAACGCCGCCCAGGCCGACGTGCGGGCCGGGAAGATCGGCACCGTGCCGCCGCACCTCCGCGACGCCCACTACGCCGGCGCGAAGAAGATCGGCCACGGGGAGACCTACGTCTACGCGCACGACGCGCCGTACGGGATCGCGACGCAGGTGTACGCGCCCGAGGTCGTGGCGGACCGGGCCTACTACGTCCCCACCGCCAACGGGGCGGAGGCCGCCGTGGGGGAGCGGTGGGCGCGGATCCGTCGGATCGTGCGCGGCGGCCCGCGATAGGGTCGGGGCCCATGAGCGACGAACTGACGACGCCTGTGGTGCTGCTGGGCGTCGTGCTCGCAGCGCTCGCGGTCGTCGTCCTCGTCGTGGGCCTGCTGGTGCTGCGGCGCCAGCACCGCACGGCCGCGGCGCTCGCGCGGGCGGAGGCCGACGCGGCCGACCTGCGCGCCGAGGTGGAGACGGTGCGTCGCGAGGCCGCGGAGCGCGAGGCCCGGGTG
>DASWYU010000282.1:0-3281 GCA_036404795.1 Nocardioides sp. | reverse complement strand
AGGCGCGGACCCGGCGTGGTCGGGCTGGTCGGGCTGCTCGGGCTGCTCGACAGCTTCTTCGTCACCGGCGACGAAGAAGCGGTCGTCGTCGGGGTGCTGGTCGTCGACGGGCGGCCCGTCCAGGACCGGCTGGTCCACCGGCTCCTCGTGCGTCGGCGCCTCGCCCATCGGCGCGGCGTCCGCCTCGTGCACCGGCGCCTCGTGCACGTGCACGGGCACCTCGGGGTCGGCGAGGCTCCGCACGGCGTCGGCGAGGTCCGCGGCGCCGGCGACCTTCGTGGAGAGGCCGACCGGCAGGGCGAACGATCCGCCGTACCACCGCCGCGCCAGGAACGCGTGCCACCGGGCGCGGCCGTCGAGCGCCGCGACGACGTCCTCGGCGTCGAACGGCACGACGACCAGCCGTCCGTCGCGGAGCAGTCCCTGCCGCGGCACGAGCTCGACGCTGTCGACGCTCTCCCACGGCAGGCCCTGCCAGGTGCGGCCCAGCCGCATCCGGACGCCCTGGCCGTCGACCACGGCGAGCGGCACGCGGGCGTCGACGAACGCCGTCAGGTAGGCGAGCGCCACCACCGCGAGCACACCGGTCAACGACCAGGCGAGCGCTCCGCCCTCCGCGGCCGCACGGCTGAGCCAGGCGACGGCGAGGGCGGCCGAGGCGAGGCCGACGACACCGGAGACGAGGCCGCTGCGGCGCAGCTCGACGGCGGCGCCGGCCGCGACGTCGCGGTCGAGGTCGTCCGCCACGACGCCGAACATCTCCCAGTCGGGCCGTCGCGGCAGGTTGAGCCCGAAGGGGTCGCGCCGCGAGCCCTGGGCCGTGGCTCCGGGCTGGGTCTCCACCGTCTCGCGCTGGCTCACTGCTCCCCCTGCAACGTCAGGATCACGCCGTCGATCTCGTCGGGCTTGACGAGCACGTCCCGAGCCTTCGAGCCCTCGCTGGGGCCGACGACCCCGCGACTCTCGAGGATGTCCATGAGGCGTCCGGCCTTCGCGAAGCCGACCCGCAGCTTGCGCTGCAGCATCGAGGTCGAGCCGAACTGCGTCGAGACGACGAGCTCGACGGCCTGGATGACCAGGTCCATGTCGTCACCGATGTCGTCGTCGAGCTCGCGCTTGCTCTGCGCGGGGGCGGTGACGTCCTCGCGGTAGGTCGGCTCGAGCTGCCCGCGGCAGTGCTTGACGACCTGCGCGATCTCGCCCTCGCCGACCCACGAGCCCTGCACGCGGATGGGCTTCGAGGAGCCCATCGGCAGGAACAGTCCGTCACCCTGGCCGACGAGCTTCTCGGCGCCCGGCTGGTCGAGGATGACGCGGCTGTCGGCGAGCGACGACGTCGCGAAGGCCAGCCGCGACGGCACGTTGGCCTTGATGAGGCCCGTGACGACGTCGACCGAGGGGCGCTGCGTCGCGAGCACCAGGTGGATGCCCGCCGCGCGCGCGAGCTGCGTGATGCGCACGACCGCGTCCTCGACGTCGCGCGGCGCGACCATCATCAGGTCGGCGAGCTCGTCGACGATGACGAGGAGGTAGGGGTACGGCGCGAGCACCCGCTCGCTCCCCGGCGGCACGTCGATCTTGCCGGCGCGGACGGCCTTGTTGAAGTCGTCGACGTGGCGGAAGCCGAAGTTGGCGAGGTCGTCGTAGCGCAGGTCCATCTCGCGCACGACCCACGCCAACGCCTCCGCGGCCTTCTTCGGGTCCGTGATGATCGGCGTGATCAGGTGCGGGATGCCCTCGTAGGCGTTGAGCTCCACCCGCTTCGGGTCGACCATGATCATCCGCACCTCGTCCGGCGTGGAGCGCATGAGGATCGACGTGATCATCGAGTTGATGAAGCTCGACTTGCCGGAGCCGGTCGCACCGGCGACGAGCAGGTGCGGCATCTTCGCCAGGTTCGCGACCACGAAGCCGCCCTCGACGTCCTTGCCGAGGCCCGCGATCATCGGGTGCGGCTCCGAGCGTGCCGTGGTGGAGCGCAGCACGTCGCCGAGGGAGACGATCTCCTTGTCGAGGTTCGGGATCTCGACGCCGACGGCGGACTTGCCCGGGATGGGGCTGAGGATCCGGACGTCGGCGGAGGCCACGGCGTACGCGATGTTCTTCTGGACGTTGAGGATCTTCTCGACCTTCACGCCGGGGCCGAGCTCGACCTCGTAGCGCGTGACCGTGGGGCCACGGGTGTAGCCCGTGACCTGCGCGTCGATGTTGAACTCCTCCATCACCTGCGTGAGCCGCTCGACGATGCCGTCGGAGGCCTTCGAGCGGGCCTTGTGCGGCGAGCCCTCCTTGAGGACCTCGCTGGTGGGGAGCGAGTAGGCGATGTCGCCGGAGATCGAGAGCTGCTCGACGCGCGGCGGAAGCTGCGCGTGCGGCGGCGCCTCGAGGGCGCCGTCCTCGTCACGGGCAGTGTCGCGGGCGGCGTCACGACCGGCGGCCCGTGGGGGCGCGGACGGAGCCGGTACGTCGCGCTCCGCCACCGCCGTGGCGGCGGGTGCGACCGGGTCGGCCTCCGCGTCCGCGCCGAAGATGCCCTGCGCGAAGTCGATCGCGTCGGGGCCCTCCGCCTGCGCGGCTGCCTCCGCCTCGGCCTTCTCCTCGCGCTCGGCCTTGAGCCGTGCGCGGCGCTCCTTGCGGGACTCGCCGTCGGTGACGAGCGGGGTGTCGTAGGCCGGGTCACCGGCGTCGGGGTCGATCTCGTCGTCGGCCGCGCGCTCGGCACCCGAGGCGCGACCCGGCGCACCGAGGAGCCGGTCGCGAGCCTCCCGCACCCGCGCGGGGATCTGGTAGACGGGCGTCGCGGTGATGATGAGGACGCCGAAGAACCCGAGGAGCGTCAGCAGGGGGACGACGACCCAGCCGCTGCGCAGGAGGTCGAGCAGCAGGCTCGACACGACGAACCCGACGGCCCCGCCGGCCTGCTGGAGCTCGTCGGTGTTGCCCAGCGCGGGCTCGGGGTTGCCGTTGGCGATGTGCACGATGCCGAGCAGGCCGAAGGACAGGGCCGTCCAGCCGATCACCTGGCGACCGGCGGGCCCGTTGCGCTCGGGGTCGCGCATGTTGCGCCAGCCCACGTAGACCAGTGCGAGGGGGACGAACCCGGCCAGCTTGCCGACCGAGCCGGCGACGACGGTGCGGACCGTGTCGAGCGCCGCGCCGGAGAACTGCCACCACACCGCGCCGGCGACCACGACCGCGAGCCCGAAGAACGCGAGGCCGACGCCGTCGCGCCGGTGCTCGGGCTCCACGTCGCGGGCCGCGTGCCCGATGCTGCGAGCCGC
>DASWYU010000281.1:0-3701 GCA_036404795.1 Nocardioides sp. | reverse complement strand
GCGTCCGGAGCCGCGCGCCCTGCCCGTCGCAGCGCCCGTCGCCCGCGGCGGTCGGGCCGTGCTCGACGGCGACGAGATCGCGCTCGTCTCCACCGCGGGACGCCTCTTCCGCGTGCGCTCGGGGGCGGTCGTCGGCCGGTCGAGCGGTTGCCGGGTGCGGTTCGCCGACACCCGCGTCTCGCGCCAGCACGCCGTGCTCTACCGCTCCCGCGGCGGCTGGTGGATCGGCGACCTCGGCAGCACCAACGGCACCTGCGTCGACGGGGTGCCGGTCGAGGGCGCGGCCCCGATCCGCGAGGGCGCCACGGTGCTGGTCGGCGGTACGGGCGGCGTCGTCTTCATCGTGCTGCGCGCCGTCGAGGAGCTGGAGCTCGAGTCGCCCTCGGCCGCCTGAGCGTCCGCCCCCGATCGCTCCGGGCCGTCGGGGTTCGCCCGTCCGCCGCCCGGTCGCGCAAGAAAACGCGGATGGGTCGCTGGCCGCGTTGCTGACAGAAAACGCGGACGGCCGAGAAGAATGCGCGACCTGGCTGGCGCCCTGCAGAAGACTGCGGCATCCCGGGCGCGACACGCCGGGCGTAGGACCGGATCAGTCCGCGTTCTCTTCCGCGCGTGCGGATTCCGGCTCGAACCGGTCCGCGTTTTCCTCCGCGCGGTGACCGGCGGGACCGGGACGGGGCGGCTGGATCGGGGGATCCGCGGGTACGGCACGGGATCAGGCCGCGGCGTACGGCAGCAGCACCCGGAACGTGCTGCCCGCGCCGGGCGTGCTGCGCACCTCGACGGTGCCGCCGTGCGCCTGGGTGATGGCCTTGACGAGGGAGAGGCCGATGCCGACGCCCGGCGTGCAGGCGCTGATGGCCGACGGGGTGCGGTAGAGCCGCTCGAACACCATCGGCAGCTCGTCAGGCTCGATCCCGACGCCCGTGTCGGTCACCGTGACGCTCGTGCGGCCGTCGAGGTCGCCGCAGGTGACGGTGACGCTGCCCCCGCGCGGCGTGAACTTCAGGGCGTTCGAGACGAGGTTGTCGACGACCTGGCGGAGGCGGTGCCCCCGGCCGTTGACGGCGTGGACACCGGGCTCGGTGACGACCTCGAGCGCGACGCCGCGACCGTCCGCGACCGGGCGGGCCCGGGCGGTGGCGGCCGTGACGATCTCGCCGAGGTCGACCACGTCCTCGCCCGAGCCCTCCGACCCCGCGGACGCGACCGACAGCAGGTCGTTGACGAGGCCCAGCTCGCGGTACGCGTTCTGGTGGACCACCTCGAGCATGCCGCGGGCGGTGTCGGGCAGTCGGTCGGGACTGTCGAGCACGAGCTCGAGGTAGCCGATGATCGACGTCAGCGGCGTGCGCATCTCGTGGGACACCGTCGCGACGAGGTCCTCCCGCACCTGGTCGACCTGCGCCTGGATCCGGTTGCGGTCGGTGAGGTCGCGGATCGAGGCCGACAGGAGCACCTCGTCCTCGGTGACGAGCGGGGCGAGGGAGATCTCGACGGGGATCTCGGAGCCGTCGTGCCGTCGGGCGTAGAGCTCGCGACCGGAGCTCATGGGCCGGAAGCGCGGGTTGGCGGCGAACAGCGAGCGCAGGTGACGGTGGGTCTCGTGGTACCGCGTCGGCACGAGCATCTCGATCGGGTGGCCGACCAGCTCCTCCGCGGTGTAGCCGAACACGGCCTGCGCCTGCTGGCTCGCGAGCACGATGGTGCCCTCGACGTCGGAGATGATCAGCGGGTCGGGAGCGGCGTCGACGAGCTGGCGGAAACGCTCCTCCGACTGCTTGCGCGCCGTGATGTCGCGGACGGTCGCGCAGACCCAGCTGTGCTCGCCCTCCGCGATCGTGGCGAGCGAGATCTCCGCGGGGAACTCGGTGCCGTCGCGACGGTAGCCGCGCAGCTCCAGGAGGCTCATCCGCGTGCCGGCGTAGCCGCGCCGGCGCCGGGGGTGCGCCAGCCGGTAGCGCGGCGGCATGAGCACCTCGACGGGGCGGCCGACCAGCTCGTCGTCGCTCCAGCCGAAGACCTCGGCGACGCGGGGGTTGGTCAGCACGATCCGGCCCGCGTGGTCGGCGACGACCACCGCGTCCGGCATCGCCTCGACGATGCCCGCATGCAGCGACGGCGCGACGAGGCCGTCCGCCTCGACGCTCGACATCGCGACCATGCCCACCACTCCCGTGCTCCGCGGGGGATCCGAGTCGTCCCCCAGCCTGCCCACCAGTCTGCGCAGGTCAGCGACCGGAACCCCAGCACTTGAGGCAGTCTTGCGGAGGTCTGGTCCAGGGGTGGCGGAGCGCGTCGTACGGCGCGGGCCGGCGCCCCGCGCGCCCTTTAGCGGAGCCGTGGGGCGAGCGCCAGTCCCGGGTGGGTCCCGACCTGGTCCCGGGACTGTGACGTGCGCGTCAGGCCTCAGAACACGTCGACGTGGACGTGGTCGCGGTGCTCGAGGATCGCCGCGGTCGCGGCGTCGACGTCGCCGGTGTCGATGTCGTAGTCGCGCCAGCCCTCGTCGGAGCGGCGGGCCGTCCAGATCATGCCGTCGTAGATGACGGTCGCGACGTCGAGCCGCTCGGCGTGGGCGACGAGGTACTGCGCGATCGACCACCCGTAGCGCTGCGACTCCTCCGTCACCGGACGCGTGAACACGTCCACGGCGCGGCCGTCGTAGTGCGCGGAGCCCTCCTGGTGACCGGAGTCGACGCCGCCCGGGGCGAAGCCGCCGACGGGGAGGTCGCCGTACGCCGCCTGCAGCTCCGTCAGCACCGTCGCGGCCCGCTGGGTCAGGCCCGCGTCGTCGAGCTCGTCGGAGGCCTCGGTGCGCACGTCGGCGTCCCACGAGCACGTGAACGCCGCCTCCGACCAGCCGGTGAGCGCGGAGGCGAGCACGCGGGCGTCGTCCTCGTGGTCGGCGTAGGCGTCCGGGAACGCCGAGCGCTGCACCGCCTGCGCGGCCTCGGTGACCGGCAGGTCGGCGTAGCCCTCGACCGCTTCGAGCCCGTCGTAGAACGCGTTCGTCGCGTAGTAGGGGTCCATGATCTGTTCCTCGGTGCCCCAGCCCTGGGAGGGGCGCTGCTGGAACAGGCCGAGCGAGTCGCGGTCGCCGTAGGCGATGTTCTCGATCTTCGACTCCTGGTAGGCCGTCGCGAGCGCGATCGTCGCGGCGCGCGCGGGCAGACCGCGCCGTACGCCGATGGCGACGATCAGCGACGCGTTCTCGGCCTGCTCACGGTTGAGCTCGACGGCGATCCCCGCCGCCTCCGCCACGCAGCCCTCCGCGGGTGGGAACAGCTGCTCCACCCCGCGGTAGACCCACGTGCCGGCCAGCGCGACGACCCCGCCGACCAGGGCGACGGCGAGCACGCCGACCACCAGCCGTGCCTTCACCGCGCGAGCCCCCGTCCTGCCGAGCGGCGTCAGTCGTTGGCGTGCAGCGCCGCGTTGAGGGCGACGCCCTCGCTCTTCCAC
This sequence comes from Nocardioides sp., assembly GCA_036404795.1. Lineage (GTDB taxonomy): Bacteria > Actinomycetota > Actinomycetes > Propionibacteriales > Nocardioidaceae > Nocardioides. Next base: position 239 of record DASWYU010000281.1, on the reverse strand, counting down.
GCCACCGCCTCGAGCGCGCCGGAGACGGAGTTGCGGCGGAACAGCACGTTGGAGGCGCCGGACAGCTCGGCCGCCTTGACGGTGCGCGGCTCCGCACCGGGCTCGATGACGGTGACCTTGGATCCGGCCGTCACGTAGGTGCCCGCCTCGACGACGCAGTCGTCGCCGAGGGAGATGCCGATGCCGGAGTTCGCCCCCAGCAGGCCGCGGCGGCCGACGGAGATGACCTGCTTGCCGCC
>DASWYU010000280.1:0-15231 GCA_036404795.1 Nocardioides sp. | reverse complement strand
CCCCCCCCCCCACCGCACTGAGGGTCAGGAGCCCTTCGTGGAGAAGGGGCGACCGGTCGAGACACGAACGACACCGACTCCGACCCACAGGAACAGACCACCCAGTGCACCGAGGACGACGCCGAAGACGACGCCGAAGATCCGATCCTCGCGCCGGGTGTCCGCGTTGGGCTGCTCGGGCTCGACGTCCTCGATACCGGGGGGAAGTGCCCGGGCCCACGTCGAGAGCAGTTGGGCGGGCTCGCCGAGCATCTCGTATGGGTCGATGGCGTCGTATGCCGTCTGCTCCTCCGGCGTGAGAACGATGCCCAGGTCCTCCAGCGCCCAGCCGCTCGGCAGACGCCGATCGCCGGTGAGACCGACCTCGCCGTTGATGCTGCGGTCGGAGGCCTCCTCCCAGAGCGCCAGCACCCCGTTGACCTCGGCGTTGGCCTGCAGTTGGTCGAAGGCGTGACCGGCCTGCGCGTAGCCGGCGTTCCACGACTGCCCGATCACCAGGACGTAGAGGGGCGCGGCCTCCTCGGCGATGACGGTCTCGAGTTCCGCCTCCTGCTCCTCGGACATGATCCACCGGCTGCCGGGGGCGACCACGACATGATCGCCCGCCGCGAACGCGTCGAGCGCCGTCTGCAGGATGTCGCCGGCCGCCAGGTCCTCGCGCGTGGACGGTGACCCGCCGTCGGCCCGACCGATCATGGCCGTCATCGCGATCACGCCGCAGAGCAGTCCGATCAGGCCGGCAACCGGCCACGACCCGAAGAACCTGGTCACGACGTGCCTCCGTTCCGACGTGCCCGCACGACCTCGCTCCACAGGTCGTCGCTCAGTGCGCCGTACCCCGTGCGTGCCCACACGGACTCACCGACGTAGTAGGGCTGCTGACGCCCCCACCCCTTCCGGACCTGGAAGGGATCGGCGGCCGCGCCGCGGGAGCAGGCGCGACACACCGGTACGTCGACGCCCGTGTCGTCGACGCTCCGCTCGCTCATCGCCCGGCCGTGCAGCGGATTCACGTAGCAGGGTCGGTAGAGCGGGGCCCCCGGAGTGTCGAGCGCGGTGCGCGCGATACGGGTGAGCACGAGGGCGCCCACCAGGTCCGGGTCCCGGCGTGTGCCGCGTCCGGGGGCGTCGAGGAGGGCCTGTGCAGCCGCGTACGACCCGTCGATGCGCTCACGGACCGCCGGGTCGACCGCACGATTCGCGCGACGTTCCCGCAGGCTCTCGACTGCGGCCAACTCGGCGCGGACCACCTCGTCCAGCGGTTGCTGTGCCACCGAGGTCGCCTCGCCACGCTCGCCTCCCGACCGTCGGCCGCCCTTGCGCAGTCGGTCGTCGGAGGTCGAGCGCACCAGCGGGACGGCCGGCTCCCATCGCGCCACGGTGCGGAGGAGGAGCGCGACCCCGATCCCGACCAGCACGAGTGTCAGCGTGGGCACCATCGTCGTGAGCAGGGCCTCGGGGGCACTCTCGTCCCGGTCGTACTGCCACTCCGGCTTCGCCCAGGCGCCCTCGAGGTACTGGCCGGGATCCTCGCCGTTCTCCGCGAGCTGGTCGACCCCCCAGGCGACATCGGCGGCCAGGGTGCTGCGACCGGCGTCGGACTGGCCGGGGACGAACTCGACCCGCGTCCCCTCCCAGGCGCCGGTCGCGAGCTTGCTGGGTGCGAGCGAATGGGGGTCAGCGGCGGTGAAGTAGTACCCGGGGCCGAGCTCGTCAGCCAGTCGGACCGCGAGGTCGGCCGCGGCCTCGGCGCCGTAGTCGCCCTCGGCCAGCCCGGTGATGCCCGGCACGAGCGCGACGTAGACGGGCACCCCCGCATCGGCAGCCTGCTCGACCTTTGCCGTGATGGCGGCGTCCACGTCGTCCCGTGCGCCGTTGCCGAAGAGCGGGTGCACGAGCACGGGATCGTCGCGGAGCGCGGCGACGACGTCGTCGACCGTCGGTGCGCCGCCGAGGACGTCCTGGGCCGGGTCCGGATCCTCTGCGGTCGTCATCGCCGCACCCGGTGGAGCGCGGTGACGAGGTCGGGCTCGAGAGCGCCGTACCCCGTCGACGCCCACGGCTGCGCATCGGTGTCGAAGTAGTGACGCGGGGCGCCGTCGACCATCACGTCGAGGATCTCGGGCCGGACACCGCGCTTGAGGTCGCGCCGGCAGCGGGTACAGAGCGGCACGTGGAGCCACTCACCGCCGACCTCGACGTCCTGGCTGTTGCCGCCGGGACCGTGGAGGGGGTTGAGGAAGCACGGCGTGGTCGGCTGGTGGGCGCGGCCCCGCACCGCTGCTGTGAGGGCTTCGCGACCGCGCTCGGCCAGCACGAGACCGCCGACGCCGTCCAGCAGGGGCACGTCGTCGGCCGGGTCCTCAGGGCGCAGCACACGGCGCGCCGCGTCGTAGTGGTCGAGTGCCGACTGCCACGCCGAGGTATTCCCGCGCTCGGTCACCTCCGCAGCGTCGATCGCCTCGCCGAGAGCCAGGAGCTCCTCGCGGCCCCGGGACACGACGCGAGCGTCCCGGGCGGCGCGGACCAGGTCGACCGCCGACGGCGGCAGCGTGAAGACCCGCCGGGCCGGGGAGGCAGCCCGCGCTCCGCTCGCCTGGCCCTGGCGCTTCCCGCTGCGTCGCGCGATCAGCGCCACGACCACGACGAGCGCCAGCACCAGACCGACGCCGATCCCGACGCCCGGACCGGAGCCGTCGTCGCCGCCGCCGTCCGACGCGGAGCCCGAGCTGCTGGTCGAGTACCTGTCCGACCACCCGTCACGGACCGCGCCGATGTACGCGTCCCAGGTCTCCACGTCGTCGCCGGTGTAGGCGACCAGTGCGGCGGTCAGGGTGACGAGCCCGTCGCCGAGGTCGTCCTCGACGAGGTGGACGTCGGCGCGCTCGTAGTCGGTCGGGAGGTCGGGACTCGGCGACCACGATCGCTCGGTGAGCGTGTACGGGGCGATGTCGTTCTCGGCGACGTAGTCGTCGTCGTAGAACCAGTCCGTGCCAATGTAGAGGCCGGTGAGCCCGGGCGCACCGGGCTCGCCCTCGACCAGGCGTGTGCTTGCGGCCTGAACCTTGCTCAGGAGGTTCTCCATGGTGCCGAAGCGGCCCGTCGCGCTGACGTCCTCGACGACCACGTAGACCGGAGCGCCGTCCTCGCGGAGCTCGGCGAGGCTGGCCTCGATGGCGTCCTGCTGCTCGTCGGTCAGCATGCCGCGCACGCCGGGGTGGACGTAGAGCCCGCTCGCCCCCAGTTGCTCGGCGATCGCCGTCGCGTCGTCCTCCGCCACCACTGCCCTTCCGCCGGTACCGTCTGGCCGCACCGTCCTGCCCGTCCCGGCGGTGCGCGACACCCATTGTCCGCCACCGGTCTGGACCACCGCGCGGCCGGGTGGCGGCTCAGGCGGAGGCGGCGCGCAGCTTCTCGAGGAGCGGACCCGCGGCCTCGTCGAGGAACCGGTCGATCGTGGCGTCACCGACCTGCACGAGCGCGACGTCCGTGAAGCCCGCGTCCCAGAACGGCCGCACGGCCTCGACGATCGCGTCGAGGTCGGGGCCGCACGGGATGTTCTCGGCGACGTCCTCGGGGCGCACGAACTGCGTCGCCCCGGCGAAGCCGGCGGTGGTGGGGAGGTCGGCGTTGACGGCCCACCCGCCGGCGAACCAGCGGAACTGCTCGTGCGCGCGCTTCACGGCGGCCTCGCGGTCGGGGTCCCAGCAGATCGGGATCTGGCCGACCGAGCGGGCGGGCGAGCCGATCGTCGGCGCGCCGTCGGTGGCGTTCCACGCGGAGAGCAGCTCCGCGTCGGGCTCGGTGGCGACGAGGTGGTCGGCGAGGGGTGCGAAGCGCCGTACGGCCTTCTCGCCACCGACCGCCACACCGATCCCCACCGGCTCGTCGGGGAGGTCCCACACCCGGGCGGAGTCGACGCGGAAGTAGTCGCCCTCCCACGTCGTCAGCTCCCCGGTGTGGAGGGCGCGGATGATCTCGATCGCCTCGACGAGCATGTCCTGGCGGGCGTCGATGCTCGGCCACCCCTCGCCGACGACGTGCTCGTTGAGGTTCTCGCCGGCGCCCAGGCCGAGCGTGAAACGACCGTCCGAGAGCACGCCGAGGGTGGCGGCCTTCTGCGCGACGACGGCGGGGTGGTACCGGATCGTGGGACACGTCACGTAGGTCATGAGGTCCACCCGCTCCGTCGCGTGGGCGACGGCGCCGAGCACGGACCAGGCGTACGGCGCGTGCCCCTGCGCGGCGAGCCACGGGAAGTAGTGGTCGCTCGCGACCTCGAAGTCGAAGCCGACCCGCTCGGCCGCGGCGGCGTGCCGCACGAGGTCCTTCGGGCCGGACTGCTCGGTCATGAGGGTGTATCCGAATCGCGTCATGACCTCCACCCGACCACCTCGCCCGTAAGGGCGACGGCCTCGACGGGGGAGACGCAGCGAGGCCGGACCCCGACGGGGGTCCGGCCTCGTGGCGATCCAGGTGGTGCGGTCAGTCCTTGAGCTCGCAGATCACGGCGCCGTTGGCGACCGTCGCGCCGACCTCGGCGGCGAGGCCGGCCACGGTGCCGGCCTTGTGCGCCTTGAGCGGCTGCTCCATCTTCATCGCCTCGAGCACGACGATGGTGTCGCCCTCCGCGACCGCCTGGCCCTCCTCGACGACGACCTTGACGATCGTGCCCTGCATCGGGGACGCGACCGCGTCGCCCGACGCGGCGGCGCCGGCCTTCTTGCCGCCCGAGCGCTTCGGCTTCTTCGCGCCGGCCGCGGGACCGGCGGCGAGGCCGCCGAGACCGGCGGGGATGACGACCTCGAGACGACGACCGCCGACCTCGACGACGACCTTCTGGCGGTCGCCCTCGTCGGCCGCCTCGCCCGCCTCGCCGCCGAACGGCACGATCTGGTTGTCGAACTCGGTCTCGATCCACTGCGTGTAGACCGTGAACTCGCCCTCGCCGCTCGGGGTGGAGGCACCCACGTAGGCCGGGTCCGTCACGACGGCGCGGTGGAACGGGATGACGGTCGGCATGCCGTCGACGACGAACTCGTCGAGCGCGCGGCGCGAGCGCTCGAGCGCCTGCGTGCGGTCGCGACCGGTCACGACGAGCTTCGCGATGAGGGAGTCGAACGAGCCCGGGATGGTCTCGCCGTTCTCGTAGCCGCCGTCGACGCGGACACCGGGACCCTGGGGCGGGTTCCACGCGGTCAGGGTGCCAGGCGCCGGCATGAAGTTGCGGCCCCCGTCCTCGGCGTTGATCCGGAACTCGACGGAGTGGCCGCGCACCTCGGGGTCGCCGTAGCCGAGCTCCTCGCCCGCCGCGATGCGGAACATCTCGCGCACGAGGTCGATGCCGGTGACCTCCTCCGAGACGCAGTGCTCGACCTGGAGGCGCGTGTTGACCTCGAGGAAGGAGATGGTGCCGTCCTGCGCGACGAGGAACTCGCAGGTGCCGGCGCCGTAGTAGCCCGCCTCCTTGAGGATGCGCTTCGACGACTCGTAGAGCTCCGTCACCTGGGCGTCGGTGAGGAACGGCGCGGGCGCCTCCTCGACCAGCTTCTGGTTGCGGCGCTGGAGGGAGCAGTCGCGGGTCGAGACGACCACGACGTTGCCGTGCTGGTCGGCCAGGCACTGGGTCTCGACGTGGCGCGGCTTGTCGAGGAACTTCTCGACGAGGCACTCGCCGCGGCCGAAGGCCGTGACGGCCTCGCGCACGGCGGACTCGTAGGCGTCGGGGATCTCCTCGAGCGTGCGCGCGACCTTGAGGCCGCGGCCGCCGCCGCCGAAGACGGCCTTGATGGCGACCGGCAGGCCGTTGGCCTTCGCGAACGCGACGACCTCGTCGGCGTCGGCGACGGGGTCCTTGGTGCCGGGCGCGAGGGGCGCGTTCGCGCGGTCGGCGATGTGCTTCGCCTTCGCCTTGTCGCCGAGCGCCTCGATCGCGGCCGGCGGGGGACCGATCCAGATGAGGCCGGCGTCGATCACGGCCTGGGCGAAGTCGGCGTTCTCGGCGAGGAAGCCGTAGCCCGGGTGCACGGAGTCGGCGCCCGACTTCTCCGCGACCGCGAGGATCTTGGCGATGTCGAGGTAGGAGTCGGCGGGCGTGGCGCCCTCGAGCGAGTGGGCCTCGTCGGCGAGCCGCACGAACAGGGCGTCGCGGTCGGGCTCGGCGTAGACGGCCACGCTGCCGATGCCGGCGTCCTTGCAGGCGCGGATGACGCGCACCGCGATCTCACCGCGGTTGGCGATGAGCACGCGACGCAAGGGCTTGATCTCGGGCACGGTCACTCCTCGAGGGTCTTGTTCGCGATGACCCGACCTGGGCACCGCCGGGGGGAGTCTAGGGGCAACCGAGCGAGCGCTCTGCACCGGATCCGGTCCGTGGTACCTACTGACCGGTACGGCGTACCACTGCCCCGAGCGGCGCCGTTCCGCGTCGTACGGTGCGGTGGAGCGTGCCTCGCCACCGTTCGTCCGGTTCCGCGAGGGCGACACGCCAGCCGGCCGCGAAGCCGCCGGGCCGCGCGGATAACCTTCGTCGTCATGGGACGACGCTGGCGACGCCTGGCCGCCGAGGTGGGCAAGTTCAGCCTCGTCGGCCTGCTCGCCACGGCCGTCGCCGTGGTGCTGTTCAACTGGCTCCTGCACGGCTTCGTGCAGGGCGAGGCGCTGCTCGAGGACCGGCCGCTGTCGGCCTACGTCCTCGCCAACACCATCGGCATGCTCATCAGCTACGGCGGCACCCGCCGCTGGGTGTTCAAGCACCGCGCGGCGTCGACCGCGGACGGCGGGTTCACCGCCTACGTGCTCATCAACGTCGCGACGATGACGCTGCCGGTCGCGTGCCTGTGGTTCAGCCGCAACGTCCTCGGCCTCACCGACCCGGTCGCCGACAACGTCTCGGCGAACATGATCGGTCTGACGGCCGGGTTCGTCGCGCGCTTCTACCTCTTCCGCAAGTTCGTGTTCAGCACGCCGCAGCCGCGCGCCGTCACCGCGTCCACAGGTCCGTCCAGCGGTGGCCCAGCTCGGCCAGGAGCGTCCTGAGCAGCGGCACGCTGACGCCGACCACGTTGTGCGGGTCGCCCTCGACGCCCCGCACGAACGCGGCGCCGAGCCCCTCGAGGGTGAACGCGCCGGCGACGTGGAGCGGCTCCCCGGTCGCCACGTAGGCGCGCACCTCGTCCTCCGTGACCTCGGCGAAGTGCACGGCCGTGGTCCCCACGGCGGTACGGCGCTGCCCCGTCGCCACGTCCACGAGCGCGTGCCCGGTGCGGAGGAGGCCGGTGCGGCCGCTCATGCGCGCCCACCGCGCGACGGCGTCCTCCGCGTCGCGGGGCTTGCCGTGCGCCACCCCGTCGAGCTCGAGCACGGAGTCGCAGCCGAGCACGACGGCGTCGGTCGGCAGGCCGTCCCGCGCGGCGACGGCGTCGCGCTTCAGCTCGGCGAGCGCGCCGGCGAGGTCGGCGGGGGCCAGGTGCTCCAGACCCGACTCGTCGACGCCGGAGACGATCACGTGGGGTTCGACGCCCGCCGTGCGGAGCGTGCGCAGGCGGGCCGGGGACGCGGAGGCGAGGACCAGGGTGGGCACCGCGCCAGGATGCCAGGAATGTCGGTGGCCGCCCCTACGTTGGGGAGCTGCCACGACCGTGGTCCGTGACGTGGCGGACACCATCCCCGAACGGGCCGGGAGGAGTCGCGCGCGTGCGATCAGGTGACTCGGGACGACGCCCGGGACGAGGCTCCGCGACCATGGCGGGCCTGCGGGTCCTCGGCGTCGCGATCCGCCGGGAGCCGTGGGTGTTCACGGTCGCGACGCTCGGCAGCGTCCTGTTCGGTGCCCTGACGGTGGCGGACGCCTGGGTGCTGGGGTGGGCGACGGACCACGTCGTGCTCCCCGCGTTCCGCGACGGCGAGATCGGCGCCGGTGCGCTGGTGGTCGTGGTCGCGCTGTTCGTCGGTGTCGCGATCCTGCGCGCGGTCGGCATCGTCGCGCGGCGGCTCGGTGCGGGGATCATGCAGTACCGCATGGAGGCCCACGACCGCCGTGCTGTGACGCGGCAGTACCTGGCCCTCCCCATGGCGTGGCACCACCGCCACCCCACCGGCGTGCTGCTCTCCAACGCGAACGCCGACGTGCAGGCCGCCTGGGGTCCCGTCGCGCCGCTGCCGATGGCGGTCGGCACCATCGCGATGATGGTCATCGCCGTCGTGCAGATGGTCGTGACCGACCTCGTGCTGGCGGTCGTCGGGCTGCTGGTGTTCCCGGCCGTCATCCTCGTCAACCTCTGGTTCCAGCGCGTGACGTCCCCGCTGATGACCCGCGTGCAGGAGCTGCGCGGCGTGGTCAGCGAGATCGCCCACGAGTCGTTCGACGGCGCCGTGGTCGTCAAGACGCTCGGCCGCGAGGCGGAGGAGACCGAGCGGTTCCGCCGCCGCAGCGAGGAGCTGCGCGACGTCGCGATCCGCGCGGGCCGCCTGCGCGCGGCGTTCGACCCGATCCTCAACGCGCTGCCCAACCTCGGGGTCCTGCTGGTCCTCGTGGTCGGCGTGGCGCGGGTCCTCGACGGCACGAGCGAGCCCGGCGCCGTCGTCACGGTCGCCTACCTGCTGACCGTCGTCGCGTTCCCGATCCGCTCCATCGGCTGGCTGCTCGGTGACCTGCCGCGCAGCGTGGTCGGCTTCGACCGGGTGCGCGGCGTGCTGCGCGCCGAGGGCGGCCTCGTCTACGGCGAGGACCGCATCGCCACCACGGACCGGCCCGGAGTCGGGGCGCGGCTGGAGGTCGACGGGGTCCGGTTCGGGTACGCCGAGGGATCGCCCGTCCTCCGTGGCGTCACGTTCGCCGTCGAGCCGGGCCGCACGGTCGCCGTCGTCGGGCCGACCGCCGCCGGCAAGAGCACCCTGACCTCCCTCCTCACCCGCCTCGTCGATCCCGAGGACGGCGCCGTGCGGGTCGACGGCACTGACCTGCGCGACCTGGCCTACGGGGCGCTCGCCGACGCGGTCGCCGTCGTGCCGCAGACGGCGTTCCTGTTCGACGACAGCGTCCGCGGCAACGTCGCGCTCGGCCTCGACGTCGACGACGACGCGATCTGGTCCGCGCTGGAGACGGCCCAGGCCGCCGACTTCGTGCGGCGCCTGCCCGCCGGCCTCGACACGGAGCTGGGGGAGCGCGGCACGACCCTCTCGGGCGGCCAGCGGCAGCGGCTCTCGCTCGCGCGGGCGCTCGTGCGCCGCCCCCGCCTGCTCGTCCTCGACGACGCGACCTCCGCCGTCGACCCGGAGGTCGAGGCGCGCATCCTCGGCGCCCTCCGCAGCGCGCCCGACGACCGCTCCGACGGTTCCGCCGACCGGGCCGGTACGACGCTCGTCGTCGTCGCCTACCGCCGGGCCACCATCGGCCTGGCCGACGAGGTCGTCTTCCTCGACGACGGCCGCGCCGTGGACCAGGGCCCCCACGAGGACCTGCTGGCGCGCAACGCGGCGTACGCGCGGATCGTCACGGCCTACGACCACGACACCGAGCCCGCTGGACCCACCGAGCCCGCCGGCACTGCTGAGGAGGCGCTCCGATGAGCGGCACCACCCCGTCCGCGGCCGCGACCACCGGGACCGGTCGGGCCCGCGCGGCGACCGCGGTCGACTCCGGCGAGGAGATCGGCGCGATCGCGACGATCCGCCGCGGGGTCCGGCACTCGCCCGAGCTCGTGCAGGGCATCAGGGTCACCCTGTTCCTCGCCGTGCTCTCCACCGCCGGGCAGGTCGTCGTGCCGGTGGCCGTCCAGCAGACCCTCGACCGCGGCATCAACGCGCCGGGCGGCACCGACGTCGGGTTCACCGTCGTCATGGCGCTCCTGGCGGCCGCGGCCGTGCTGCTGACCGGGCTGGCGTCGTACCTGATGACCCACCGGCTGTTCATCGCCGCCGAGACCGGCCTCTCCTCGCTCCGCGTCAAGGCGTTCCGCCACGTCCACGACCTGCCGATGGGCACCCAGGACACGGAGCGGCGCGGCTCCCTCGTCTCGCGCGTCACGAGCGACATCGACCAGGTCAGCCAGTTCATCGTCTTCGGCGGCGTGCTGTTCATCGTCAGCATCGGGCAGATCCTCGTCGCCACGGTCGTCATGGGGATCTACAGCTGGGAGCTGACGATCGTCGTCTGGGTCTGCTTCGCCCCGCTGTTCCTGTCGCTGCGCTACTTCCAGCGGCGGCTGTCCGCGGCGTACGGCGTGGTGCGGCGCCAGGTCGGCCTCATGCTGTCGGCGATCGCCGAGCCGGTCGTCGGCGCCGCCGTCGTGCGCTCCTACGCGGTCGAGAGCCGCACCCAGGCGCGGATCGACACCACGATCGACACCTACCGCGCGGCCGCCGTGCGGGCCCAGGGCTTCACCGCGGTGTCGTTCTCCCTGGGCGGCATCTCCGCCGGCCTGGCGAACGCGGGCGTCATCGTCATCGGTGTCTGGCTGGGGCTCGCCGGCCGCATGACCGCCGGCGAGATCCTCGCCTTCGCGTTCCTCGTGACCCTCTTCGTGGGCCCCGTGCAGATGGGCACGCAGATCCTCACCGACGCCCAGAACGCGATCGCCGGCTGGCGTCGCGTGATCGGTCTGCTCGACACCCCGGCCGAGCTCGTCGACCCGGGGCCCGACGGGGCCGAGCTCCCCGACCGGGCCGTCGACGTCGAGCTGGACGGCGTGTGGTTCGCCTACCCCGGCGGGGAGCCCGTGCTCCGCGACGTGTCCCTGCGCCTCGCGGCCGGGCGCCGGGTGGCCGTCGTCGGGGAGACCGGCTCGGGGAAGTCGACCATCGCGAAGCTGCTCACCCGGCTCGTCGACCCCACGGCGGGGTCCGTGCGGCTCGACGGCACCGACCTGCGCGAGGTGCGCGGCGCGTCGCTGCGCCGCCGCGTGGTGCTGGTGCCGCAGGAGGGTTTCCTGTTCGACGACACGGTGCTGGCCAACGCGCGCTACGGCGACCTCGACGCCGACGAGGCCCGGGTGCTCGCCGCCGCGGCCGAGATCGGTCTCGACGACTGGATCGCCACGCTGCCGCAGGGCGTCCACACCCCGGTCGGCCAGCGCGGCGAGTCGCTCTCGGCCGGGGAGCGGCAGCTCGTCGCCCTGCTGCGCGCGCACCTCGCTGACCCCGACCTCCTGGTGCTCGACGAGGCCACCAGCGCCGTCGACCCGGCCCTCGAGATGCGCATCAACCGGGCCCTCGACCGCCTCATGGCCGGGCGCACCGCGATCACCATCGCGCACCGTCTCTCCACGGCCGAGAACGCCGACGAGGTCGTCGTCGTCGATGCCGGCCGCATCGTCCAGCACGGCCCGCACGCGGAGCTCGTGGAGGTCGGGGGATCGCCGTACGCGCGGCTCCACGCCTCGTGGGTCGCCCAGCGGGCGCCGGCGTCATGAGCGCTGCGCGGGGCGGGGATACTGGAGCGGTGAGCAGCCTGGCCCCCGAGATCGCCGCCCGTCTCAAGCGCACCGACGACGGGCTCGTGCCCGCCGTGGTGCAGCAGCACGACACCGGCGAGGTCCTCATGCTCGGCTGGATGGACGACGAGGCGCTCGCGCGCACGCTCAGCACCGGTCGGGCGACCTACTGGTCGCGCTCGCGCCGGGAGTACTGGGTGAAGGGCGAGACCTCCGGTCACCGCCAGTGGGTCAAGGACGTGCGGCTCGACTGCGACGGCGACACGTTGCTCGTGCAGGTCGACCAGGAGGGCGCGGCCTGCCACACGGGCGACCGCACGTGCTTCGACGCCGTGCGGCTGGGGCCGGCGTGACCAGCACGACCAGCGCGGGTGGCACGGCCGCGCCGCGGAGCGGGCGCCGCACCTTCGGCCCCGTCGTGCTGCTCGGCCTCGCGGCGAGCGGCCTGGTCGCGTTCGGCGGCACCCGCCCGTGGGTCGACACCGACGGCGCGACCGGCGGCGTGCAGGGCCTCGGGCAGAGCGGGTTGGCGACCACGGCCGACGTGGGCACCGCGCCGCTCGCCGGCGCCCTCGGTCTCGTCCTCCTCGCGTGCTGGGGGGTCGTGCTCGTGACCCGGCGCTGGTTCCGCCGTGTCGTCGCGGGACTGGCCGCCGTGGCCGCGCTCGGCGTGGTCGCCGCCGCCGTCACCTCGGCGCGCACGCTCCCCGACGACGTGTCCGACCAGCTGGCCCGCTCGGGTCAGGACGTCGACCCGAGCCTGGCGCCCTGGCTGTTCGTCACCGGCGTCGCCGGACTCGTCGCTGCGCTCGCCGCCGTCGCCGCCGTGCGGCTGGCGCCGGCGTGGCCGGAGATGGGGGCGCGGTACGACGCGCCCGCCGACGCGACGGACGCCGCGGTCGACGAGCCGCGCACCTCCCTCGACCTCTGGAAGGCGCTCGACGAGGGGCACGACCCCACGCGGTGAGCACCGCACCAGCGGCCTAGAATGTGCCGCGGCGCCGGCCACGGCACCACCCGCAGCACCAGCCACCGAGCAGCACCGCACACGATCCCCGCACCCCGAGGAGACCGGCATGTCCAACAACCACGGCAACACCCCCGCGGCCTGGACCGGTGTGGCGGTCGCGCTCCTCGGGTTCCTCATCGGCTCCGTCGCGCTCATGCTCGACCCGATCAGCCTGCCGATCTTCTTCGTGGGCCTCGCGATCGCCGTCGGCGCGTTCTTCCTCTTCCTCGTGATGGCCAAGATGGGTCTGCACGAGGAGAAGCACTGACCCGCGTGACCGTCCTCGACGACATCGTCGCGGGGGTCCGGGAGGACCTCGCGCGGCGTGAGGCGGAGCTCCCGCTCGCCGAGCTGCGCGCCCGGCTCGCCGACGTGGCGCCGGCGCTCGACCCGATGCCGGCCCTCGCGGCCGCCGGGTCCAGCGTCATCGCCGAGGTGAAGCGCCGCAGCCCCAGCAAGGGCCACCTCGCCGACATCCCCGACCCCGTGGCGCTCGCATCGGCCTACGCCGCCGGCGGCGCCGCGGCGATCAGCGTGCTCACCGAGGAGCGCCGCTTCGGCGGCGCGCTCGCCGACCTGGCCGCCGTGCGGGCGGCGGTCGACGTGCCGCTGCTCCGCAAGGACTTCACGGTGACGGACTACCAGGTCGTCGAGGCCCGGGCCTGGGGCGCCGACCTGGTGCTGCTCATCGTCGCGGCGCTGGACGACGCGACGCTCCGCCGGCTGCACGACCTGGCGCGCGAGCTCGGCATGACCGTGCTGGTCGAGGTGCACGACGCGGCCGAGACCGAGCGCGCGGTCGCGCTCGGCGCGACCCTGGTGGGCGTCAACGCCCGCAACCTCAAGACCCTGGCCGTGGACGCCGACGTCTTCGGCCGGCTCGCCCCGCTGGTGCCCACGGACCGCGTGCTCGTCGCGGAGTCGGGCATCGGGGGAGTGGCCGACGTGGAGCGGTACGTCGCCGAGGGCGCCCGCGCGGTGCTCGTCGGCGAGACGCTGGTGAAGGACGGCGACCCGACGGCCGCCGTCCGCGCGATGAGCGGCCTCGTGGCCGCCGGAGGAGCCGCCTGATGGGCCGGTACGACGCCGACGAGCGCGGCTACTTCGGCGAGGGCGGGCAGTGGGGTGGCCGGTTCATGCCGGAGGCCCTGGTCGCCGCCCTCGACGAGCTCACCGCGGCCTGGACCGAGGCGATGGCCGACGTGTCCTTCGTCGCCGAGTTCGAGGCGATCCTGCGCGACTACGCGAACATCCCCAGCCCGCTCTACGAGGCGACCCGGCTCTCCGAGCAGGTCGGCTGCCGCGTGCTGCTCAAGCGCGAGGACCACAACCACACGGGCGCCCACAAGATCCGCAACGTCCTCGGTCAGGCGCTGCTGACGAAGCGAATGGGCAAGAAGCGCGTCATCGCCGAGACCGGCGCCGGCCAGCACGGTGTCGCCAGCGCGACCGCGGCGGCGTACCTCGGGCTCGAGTGCACGGTCTACATGGGCGCCGTCGACACCCGTCGGCAGGCGCTCAACGTGGCCCGCATGCAGCTCCTCGGCGCCGAGGTCGTCGCCGTCGACACCGGCAGCGGCACGCTCAAGGACGCCATCAACGAGGCGTTCCGCGACTGGGTGGCGAGCGTCGACCACACGGCGTACCTCTTCGGCACCGCCGCCGGGCCCCATCCCTTCCCGACGATGGTGCGGGAGTTCTGCCGCGGCATCGGCGACGAGGCACGGGCCCAGGTGCTCGAGCGCCACGGTCGTCTGCCGGACGCCGTCGCCGCCTGCGTCGGCGGCGGCTCGAACGCGATCGGCCTGTTCACCGCCTTCCTCGAGGACGACGACGTCGAGATCTGGGGCTTCGAGCCCGGCGGCGACGGGGTGGAGACCGGCCGTCACGCGGCCACGATCACGGCCGGCGAGTCGGGCGTCCTCCACGGTGCCCGCACCTACCTGCTGCAGGACGAGGACGGCCAGACCGTCGAGTCGCACTCGATCTCGGCGGGACTGGACTACCCGGGCGTCGGGCCGCAGCACTCGCACCTCGCGCACGTCGGGCGGGTGCAGTACGCGCCCGTGACCGACGCCGCGGCGATGGACGCGCTCGCGCTGCTCGCCCGCACCGAGGGCATCATCTGCGCGATCGAGTCGGCCCACGCCGTCGCCGGCGCGCTCGACGTCGCCCGCGAGCTGGCCGCGACACGAGGGCCGGAGGCGATCGTCGTCATCAACCTCTCCGGTCGCGGCGACAAGGACATGGGCACGGCCATCGAGTGGTTCGGGCTCGGCGAGGCGCAGGAGGACGTGGAGGCATGAGCACCACCCCCGCCTTCGAGCGAGCCCGGTCCGAGGGCCGGGCCGCGCTGATCGGCTACCTCCCGGCCGGCTTCCCCGACGTCCCCGGTGCGGTCGACGCTCTCCGCGTCATGGTCGACGCGGGCTGCGACGTCATCGAGATCGGGCTGCCCTACAGCGACCCGGTGATGGACGGCCCCACCATCCAGGCGGCGGCGCAGCAGGCGCTCGACGGCGGCTGCCGCACCGCCGACGTGCTCCGCACCGTCGAGGCCGTGGCCGCCACGGGCACCCCGACGCTGGTGATGACCTACTGGAACCCCGTCGAGCGGTACGGCGTCGACCGCTTCGCCGCCGACCTCGCCTCGGCGGGCGGCTCGGGCCTCATCACGCCCGACATCACGCCCGACCACGGCACCGCGTGGATCGCCGCCGCGGACGCGCACGACCTCGACAAGGTCTTCCTCGTCGCGCCCTCCTCGACGGACGAGCGGGTCGCGATGAC
>DASWYU010000279.1:0-4411 GCA_036404795.1 Nocardioides sp. | reverse complement strand
ACGGCTCGCGCCGACCCGCGCCGGGTCGGCCGCGGGCGGCGCCAGGCAGAGGTGGAGGCGGTTCTTCACGACCTTGTCCTCGGGCACGCGCAGGAACAGCAGCGCCTGGCCCGACGGCAGGTCGAAGCCGACCTCGTCGTCGCCCGGCGCGTCCTCGCCGTCGATCGGGATCTCCAGCGCCGCGCTCCAGAAGGTGGCCAGCGCGTAGGGATCGGCACAGTCGATGCAGATGTTCTCGATGACGACGCTCATCCGGCCACGCTGACACGGCCGCACCGCGCCGTACAGGGGGGTCGTGACCATCAACCGACCGCGTTGACCATCAATGTTGATGGTCAACGCGGTCGGTTCCCCGGTCGACCGGGGAACACACCACCCCTCCGCCCACCCTCAGAACGCGTACCGCCGCGACCGCTGGGCGACGGATCCGGCGCCGGCGACGAGCAGCCGCGAGAGCTCGTGCTCGAGCACGCCGCCGACGCGCTGGCAGAACGCCTCGGGCTCCTCGGCGGCGTCGGGGTGCTCGGGCACGACGACGTCGACGACCCCGCGGGCGGCGAGGTCGAGGGCACGCACCTGCTGGGCGCGGGCCATGTCGGCGGCGTGGTCGAGGTCGCGGTGCACGATCGCGCTGGCACCCTCGGGCGGCAGCGGCGAGAGCCAGGCGTGCTGGGCAGCGACGACCCGGTCGGCGGGGAGCAGGGCGAGCGCACCGCCGCCGTTGCCCTCGCCGAGCATGAGGCAGAGCGTCGGGGCGTCGAGCGTGACGAGGTCGGCGAGGCAGCGGGCGATCTCGCCGGCGAGGCCACCGTTCTCGGCGTCGGCCGAGAGCGCCGCGCCCTGCGTGTCGATGACCGTCATCAGCGGCAGCTTGAGGTCGGAGGCGAGCCGCATCCCGCGCCGGGCCTCGCGCAGCGCCTCGGGCCCCATCGGATGCTCGCGGGTCTGGCCGCGGCGGTCCTGGCCGAGGAACACGCACGGGGCGTCGCCGAAGCGGGCCAGCGCGATGATGAGGCCGGGGTCGGCCTCGCCCTCCCCGGTGCCGTTGAGCAGGACGACGTCGCTGGCGGCGTACCGGAGCAGGCGCCGCACCCCCGGCCGCTCCGGGTTGCGCGAGCGGGTCACCGCGTCCCACGTGTCGACGTCGGGCACGGGGCCGAGCGCGGGCGGCGGCACGGTGCCGACGCCCTGGCGCCGCGCCAGCAGGATCGTGAGCGCCCGGTCGACGATGTCGACGATGTCCTCGGGGGCGACGACGGCGTCGATGATGCCCCGCGCGTAGAGGTTCTCCGACGTCTGCACGCCCTCGGGGAACGGCTGGCCGTAGAGCGCCTCGTAGACCCGCGGCCCGAGGAAGCCGACGAGCGCACCGGGCTCCGCGACGGTCACGTGCCCGAGCGATCCCCACGACGCCATGACGCCGCCGGTCGTGGGGTGCCGCAGGTAGACGAGGTAGGGCAGTCCCGCCTTCTTGTGGCTCGCCACGGCGGCGGAGATCCGCACCATCTGCACGAACGCGGGCGTGCCCTCCTGCATCCGCGTGCCGCCCGAGACAGGCGCCGCGAGCAGGGGCAGGCCCTCCGCGGTGGCGCGCTCGACCGCGGCGACGACCCGGTCGGCGGCCGCGCGGCCGATGGAGCCGGCCAGGAAGCGGAACTCGCCGAGCATCACCGCGACGCGGCGGCCGCGGATCATGCCCTCGCCGGTCACGACGGACTCGTCCGTGCCGGCCTTCTCGGCTGCGGCGGCGAGCTCCGCGCCGTACGCCTCCGAGATCCCCGCGCGCACCGGCGCCGTGTCCCACGTGCGCCACGTGCCTGCGTCGAGGACGAGGTCGATGAGGTCGTGCGAGGTGAGCCGTGTCGTCATGGACCCGACGCTAGCGCCGCACGGTCCGTGCGGCGCGGGTCAGCGCACCGCGAAGCTGCGCGTCAGCCGCGAGCCCAGCGTGTTGGCGGCGCCCGCGTAGTCGACGCCGAGCTGGTAGGTGCCCCGGGGGAGCGCGGGGATCCGGACGACGGTGAGCTCGCGGTAGCGCAGGGTCTGGACGCCCGAGTACCAGACCTCCCGGCCGTCCCGGAAGACCTTCCACGCGACCGGCCCCGGGTGGGCGCTCGACGTGCCGAACCCGGTCTCGAACTCCACCCCGGTCCGCAGCAGACCGGTGACGCTCGGGGTCGGGACCCGGATGAAGGACGCGCCGGTCGCCGTGCGCGCCGGAACGACACGCACCTGACCGGTCGCGGTCAGCCCGTCGCCGACCGCGCCGTCGGGCACGTCGAGGGTGGCCTGCACCGTGTAGGTGCCGATGTAGTCGTGCTCCGTGGTGCGGGGCCCGCGGAAGTCGTACGGCGGCAGCCCGACCTGCGCGCGGCGCGGGCCCCGGTGGAGGCCGGCCAGGTCGACGAAGCTGGGCGCGGGCGCGTCGGCCACCGTGATCGGGAGGCGCCACGAGCCGTAGGGAACCGTCGTCGTCGCCGCCATGTCCAGCGAGACCTCGGGCTCCAGCTGCGACCAGTCGAGCTCGAGGGGCAGCTCGACCTGGCGCTGCGGGATGCCGTGCCTCGGGTTCGCGGGCTGGGCCACGTAGAACGAGTACGCCGCGCCGGGCTCCAGCCGGTAGACCGCCGCCTGCCGGTCGAGGGTCACGCCGCCCGCGGACAACCGGGTGCGGACGTCCTCGCTCCAGCCCAGCTCGTCGGCCGGAGCGGCCAGGACGTCGGGGACACCGGGCTCCGCGAGCGCCAGGCGGAAGCCGTGGACGAACGCCGGGTCGGACGACGCGGGCGAGTCCCATCCCTCGAGGCGCAGCTGCACGCGGACGCCGGGCCCGTAGCCGAGCTCCTCGACCGCGAGCGGCTCGATCGTGGGCGCCGCGGTGGGCGCCGCGCCGGCCGGGGTCGCGCGTGCCGGCAGCGTCGTCAGGCCCAGCACGAGGCCCAGCACGAGCCCGGCGAGCAGTGCGGCGGAGCGCGTGCGCCCCCGGCGGAGCCCCGTCGTCGTCATGGGCCGACGCTATCCGGTCCGCAGACCCGCGACCGGGCGCCCGGCGCGGAGAACGGAAGCCGAATCGCCGTGGCAACCGGTTGCCGCGACGCATTCTCCGCGTGGGGCGCACACGGACGGGTGAGGTGCGTTGGCGCGTCCGGGTAGAACCGTCGCCATGGACCTCGGCATCGCAGGACGCACCGCTCTCGTCACCGGCGGCGACTCGGGCATCGGCTGGCACACGGCTCGGCTCCTCCTCGCGGAGGGCGCGACCGTCGTGCTCACGGACAAGGACGCGGACGCGCTCGCGGAGGCCGCGGCGTCGCTGGACGCACCCGCGGGACGGCTCCACCACGTGGCGGCCGACCTCACCACCGACACCGCGGCGCTCGCCCTGCGGGACGCGGTGCTCGCCCTCGTCCCCACGATCGACGTGCTCGTTCACGCCGCCGGGGTCACCGGCGCGCAGGGCGCGTTCCACGAGATCGACGACGACGGGTGGGTCGACACGCTCACCATCGACCTGCTCGCCCCGGTGCGCGTGACGCGCGCGTTCCTGCCCGCGCTGCGCGACGGCGGGTGGGGCCGGATCGTCTACCTGACCAGCGAGGACGCGGTGCAGCCGTACGACGACGAGCTGCCCTACTGCGCCGCCAAGGCCGGCGTCCTGGCGTTCGCGAAGGGCCTGTCGCGGACCTACGCCGGCGAGGGCCTCCTCGTGAACTGCGTGTCCCCGGCGTTCATCGCCACGCCCATGACCGACGCGATGATGGAGAAGCGGTCCGGGGAGCTCGGCGTCTCCTTCGACGAGGCCGTCGAGAGCTTCCTCGACGAGGAGCGGCCGTTCATGGAGCTCGGCCGCCGCGGGGAGCCGGAGGAGGTCGCGAACGTCGTCGCCTTCCTCTGCTCCGACCTCGCGTCGTTCGTCAACGGGTCGAACTACCGCGTCGACGCGGGCTCGGTCGCGACGATCTGAGGCGCCGGCGGCTCGCCGCCGACCTCGACGACCCGCTGCTGCGCGACGCACTCGTGCAGGCCGCCGACACCCTCGCCGACGACGCCCCCGCGGTCGACCCCGCGCTCGCCGGGGTGCGGCTCACCCCGCGGGAGCGCGACGTGCTCGCGCTCGTCGCCCTCGGCGCGAGCAACGCGCGGATCGGCGAGGAGCTGGGCCTGACGCTGCACACGGTGAAGGGGTACGTGAAGAACGTGATGGCCAAGACCGGCGCCGCGACCCGGCTCGAGGCCGCCGTCCTCGCCCGCCGCGCGGGCCTGCTGGCCTGAGCGGCGCGTCGCGCCGGCCGCTCGCGGAAGAAAACGCGGACCGGTGGGGGCCGAGCTGACGGAAAACGCGGACGGACGGCGCCGCACCGTCCGCGTTTTCTCCCCGCACGCGTCGGCCGGTCCGCGTTTTCTTGCGACG
>DASWYU010000278.1:0-8245 GCA_036404795.1 Nocardioides sp. | reverse complement strand
GTCGCGGCCCTCGTCGGCGACGGCCTCCCCAACGGGGTCATCGCCGAGCGGCTGGGCATCTCCGTGCGGACCGTCGAGAAGCACGTCGGCGACGTCATGGCGCGCTGGGGCCTCGGCTCCCGGACGGCGGTGGCGGCGCGGGTGCGGCAGGGCGCGTCGCCTCCGCGATGAGCGCGGCGGTGCGCGCCATCGTCGCCTCCGCGCGCACGGGATCCTCGGTGAGGAAGTAGTGGTCGACGCCCGGCGTCACGTCGTGCCAGGCCAGGAGGTCGAGCTCGGCCAGGCGCGCGGCGTACCGGTCCCCCTCCGCCCGCAGCGTGTCCCGCTCGGCCGTCAGCACCACGCCCGGCGGCAGCCCCGCGAGGTCGGGCGCACGCAGCGGCGAGGCGCACGGCTCGGTGCGCCGGTCGGCGTCGGGGAAGTAGACGCGGCGCACGAACGCGCGGAGCTCCGGCGAGATCATGCCGCCCCGCGGCGGGTCGGCGGCGATGTCGAGCGCGGGTACGCCGAGCACCTGCAGGACCGGTCGGAACGAGCCGCTGTCGCGCGCCTGCAGGCACACGGACGCCGCCAGCCCGCCGCCCGAGCTGAACCCGCCGACGGCCACGCGCGCCGGGTCGACGCCGAGGGCCTCCGCGCCGTCGCCCGCCACCCAGGCGGCGACGTCGTGGCACTGCTCGTGCGCGACGGGGTACGACGCACGCGGCGCCACGTCGAAGTCGACGGCCACCGCGACGACGCCGGCGGTGGCCGCGACGTACCGGCACCACCAGTCGTCCATGCGCACGTGCCGCATGAGGAACGCGCCACCGTGGAGGTGGACGAACGCGCCGCCGGAGGCGCCGGGCGGCGTGTGGACCAGCACGCGCACGCGGCCGTGCCGCGTCGGGACGCGGAGCCGCCGGGGTCGCGGCAGGTCCCTGCCCGCGAAGCGGAGCCGGGTTCCGTAGCGCACCGTCAGGGGCGCGAGGAGCTGCCCGGCGCGCAGGCGGATCCGGTCGGTGGGGCGCACGCCGGTGGTTCGGTGCGGGCCGGGTCCCGGATGGGTGGGCCGGCCCACACCGGGCGGGGTCAGGAGGGCGGGGTCAGTACGACGCCGTGGCGCAGGTCAGCTGGAAGATCGCCGTGTCGCTGGACCCGGTGCCGTTGTCCGGGTACGCCGCGGCGTAGGTGCCGTCCTCCGCGATGAGCGTCTGGATCGCGTCGTTGCTGCCGTTCCAGAAGGCGGTCGTGTTGAGGGCGAGCTTGCCGGCAGGGCACTCGAGGGTCAGCACGTCGGAGGTCCCGTTCGCGAGGGTGACCTCGCCGCGGAACGTCTCGTAGCCGTTGATCCGCAGCAGCGGCTTCAGCGCGCTCGAGCTGAGGTCGGAGACGTAGATCGTGCCGTTGCCGATGTCGGCGCCGGACAGGGTCTCGTTCTTGACGTCGGCGCCGACGAGCGTCGAGTCGCCGATGTCGGCGCCCGAGAGGCTGTTGTTCTTGACGTCCTTGGTCGTGATCGTCTCGTCGGCGATCTGGGCGCCGGTGATGACGGTGGCGGCGACGGCACCGCTGGAGGCGGCGACGACGAGGGCGGCCGTGCCGAGGGCGAGGCCCGGCAGGCTGGCGCGGCTGGGGGTGAAGCGGCGGAGGCGCTCGAGGCGCGACGCGCGGGGGGAGTCGTTCATGCGCCGGAAGGTACGCCCGCTCCGGCACCGTCGACCAGGGTTGCGGGGGCGCGGTTGTGGACCGGTACGGAGAAGAGTCCGGATCACCACTGTCGGGTCCGCCGGGCGCACCGCTGGGATGGTCCCATGCCCTCCTCGACCCGTCTCGCCCGCGCCTCCGCGCGTCGGCTGCGCCGCGCCGTACCGGCGCTCGTGACCCTCCTGGCACTCGCCCCCGCCGCGGGGTGCGGGGACTCCTCCGACGCGTCGGACGGCGGGTCCGGCGGCGGGTCCGGCGGCGGGTTGGTCACCGAGGCGGACTGCGCCGTGGACGAGGCGGGCCTCGACCTCGAGGTCGCGGACGACCTCGGGGCGCACCCCGAGGCCGGCGCGGTGTTCGGGGACGGGGAGCACCACCTGGAGTTCGTGGACGAGGGGTACGACGCGGAGGTCGCCCCGACGTACTCCTACGACCTGTCCTACGTGGTCGACGGCACCGCCTTCCCGCTGGGCGGCGGGATCCTCGAGAACGACGGCGGCGACGTGCGCACGGTCGACTCGGTCTTCACCTCGGAGGCCGACGGCAGGCCCGGGATCTTCACGCTGCAGCGCACGGGGGAGGTCTCGTTCGACGGCGACTCCTACTCCGGCGACGTCGACGTGCTCGGCCGGTTCTGCGTCACGCTGGCGGTCGACGCGTCCTAAACTCAACAAGTCGTCCCCCGCTCGTGTTGAGATTTTGGCGATGCGTGGCACGGTGGTCGGGACGGGACATCCCCGGACCGACCAGGAGGAACTCATGTCCGTGAAGTACACCGTGCCCGGCCTCTCGACCGACCAGGTCACGCAGATCATCACCACGCTGCAGAAGCGTCTCTCGGCCTACAACGACCTCCACCTGACGCTCAAGCACGTGCACTGGAACGTCGTCGGACCGCACTTCATCGCGGTGCACGAGATGATCGACCCGCAGGTCGAGCTGGTGCGCGGCTACGCCGACGAGGTCGCCGAGCGCATCGCGACCCTCGGTGGCTCCCCGCTCGGCACCCCCGGCGCCGTCATCAACGACCGCACCTGGGAGGACTACTCCATCGGTCGTGACACCGCGATCGCCCACCTCGGCGCCCTCGACCTCGTCTACAACGGCGTCGTCGAGGACAACCGGAAGGCCATCGAGCTCACCGGTGACCTCGACCCCGTGACCGAGGACGTGCTCATCGGCCACACCGCGGAGCTCGAGAAGTTCCAGTGGTTCGTGCGCGCCCACCTCGAGGACATCGGCGGCCGCCTGTCGACCGACGGCGCCGGTTCCGAGTCGGCCGCGAGCGACGCCGCCCGCGTCGAGGGCTGATCGTCGATGCAGATCACCCGCACGTTCGACGTCGAGGCCGAGCTGCCCGCGATCCGGGACTACCTCGCCGACTTCTCGCACGCCACCGAGTGGGACCCGGGCACCGAGCGCTGCGAGCGCCGGGACTCGGGCGAGGTGCGGGTCGGCTCGACGTGGGACAACACGTCCAAGCTCGCCGGCATCTCGACCGACCTGGTCTACGAGCTGGTCGAGCTGACGCCCCACAAGGTCGTGCTCCGGGGAGAGAACGACACGGCGACCGCCGAGGACGACCTGTCGTTCGCCGAGGCCGGCCCCGGTCGGACGCAGGTAACCTACCAGGCGACGATCACGTTCAACGGCGCCGCCAAGCTCGTGGACCCCGCCGCGAAGCTGCTGTTCACGAAGGTCGCCGGCGAGGTCGTCGAGAACATCACCACCGTCGCCCGCCGGCTCTGACGGCCCGGTCGCTGTCCACAGTGGGGGTGGCACTTTCCCCGGTCGACCGGGGAACCGACCGCTGGGGACAGCTACCGCACGTCCTCCCGCCCGATGGCGGCGAGGCGCTCGTTGTAGGCCTTGAGCGCGGCGTCGTCGCTCGCGTCCTCGCGCCGGTCGTGCCGGCGCGACTCGGCGCGGTCGTGGCGGAACCACTGCGCGAGCAGGATGAGCACGACCATGAGGATCGGGATCTCGCCGACGGCCCACGACAGCGAGCCGCCGAGGTTCTGGTCGGCGAGCAGGTCGGTCGCGAACGGCCGGTCGAGGGCGGCGTAGAACCCCTCGCCCACGGGCGTCGCGCTCGACATGAGCGCGATCGAGAAGAACGCGTGGAACGGCGCCACGACGACGAGCATCCCGAGCCGCGCCAGGTAGGGCAGCCGGTGCGGCACCGGGGCGATCCCCACGAGCGACTCGTAGAACAGGTAGCCCGTGACGAGGAAGTGCAGCTCCATCCACGCGTGCCCGAGGTGGTTCTCCATCAGGAACCCGAACAGCCCGGTGAAGTAGACGCCGTAGAGGCTGCCGACGAACAGCGCCGCCGTCACGATCGGGTGCGAGAGCACTGCCGCGGGGCGGCTCTGCAGCGCGGAGGCGAGGATCTGCCGCGGCCCCTGCCCGCCGCGGACGTCGCTGCCGGGCAGCGCGTTGAGCGCGAGCGTGATCGGGGCGCCGGCGACGAGCAGGATCGGCGCGACCATCGAGAGCAGCATGTGGCTGACCATGTGGGCGCTGAACATGACGTGGCTGTAGACGCCGAGCCCGCCGAGGGTCGCGTAGGCGACGATGGCGAGGCCCGCGACGTACGCCACCGTGCGGAGCACCGGCCACCGGTCACCGCGGCGGCGGAGGGTGACGACTCCCGCGACGTACGCCGCGAGCCCGCCCACGACCACCAGCAACCCGACGCCCGACGGGTTGAACCCGACGAGCAGTCGCTCGACCGTGGGCGCGGGGGGCATGGGCGCGCCGAGGAGCGCCTCGGCGCCCGACGTGTAGGTCTCCTCCACCGGCGGCGGGGTGCGCGACAGCGCGACGCCCAGGCCGACCGCGACGGCCATCCAGCCGATCTCGGTGGCGGTGAGGAGCAGGAAGGTACGGCGCGGCTTCGCCCCACCCGACTCGAGGCCGGCGACGGCCCGGGTGCGGAGGGTCCACGCGACGAGGCCGAGCACGACGAGCACCGCGATCTTGGTGAGGGCGCCGCGCCCGTACCCGCTGTCGAGGAACCCGCCGATCCCGCCCACGCGCACCCAGGCGTTGAGGATGCCGGAGAGCGCGGTCGCCGCGAAGGCCCAGGCGGCGACGCCGGCGAACCGGCGGGCCGCGCGGGCCCGGGAGCGGGGCGCGTCGGCGAGGTGCCACCACAGCGCCACGACGCCGCCGATCCAGAGGACCGCGGCGAGCACGTGCACGACCATGCTGACGATCGCGAGGTCGTGGGAGCCCGAGCTGGCGGAGTGGCCCGTGAGCACCGGCGGCACGAGGGCCACGAGGCTGACGAGGAGGAGGCCCGTGCTCTCGCGGGCCGTCGCCACCCAGCGGGTCATGACGCCGACGACGGCGACGAGCACGAGCTGCGTGGTCGCGGCCTGACCCTGGCTGACGTCGGTGAAGTAGGTCTGCACGGCGCGCCACTCGAGGTCGCCGACGGGCTGCGCGAACAGGTCGGACACCGTGAAGACGCTCTGCGCGAGCGCAGCGACGAACCAGACGAGCGCACCCCACGTCGCCGTGCGCACCGCCCGGTGGCTGGCGCGCCCGAGGTCGTCGGCGAGGCGGCGCACGACGAGCACCGGTACGACGAGGCACGCCACCACCAGGATCGCGGCGGCGTGGGTGACGAGCTCGAGCACCGGGATCGCCCACCCCGTCAGCGCACCGGGGTCGGGGATCCCGGTCGGCGGCGGCTGCGGCGCCCCGCCGGCGAGCTCGAGGAGCAGCCACATCGCGGCGAGCCCCGCGACGGCGAGCCCGACGAGCCCGACCCCGAGGCGGCGGCGCTGCTCGCCGAGCCGGCGACGCTCCTCCTCGGTGGGCGGGGCGGGCCGGTCCTCCGTGGTCGTGGGGTCGGTGGCACTCATCAGGCGGGCCTCCGCATCGCGACGACGAGCAGGCCGCCCGCGACGACCACCAGCCCGCCGAAGATGAGCACGTGGTCGCCGTGGCGGGTCCACCAGCCCTCCTCCGGAGCGGTCGCCGCTGCGTCGGACTCCTCCGTGCCGGGGTCCGACGTGCCAGCCCCCGCGACGTCCGGGTCGTCCGCCGCTGCGGAGCTGTCGGGCGTCGACCCGTCGCCCTCGGTGACCTCGAAGGTGACCTCGCCCGTGATCGGGTGCCCGTCCGCGGAGACGACACGGAACGTGAGGCTGTAGGAGCCCGCCGGACCGGGCGTGACGGCCTGGGTGACCGTGTCGCCGTCGATCACCGGGTCGCCGTCGGCGAGGTCGCCGCTGGGACTGGTGAGCACGACGTACGCCGGCGCCCGCACCTCCTGGCTGAACGTCAGCGACACCTCGGCGGGCACGGTCGCGACGCTCGCGCCGCCCTCCGGGGAGGACGACACGAGCGAGGCGTGGGCCTGCGCGGGAGCCGCCAGCGCCACGGCCAGAACGAGCGGTGCCAGCACGAGCGGTGCCAGCACGGCGGTGAGGGCGCCGAGCAGGGCGGCGGTACGGCGGATCATGCGTCTCCTCGATCGGCGGTCGGCGACGGCAGTCCCAGCATCTCGCGGCCGACGAAGTCGCCCTCCACGCAGGCCGGGGGCACGGCGTAGACCGCCGAGCCGATCGTCGTCACCCACTCGTTGAGCAGGTCGAGCTCGTCCATGCGCTGCTGGACGGGCACGAACTGCGTCGGCACGTCGGCCGCGAAGGCGAGGAACACGAGCCCCGCGCCGCCGTCGGGCGTCGTGTAGTTGTAGGCCCGCCGGAGGAACCGCTCGTCCGTGTTGACGCTGCGCATCCGTGCGACGTGGCTCGCCGGGTCGATGACGGGGAACCCGACGCCGTCGACAGCCTCGAAGTCGGGCTCGTCGTGCTCCGCCGAGCCCGTCAGCGGTGCCCCGTCGGCGAGGCGACGGCCGACGGAGAACTCCCGCGCCACCCGGTCGGTGCGGTCCCAGTCGACCATGTCCATCTCGATGCGGCGGACGACGAGGAACGTGCCCCCGTCGAACCCGGACGCCTTGCCCGCGCTCCAGAGCAGGCGCGCGTGGTCGACGGCCGGCAGGTTCACCGTGCCGTCGACCTGCCCCATGAGGTTCCGCATCGTCGTGCCGGCGGCCTCGGTGCCGCGGGCCCGGCGGAAGCCGTCCTGCACCCACCGGGTCGTGGTGAACGGCGCCGCGTCCTTGAGGAGCATGCGCCGCACGTGGCTGAGGGTCAGCGGGTCGTCGGTGCAGATCTGCAACACCACGTCCGTCTGGCCCCAGGCGGGGTCGAGCTGGTCGAGCGGGAACGCGGGCAGCTCCTCGAGCCCCGGGTCGTAGGCCGGGCGCAGCATGCGCAGCACCCGCGGACCGAACCCGAACGTCACCGTCAGCCGTGCCGGGCTCGTCGCGAGCTCCGGCTCCGTGTCGGCGAGCGCCCCCGCGCCGGAGGTGAAGCGCGAGGCGTCGTCGCTGAGCAGCCGCATCATGCGGCCCAGCTCCTCGGTGCCGCCACCCTCGAGCAGGTCGAGGCCGACGAGGCTGAGGTGGGCCTGCGCGGCGGTGTCGACCCCGGCCTGGTGCACGCCGTGGAAGTCGACGGTGTCGCCGCCGGTGACCTGCTCCGCCGCGGCGTCCGGGCTCGCCGCCGTCGCCGGACCACCGTCGTCGCGGAGCCCCCGCGTGCCCCACCCGACCCCGGCGCCGCCGAGGGCGGCGGCGCCGGAGGCGAGCAGGTTGCGTCGGTTGAGACCCGTCACTGGTCGTC
Source organism: Nocardioides sp. (assembly GCA_036404795.1). Classification (GTDB taxonomy): domain Bacteria; phylum Actinomycetota; class Actinomycetes; order Propionibacteriales; family Nocardioidaceae; genus Nocardioides. The sequence goes on along the minus strand of DASWYU010000278.1, from coordinate 851 downwards.
GTGCTCCGAGTGGTCGCCGTGGTCGCCGTGGTCCATGTCGCCCATGTCCATGCCGCCCTCGCCGCCGGCGTACTCCTCGTCGGCGCCCGTGAACGGCTTCACGACGGCGGTGATCTCCTGCGTCGAGCCGTCGGAGAGCTCGAGCGTGATGACGACGTCCTGGCCGGCCTCGAGCGGGCCCGTCAGCTCCATCAGCATGATGTGGTCGCCGCCGGCGTTCAGCTCGTGCGTGCCGTTCGCGGGCACGGTGAAGCCGCCCTCCTTGGGCTGCATGACCATGCCGCCGCCGTCGGCGGTGACGACCTCGTGGAGCTCGACGAGGTTCGCGACGTCGGAGGACGCCGCGACGACGGTGACGTCCGTGTCGGAGTCGTTGACGATCGTGCCGAAGGCGGCGGTCATCGACTCGGTGGTCGCCTTCACCCACGGGTCGGTGACGGTCAGGGAGACCTCGCCGGCGTCCGCGCTGCTCGAGCTCGACGCGTCGGAGGAGGAGTCGTCGGAGGCGTCGGCGTCGTTGTCCGAGCCGCAGGCCGACAGGGCGAGCGCGAGCGCGGCGATCCCGCCGACGAGGGCGGTGCGCGGGCGCAGGGTGCGGTGCAGGTTCATGGTTCTCCTGGGGTGGGCGCGCCCGGGAGGGCGCGCGGGTGACGGCCCGCGTCACCTGCTGCCAGGGACGCTCAGACCGCGAGGACGGGGGCGGGGAGGGCGGGTGGACCCCGCGTACGGCGCGGAGCCGCCCCCGTCCGCACGACCGGCCCGTCCGGGGCGGCGGGGGCGGGGAGGCGGCGTACCGACGGCACGGCCACCGGCAGCGGGATCCCCGGGACGATCCGGGCGAGGGCCGCGTC
>DASWYU010000277.1:0-3008 GCA_036404795.1 Nocardioides sp. | reverse complement strand
CCACCTCGATGTCGGTGAGCCGGCAGACCACGGTCACGACCCTGCTCTGCGGTACGGCGGTCACTGCGGCGCCCCGACCGGGATGCTCGCGCCCAGCGAGACCGGGCCGTCGGAGTCGCCGGGCACCGCCTGGTCGCGCTCCTCGCGGAAGGTGATGTGGGGGTCCGGGGTGCCGGGGGCGTTGACGAAGGAGACGAAGCGGGCCAGCTTGTCGGGGTCCTCGATCGTGGCGCGCCACTCGTCGACGTACGTCGCCACGTGCCGCTCCATCGCGGCCTCCAGCTCCGTGCCGAGGCCGAGCACGTCGTCGACCACGACCTCGCGGACCCGCTCCAGCCCGCCCTCCAGGCTGTCCACCCAGGGCGCGGTGCGCTGGAGGCGGTCGGCGGTGCGGATGTAGTACATGAGGAACCGGTCGAGGTAGCGCACCAGCGTCGCGGTGTCGACGTCGCCCACGAGCAGCTCGGCGTGGCGGGGGGTGGCGCCGCCGTTGCCCGCGACGTACAGGTTCCAGCCCTTCTCGGTGGCGATCACGCCGAAGTCCTTGCCGCGCGCCTCCGCGCACTCGCGGGCGCAGCCCGAGACCCCGCCCTTGAGCTTGTGGGGACTGCGGAGGCCCCGGTAGCGGAGCTCGAGGTCGATGGCGAGCTGCACCGAGTCCTGCACGCCGTAGCGGCACCAGGTCGAGCCGACGCACGACTTCACGGTGCGCAGCGACTTGCCGTAGGCGTGCCCCGACTCGAAGCCCGCGTCGACGAGCCGCGTCCAGATCGCCGGCAGCTCCTCCATGCGGGCGCCGAAGAGGTCGATCCGCTGGCCGCCGGTGATCTTCGTGTAGAGCCCGAAGTCGCGGGCCACCTCGCCGATCACGATGAGCTTCTCGGGGGTGATCTCGCCGCCGGGGATGCGCGGCACGACCGAGTAGGTGCCGTTCTTCTGGATGTTCGCGAGGTAGGCGTCGTTGGTGTCCTGCAGCGCTCCGGTCTCTCCCTCGAGCACGTGGCCGTTGAACTGGCTGGCCAGGATCGAGGCGATCGTCGGGCGGCAGATGTCGCAGCCCCGGCCGGTGCCGTGGGCCTCGACGACCTCGGTGAAGGAGCGGTGGCCGTGCACCGCGACGACGTCGAAGAGCTCCTGCCGGGTGAGCGCGAAGTGCTCGCACAGGCTCCGGTCGACGGCTCTGCCGACCGAGGCGAAGTAGTCCTCGATGACGCCCTTGACCGTCGGCACGCAGGAGCCGCAGGTGGTGCCGGCGCTCGTGCAGGCCTTGACCGACGCGAGGTCCTCGCAGTGGTGCTCCCCGTCGACGTCCACCGCGTCGAGCAGGTCGCGCTTGCTCACGTTGTTGCAGGAGCAGACGACGGCCTCGTCGGGCAGACCGATCCGCAGCGCGCCGCGGGCCTCCGGGAGGATCAGCTCCTCGGGGTTGTCGGGCAGCAGCATGCCGCTGGCGACCATGGGGCGCAGGAGCCCGTACGCCGACGCGTCGCCCACGAGGATGCCGCCGAGCAGCACCCAGGAGTCGGGGGCGTCCGGCGCCGGGCCGACCACCAGCTTCTTGTAGAGCCCCGCGACGGCGTCGGAGAAGACCAGCTCGAGGGCGTCGGGAGCGGTCGCGAACGCGTCGCCGAACGAGGCCACGTCGACGCCGAGCAGCTTGAGCTTCGTGGACAGGTCGGCGCCGGTGAACGCACCGGCCGTGCCGCCGAGCAGGGTGTCGACGACGATCTCGGCCATCGCGTAACCGGGGGCGACGAGGCCGTACATGACGCCCGCCGGGGCGGCGCACTCGCCGATCGCCCAGACGTGCTCGTCGCTCAGCGAGCGCAGGCGCTCGTCGACGAGCACACCGCCGCGGGGGGCGACCTCGAGCGCGGCGTCGCGGGCGAGCGCGTCGCGGGGTCGGATGCCGGCCGAGAAGACGACGAGGTCGGCCGCGATCGGGTCGGCGTCGCGCAGACCGAGCCCGGCGACCCGGCCCGTTCCGTCGTCGAGCACCTCGGTCGAGGCGACGCCGCAGTGCACCGTCAGCCCCAGCTTCTCGATGTGGCGCACCAGGGTCGCGCCGCCGGTCTCGTCGAGCTGCACGGGCATGAGCCGGGGCGCCATCTCGACGACGTGGGTGTCGACGCCGAGCTGGTGCAGGGCGTTGGCGGCCTCGAGGCCGAGCAGGCCGCCGCCGATGACCACGCCGCGGCGGGGGGTGCCGTCCGCGTGCGGGGCCGCCGCGGCGCGGATCGCCTCGAGGTCCTCGATGGTGCGGTAGACGAAGCAGCCCTCGAGGTCCTTGCCGGGGATCGGGGGCACGAACGGGGCGGCGCCGGTCGCGAGCACGAGCTCGTCGTAGGCGATCGCCTCGCCCTCCGCGGTCGCCACCGTGCGGGCGGCCCGGTCGATCCCGACCACCGCGGTGGTGAGGCGGAGCGTGACGCGAGGGTCGTCGTACGCCCCGCTCGGGAGGAACGACAGCGCCTCCGCGCCGACCTCGAAGAACGACGTGAGGGCGACGCGGTCGTAGGCCGCGCGCGGCTCCTCGCCGAGCACCACGACGTCGTGGGTCGCTGTGAGGCCGCGCTCGACGGCGGCGGCCACGAACCGGTGGCCGACCATGCCGTGGCCGACCACGACGATGCGGGGCCGGCGGCCGTCGGTGGTGGGGCTCATCTCGTTCCTCCGGTGAGTGCGGGTGTGCGGGTGGCGAGGAGGGCGCGGACGGCGTCGGAGCAGCCGCCGCAACCGGTGGTGGCGCGGGTGGTGTCCCGCACCTCGTCGAGGGACCCGCAGGCGCGGATCGCGCCCGCGGGGACGCCCGCGCAGGCGCAGACCTCGGCGGTGTCGGGCAGCTCGGCGGGGCCGCCCGCGGCGGTGCGCTGCTCGGGGAGCAGCAGGTCGCCGGGCTCGTGGGGGCCGAGCACGGTGCCGCGCTCGACGTACTGCGTCAGCAGCCCCACGCGCGTCAGGTCCCCGACGAGCGCGGCGGCGACGATGCGGCCGTCGCGCACGACGAG
>DASWYU010000276.1:0-12241 GCA_036404795.1 Nocardioides sp. | reverse complement strand
TGCCGCGGACCGTGGCGCCCGGGGTGGACTCGTACAAGTCGACGGCCTGGCGACGGAACTCCTCGGAGTAGTTCTTCCTGGCCATAGTTCTCGGATCATCTCGCTTCCCCAGCACCAGGTGCTGGATTCAGCGTGTCCAAGAACCGGGGTCAGGCCCCGATCTCGCCTCGCCCGCGACGTACCTGCCCACTCGGCGCGCGAGACGGAGCGTATGTGCCAACTCGACGCGCGAGACGGAGCGTATGTGCCAACTCGACGCCCGAAAACGCGGCGTACGTGCCAACTCGACGCGCCCCACCCGACGCATCCCGCAACTCGGCGCAGCGAACGCTACGCAACCCGCAACTCGACGGTCAGGCGCGGCGGTACCGCGCCGGCACGCCGCTCAGCGGGTCGCTGCCGGGCAGCGAGCCCGCGGCGGCGCCGATCGCGTCGACGAACCCGCCGTCGCGCTCGACGACGGCCTCGCCGCGGGCGACGAGAACTTCGAGGTGCGCCCGCGTCTCCATGACGGCGAGAGCGGCGTTGAACTGGTCGAGCGACGTCCAGGCGTGCTCGCGGCGCGTCCACGTGAGGTGGCGGGCGACGTCCTCGGCCGTGCTGCCCGCACCGCCCGCCTCGAGCGGCGCGAGGCTCTGGGCGAGGCGCGTCTCGTGGTGGCCGAGCAGCTCGTCGACGCGGGCGTGGGACGAGCCGGTCACCGGGCCGTGGGCGGGGAGGAGCCGCAGGTCGGGCAGGGCGCGCACCTTGGCGAGGGAGGCGAGGAAGTCGGTCAGCGCGCCGAGCCGGGTGTCGGGCTCGAAGCCGATCGAGGGGGTGATGGTGGGCAGCACGTGGTCGCCCGCGAACAGCAGCGTCGCCGCGGTGTCCGCGAACACGTAGTGGCCGGCGGTGTGGCCCGGCGTGTGCACGGCGTCGAGTCGGCGGGAACCCACCACGAGCGGCACGTCGCCGTCGATCCACGTGTCGGGCAGCTCCCAGATCCCCGGGTTCGCATCCGGGTCCGGGGGCGCGTCGAGCCACCCCTGGGCCGCCTCGACCGCCCCGGCGTCGGCGAGGTGGGCGGCCATCACGCGCCGTACGGCGCCGCCCTCGGCCGCCAGCCGCAGCGACGGCTCCTCGCCCCGCCCCAGCGCGACCTCCGCGCCGGTGACGCGCCGCAGGGCGACGGCCTGGGTGTAGTGGTCGCGGTGGACGTGGGTGACGAGGAAGCGGCGGATGTCGCCGACGCCGGCACCGATCGAGGCGAGCGCGGCCTCGAGCGCCTCGTCGGCCTCCGTGATCGCCCAACCGCCGTCGACGAGGGTGAGCGACGTGCCGTCCGCATCGGCCGTCTCGATGGCGTAGACGTTGACGGCTCGCAGGCCGTCGTTGGGCAGCGGGAGGGGAATGCGGTGCACGCCCGGGGCCACCGGCCACGCTCCGGGCGTGGCCCAGGGGCGGTCGGAGTCGGGCGAGACGGCGTCGGCGGTGCTCACCCGGGGCACGCTAGCCCCTCACCGATCGGACGCTCGGGCGGGTCGGCCCTCGACCTGCGATCGCCGCCGCCACGCCGCGACCTGCGTGGCGAACGCAACCGCGCTGACGACACCGATGCCGATCCCGGCCCACCACATCCACGTCGGGACCGTGTCGCGCCCGAGCAGGAGCACCACGACCGCGATGACGATGCCGGAGAGGTTCGAGAGCAGCTCGACGGAGAAGAAGCGGGACGCGGCCGTCTCGTCGAGCATCGTGCCCCGGGCCTCGCGCATCGCGCCGCGGAGGTCCGTCGCCTCGTGGCGCTCCACGGGCAGGTCGGAGGTCCCCGCGAGCACCTCCAGCGTCTCCGGCGGCAGGCCGAGCGCGGCCACGACCTCGGGCAGGTCGACGGGGTGCCCGCGGAAGGCGGCCCGGCGGCGTACCGGATCGGGGCCCCACGTCGTGAACAGCTCGTCCGCGTGCTGGGGGATGAGCCCGGCCACGATGTCGGCGACGAGCTCGCGCGCCGGCTCGATGTCGTCGAGGTCGTCGGCGTGGACCATGGGCCAGAGGTCGGCGGGCCAGTGCCGGTCACCCTCGACGTCCCCCGCGGCGACGTCGAGGACCGTCGTGTGGCCGGCGTCGGCCAGCAGGAGGATCCCGCGATCGGGACCACCCAGCCTGGTGCGGACGATCAGCTCCTCGAGCACGAGGTCCTCGGAGGGACGGGGCGTCCCGGGCGCCGGCGACCAGGTCACCAGGTGCCACCCGTGCGCCTCGCGCACCTCCATGTGGGAGCCGGCCACCTCCTTGCCGACGGGCCGGTACTCGCGCTCGTGCGCCGGCAGCACCAGCACCGCGCGCCACCCCTCGGCGAGCGTGTCGTCGGCCTCGACCTCGAACCGCTGGAAGGCGACGTCGGAGGCCGCCAGGCCGAGGTGGTCGGCGAGCTCCGGTACGGCGAGGTCGAACGCGTAGCCGTCACGCCCGACCCGCACGAGCTGCCACCGCGCCCGGGCGGTCTCGACGTCGTGCCGGCCGCTCACCTCGCCGACGGTGAAGAACGCACCGCGACCCTTCGCGTCGGTGCCGACGCGGCCCACGCCGCCGAGGGTGCGGACGACGCCGGCGACCTGCTCGGCGCTGCATCCGGGGAACGAGAGCTGCATCAGCTCGACCTGGTCACGGGAACGGAACATGGGAACGACCTCGGGAGCCGCGCTCACCGAGGGCACCGGCCCGTCACGCGTGCGGGAGGGCACCGGCGGAAATGGGAGAACCGCGGTGGCGTCTCGGGTCACCACCGCGGTTCGAGAAGAAGTATGCCTCGCCGGCGAGGCGGGCGTCTCAGTTTTCCCCCGAAACCGGTGCAACGTCTGTGCAAGGCGATCGAAGCCCCGCACGGGCGCGACGTCGCCGCAGGTCAGACCGTTCGCGGGGATGGCGTCAGCAGGTCGAGAGCGCCGGCCTCGGCCCCGCGGACCCGCTCCGCCCGTTCGTCGCGGCGGCGGTCGCGGGCGGCACGGCGCCGTACCGCTCCCGGCCACGCGTCGACCCGCACGTGGGCCGCTCCCGAGATCGAGCGCTGCCACCACGGCGAGCGCTCGACACCGAGCGTCAGCACGGCGCGACCACGGCACTCGACCCGCACCCGCACCCCGCGCTCCGCCATCCGCGCCGAGGCCTCCCGCACCTCGCGGGCCGGCCGGAGGCGGGCGAACACCGACGGGTCGTCGAGCCGCAGCACGAGATCACCCTGCTCGCGGACGAGCACGGCGGGCACGCCACCGTCCTGGCCGGCCACCTCGAGGAAGAGGCCGCCGACGTGGCCGACGCACCGGTGATCACCCATGCCGCACAGCCTCCACCACGCGCGACAAAATCTCAACAAACTCAGCGAACATCTTGTTGAGGTTGTAGCGTTCCACCCATGGTTCAGGACCGGAGCGCCGACGCGGGCACCTCGTCCGTCGGCGACCTCTCCATCGGCGACCTCGCCGAGGCGACCGGCGTGAGCGTGCCGACGCTGCGGATGTGGGAGCAGCGACACGGCTTCCCCGTGGCGCGGCGGCTGCCGAGCGGTCACCGACGATACGACGCGACCGACGTCGAGCAGGTCCGCCAGGTGCTCGTGCACCGCCGGGCGGGCCTGCGGCTCGACCGGTCGATCTCCCGGGTGCAGCTCGCCGCGAGCCCGCCGAGCGCGTCCGTCTTCACCGAGCTCCGCAACGTCAACGGGGCACTGCCGGTGCACCGGCTCAGCAAGCGCACGCTCCTCGGGATGTCGTGGGCGATCGAGGACGAGTTCATGGCGCGGGCGCGCCGTCCCCACCTGTACGGCGCGTTCCAGCGCGCGCCGTTCTACGCGGCCGCCGAGGCGCGGTGGACCGACCTGGCGCGCCGCGCCGCCACCACCATCGTGTTCGCCGACTTCCCCGACTCGGACCCGCCGGCCGAGGCGGGCACCGTGCGCCGCGTCGAGCTCCCCGAGGTCTCGCCCCTCCGCAGCGAGTGGGCCGTCGTGTGCGACGCCGAGGACCTCTGCATCGCCCTGTCGGCCTGGGAGATCCCCGGACAGGCCGACGTGCCCGATCCCGACCGGGAGTTCGAGGCCGTCTGGTCGCTGCGGCCCGCCGACGTCGCGACCGCCGCTCTCGTGTGCGCCACCGCGGCCGGGGAGTCCGCGACCCTCGCCAGCGAGGGGGCGCTGCTCCGCGCCGTACGCCCCGATCCGCGGGCCGACGCCGAGTGGGCCGCGGCCGAGGCGCTGTTCGCGCGGATGGTCGCCTACGTCGGTCGCCGCGGACGCTGATCTCCTGACCGTCCGGGCGGCGCGGAGCGTCGGTGGCCGCTGCTACGTTCCGTGTCCATGCGCAGCGCCAAGGACTTCTTCGCCCCGCTCGCGGTGGGTGCCCCGGCCCCGGTCCGCGAGGTGCCCGCCCGCCCGAGCCGGGCCATCCACTTCTTCGACCCGAGCAACCCCAAGATGGCCGCGAAGGTGCCCGACATGGTCGGCACCGTCGACGTGCTGCTCGGCAACCTCGAGGACGCGGTCAAGGCCGACAACAAGGTCGCCGCGCGTGAGGGCCTGGTCTCGATCGCCCGCGCCACCGACTTCGGCCCGACCCAGTTGTGGACGCGGATCAACTCCCTCGACAGCCCCTGGGTGCTCGACGACCTCACCACGCTCGTGCCCGCGATCGGCGACAAGCTCGACGTGATCATGGTGCCGAAGGTGCAGGGCGCGGAGGACATCCACTACGTCGACCGGCTCCTCGCGCAGCTCGAGGCGAAGGCCGGGCTGGAGCGTCCGATCCTCGTGCACGCCATCCTCGAGACCGCCCGCGGCGTGGCGAACGTCGAGGAGATCTGCGGCGCGTCCCCCCGCATGCAGGGCCTCTCGCTCGGCCCGGCCGACCTCGCCGCCGACCGGCGCATGAAGACCACCCGCGTGGGCGGCGGGCACCCGGGCTACCTCGTGCGCCAGGACCCCCCGACCGGCGACGACGGCACCGCGCAGATCGACGCCCGGCGCGCGACGTACCAGCAGGACCTCTGGCACTACACCGTCGCCCGCATGGTCGACGCGTGCGCGGCGCACGGGATCTACCCCTACTACGGGCCGTTCGGCGACATCACCGACGTCGTCGCCTGCGAGGACCAGTTCCGCAACGCCTTCCTGCTCGGCTGCGTCGGCACCTGGTCGCTGCACCCCAAGCAGATCGCCATCGCGAACCGGGTGTTCTCCCCCAGCGTCGAGGACATCCGGCACGCCCGCCGCGTCGTGGCCGCCATGGGCGACGGCACCGGCGCCGTCATGCTCGACGGCAAGATGGAGGACGACGCGTCGCTCAAGCAGTGCCTCGTGATGGTCGAGCTCGCCGAGCAGCTCGCGGCGATCGACCCCGAGCTGAAGAAGCAGTACGACGCGCTCGACGCCGCCACCGACTCCCCGGGAGCCTGACATGACCGACACGACCTTCACCCCGCTGCGCTCGGTGCTCTACATGCCGTCCTCCAACGCGAAGGCACTGGAGAAGGCGAAGACGCTGCCGATCGACGGCGTCATCCTCGACCTCGAGGACGCCGTCGCGCCCGACGCGAAGCCCGCCGCCCGCGAGGCGGCGGTCGCGGCGGTGACGTCGGGCGAGTACGGCCGCCGCACCCTCACCATCCGCGTCAACGGGCTCGGCACGACCTGGCACGACGACGACATCGCCGCCGCCGCGCAGGCCGGCCCGGCCGGCATCGTGGTGCCGAAGGTCAACAGCGCCGAGGAGGTCAAGCAGCTCGTCGCCGCCATCGAGAAGGCCGGCGCGCCCGACCACACGCGGCTGTGGGCGATGGTCGAGACGCCCGAGGCGATCTTCAACGTGCGCGAGCTCGCGGCCGCCGACGAGCGCCTCGCCGTGCTCGTGATGGGCACGAACGACCTGGTGAAGGAGCTGTACGCCGAGCACGTGCCCGGCCGCGCCCCGATCCTCACGTCGCTGTCCTGGTCGGTGCTCGCCGCCCGCGCCGCCGGCATCGCGATCCTCGACGGCGTCTACAACGACGTGAAGGACGTCGACGGCTTCCTCGCCGAGGCCACCCAGGGTGCGCAGATGGGCTTCGACGGCAAGACCCTCGTGCACCCCGGCCAGGTCGCCGGCGCCAACGAGACCTTCGCGCCGAGCGCGCAGGCCGTCGAGGACGCCCGCGGGATCCTCACCGCCTGGGAGGAGGGCCGCGGGACGGGCGTCGTCACCTACAACGGCAAGATGGTGGAGAACCTGCACGTGGAGTCGGCCCAACGCACGCTGGCCATCCACGACGCGATCACCGCGCTCGACTGACCTGGGCGCCACCCCTCCTGGCAGCGGCCCGGTGCGCCCCCTCCGGTCGCACCGGGCCGCTGCATTTCCCGGGCCCGCTTGCGCGGAGCCGGGTGCGGCCGGGAGCCGGTCGTCGTAACCTCGTCACACCTGCGCGGTCCGATCGTTCTGCCAGGTGAGGCCGGCACCCTCCCCTCCCACCTGCCGGCCCGGAGAAAGAGGCATGCCCACTAACCCGCCCGACGGCCCGGGGTCGCAGTCCGGACACGACCTGCAGCGCGCCCTGTTCGACCTGTTCCGCGACGCCGGCCGCGATCCCGAGCCGGTGCCGGACGTGCCGGAGCGGCCGGGCGACGCGCGCGAGGCCGACGCGCGCGACGAACTGGTCACGAACGACAGCTCGGACGCCGAAAACAGTGTCGTCAGCGACCAGTTCACCGACCCCGACCCCGACCCCGAGCCCGAGCCGGGCGAGCCGGGCGGGCCGGGCGGGACCGAGACGCAGGACGAACTGGTCACCAACCACAGCTCCGAGGCCGAAAACAGTGTCGTGAGCGACCAGTTCACCGATGCCGACCCGGCGGCCGACGCGGATGAGCCGGGAGAGGCCGAGGCGCACGAGGCCGCGCTGTCCCGTGAGGAGGCGAGTCCGCTGGCGACGGCGGTACGGATCGCCACCGGCGCCTTCCCGATCCTCCGACCCGAGGACCACCCCGAGGACCGTGACGAAGATCCGGGCGAGGACCTGGCCAACGACGTGGCCGACGACACGACCCCGTCCGAGGAGCCTGTGACGGAGGAGCCCGGCGACGAGGAGCCGACCGCCGAGGAACCCGCGCAGCCACCGGCGCCGGCGCGCCGTCCCCGGACGTTGGCGGAACGACTGGCCGCGCGGGCCCCGCGTACGACCGGCGGCACGGCGGGCGCCGTCCCCGCCGTCCCGCCCCCTCCCACGGCGAACCCCATGGACGCTTCGGCCGACGGGCCGACCGTCGAGTCGATCGGGGAGCCGACCGGGGAGCCGGAGCCCCGGCCGACTGTCCAGACGACGGCCCCAACGACGGCCCCGACGCTGGCCGATCGGCTTGCATGGCGACGAGCCGCCAACAAATCCCCGGCCGACAGCAGCGACGACGCTCAGGCCCTGGCGCCGGACGCCGAACTGTGCGCCGACGACACCTCCGAGCTCACCGCCGACGTCGCAACCGCACAGTTCGCGACCACACAGCCCGAGCCCACCGACGAGCCCGCCGACGACGCCCCGGCCGACGACGCCGACGACGAACTGTGCGCCGACGACACCTCCGAGCCCACCGCCGACGTCGCAGCCGCACAGTTCGCGGTCACGCAGCCCGACCCTGCCGACGACCCCGCCGACGAGCCCGTCGCGCTCCTCGGCGCACCGGACCTCTACGCGACGCCCGCCCCAGCAGTCTCCGACACCGACGACGAGACCCCCGACGAGACCCCCGACGAGAACCCCGACGACGCGACCCTCGTCCAGGCCCCGAACGCCCCGATCGCCCCGAACGCCCCGAACGCCCCGAACGAGCCCACGTCCGCCGACCGCAGCAATGCGCTGAGCGAGCTGCTCGCGGCGGCGCGCTCGGAGAACGCGGAGGCGACGGGCGCGGACGACGCGACCGACCCCGACCGACCGGAGTCGCCCGACGCGGAGGAGGGGGCGCGACGACCGTGGCTGGTGCCCGCGATCGTCGCCGCGGTGATCACGCTCCTCGCCGCGGTCGGCGGCATCTCCGCGCTCCGCGGTGACGACGACGAGCCCGCCGCCGACCCGCCGACGTCGCAGGAGCCCAGCGCGGAGCCGACGGCGAACGACGTGGATGCGCTGCTGGCGAGCAGCCAGGGGCTGTACGACGAGGTCGCCACCGCCGTCACCGAGACGGCCGACCTCGCGGGACTGCCGGACGCCGTCGAGGTCGCGGCCGCCGCACGGCCGGAGTCGGAGGCGCTCGTCGCGCAGGCGGCGACGCTCAGCCCGGCGCCCACGCAGCCGCAGCTCGACGTGGTGTCGCGACAGCGGGACTTCATCGCCGCGGTCGCCGCGTTCTCGACGCTCGACACGGCGACGCTCGCGACGTTCGGGGAGCTCGCCACCGTCCTCCGCGGCGCCGCGGACCTGCTCGCCCAGGCGGAGGCGACCCTCGAGCTGGCCCCGACCGACGAGGCCCCCACGACCGAGGAGGGAGACGCGCCGTACGGGCTCGTGCTCACCGCGGCGCGACCCGCCGCCGTGCCGGCGACCTCGGCCGTCCAGCACCTGACCGGCCTCGTCGGCAGCGCCGCGATCCGGGCGACGACCGAGGACCTGACGGAGATCGCGGGCCGGCTCGAGCTGTCGACGCGCACGGCGCAGATCGGCGACGCGGCGGAGGACGCGGTGGCGCTGGCGGTCTACGCCCGGGCGGCGCGGGCCGGGTTCGACGACGACTCGGAGACCGCGGTCGTGCTCGACCGGCTGCTCGCCCTCCTCGACCCGATCGGCCGGCTGACGACGCTCGACGGCGAGAACCTCGGCCTCTGGACCGACGTGAGCGGCGACCTGTCGTCGGCGGCCGACCTCAGCGACGACCAGCTCGGCGTCGCGGCGCAGGCCGCCTACGCCCACGTCGACACGCTGGTCGCCGCCGCGCGCACCACGATCGCGGCGTGGGAGGCCCAGGTCGCCACGCTGGAGGAGGCGACGGAGGCCGCGGCGGGGCTGTCGGCCTACGCGGCGACGATGGACGGGATCTTCAGCTCCTACGACGCCCTCATGAACCAGGCTCCGCGGCTCTCCGCGAACGACCCGCCGAGCTCGTCGGTCGGATCGACCCTGTTCCGACTGCGCAGCCAGTTCGTCAGCCTCGCCCAGCAGACGAGCGGCACGACCGCGCCCGGCTCGATGCGCACCGTGCACCAGGCGGTCGTCGCCCTCACCGCCGCCGCGCGATCGGCCGTCACCACCGGGGAGGCCGTGTCCCGGGAGGGCGAGCTCTGTCTCGACGGCGGCGGCACGCCGGCCCAGTGCCGGCTGGGCCAGCAGCCGTCGTGGAACAGCTACCAGACGAGCCTCCGCACCGCGCAGGACAACAACTCGGTGCGCAGCGAGTGGTCGGCAGCGCTCACCCGGGCCCGGGCGGCGGCACCCACCGACACCACGCCGCCGCCCCGACCCGACGTGTGACGGTCCCGCGCCCGACGCGTGGGGGCCCGACGGGCGGGTGCCCGCTCAGGCCGGTTCCCACCCGTGCAGGAAGTCGAGCACCCGCTCGGCCGGCATCTCGCACGGACGGAACGCCTCGCCGCCGCCCACCAGGTAAACGTTGGCGCTGACGTACGCCCTCCCGCCCAGCTGCTCGGCCCACACGGCGAGGCTGCGCCCCCCGGCGCGCTCGGTCACCGTGACCGCCCAGCGCCCGCCTGCGTAGCGGACCTCCGAGCTGCCCCGCGGCAACCGCCCGACGAGGTCGGCGACGGGCGTCGACGAGGTGGACACCTCGCCATCGTGCCGCACCCGCCATCATGGGCGGGTGCGCGCCGTCGTCCAGCGAACCCTGTCCGCCCGTGTCCGCGTCGCCGGCGAGGTCGTCGGCGCGACGGACGCGCCCGGACTCCTCGTCTACCTCGGTGTCACCCACGACGACGGACCCGCCGACGTCGCCTGGATCGCCCGCAAGGTCTGGGAGCTGCGGCTCCTGCGCGACGAGCGCTCGGCCTCCGACGCGGGCGCGCCGGTGCTCGTCGTCAGCCAGTTCACGCTCTACGGCGATGCCCGCAAGGGGCGCCGTCCGTCGTGGTCCGCGGCAGCGCCGGGGCCGGTGAGCGAGCCGTTGTACGACGCGGTCTGCGCCGAGCTCGAGCGCCTCGGCGCCGTCGTGGCCCGGGGCGTGTTCGGCGCCGACATGCAGGTCGAGTCCGTCAACGACGGGCCCATCACGCTCGTGCTGGACTCGCCGCGCGGCTGAGCAGCGGCACGCTCGGTGGGCGGGCACCGGGACAAGGAAAACGCGGACCGGCCCCCGTACCCGGAAAAGAACGCGCGGACCCGGAGGCGCGACACGCCGACCACGACCGGGATCCGGTCCGCGTTTTCCCGACACCGCGCCCCCACCGGTCCGCGTTTTCTTCCTCCGGGCCCGTCATCGGCCCCGCCGCTCAGTCCCGCAGCACCGGCTCCATCGGCACGCGGACGCCGCGCTCGGCGGCGACGTCGGCGGCGCGGGAGTAGCCGGCGTCGAGGTGCCGCACGACGCCCATCCCCGGGTCGTTCGTCAGCACGCGTTCGATCTTCTCGGCGGCGAGCTCCGTGCCGTCGGCGACGACGACCTGCCCGGCGTGGATCGAGCGGCCGATGCCGACGCCGCCGCCGTGGTGGATCGACACCCACGTGGCGCCCGACGCCGTGTTCACGAGCGCGTTGAGCAGCGCCCAGTCGGCGATGGCGTCGGAGCCGTCGAGCATGCCCTCGGTCTCCCGGTAGGGCGAGGCGACCGAGCCGCAGTCGAGATGGTCGCGGCCGATCACGACGGGCGCCGAGAGCTCGCCCGAGGCGACCATCTCGTTGAAGCGGGCACCGGCGCGGGCGCGCTCGCCGTACCCCAGCCAGCAGATCCGCGCCGGGAGCCCCTGGAAGTGCACCCGCTCACCGGCCATCTCGATCCAGCGGTGGAGGCGCTCGTACTCGGGCCTCTCGTCACGCGGGAACAGCTCGAGGATCGCGCGGTCGGTGGCGGCGATGTCGGCCGGGTCGCCCGACAGCGCGGCCCAGCGGAACGGGCCCATGCCCTCGCAGAACAGTGGCCGGAGGTAGGCCGGCACGAACCCGGGGAACGCGAACGCCTCCTCGAAGCCGCCCTTGCGGGCCTCGTCGCGGATCGAGTTGCCGTAGTCGAACACCTCGGCACCCGCGTCCTGCAGCGCGACCATCGCGCGCACGTGCTCCGCCATCGACGCCCGCGCCTGTTCCGCGAACCCGGCGGGGTCGTCCGTGCGTCGCTGCTCCCACTCGGCGAACGGCACGCCGGCGGGCAGGTAGGCGAGCGGGTCGTGCGCGGAGGTCTGGTCGGTGACGACGTCGACCCGTACGCCGCGGCGCACGATCTCCGGCAGCACCTCGGCGGCGTTGCCGTGCAGCCCGACGGAGAGGGGGCGGCGCTCGTCGCGCGCCGCGGTCGCCAGCGCCAGGGCGTGGTCGAGGTCGTCGGCGCGCACGTCGAGGTAGCGGTGCTCGATGCGCCGGGCGATCCGGGCGTCGTCGACCTCCACGCAGATCACGACGCCGTCGTTCATGGTGACCGCCAGCGGCTGCGCGCCGCCCATGCCGCCGAGTCCCGCGGTGACGGTCAGCGTGCCGGCGAGCGTGCCCCCGAACCGCTGGTCGGCGACCGCGGCGAAGGTCAGGTGCGTGCCCTGGAGGATGCCCTGCGTGCCGATGTAGATCCACGAGCCGGCCGTCATCTGGCCGTACATCGTCAACCCCAGGTCCTCCAGCCGCCGGAACTCCTCCCAGGTGGCCCAGTCCCCCACCAGGTTCGAGTTGGCGAGCAGCACGCGCGGCGCCCAGGGATGGGTCCGCATCACGCCGACCGGCTTGCCCGACTGCACGAGCAGCGTCTCGTCGTCGGCGAGGTCGGTGAGGCAGGCGACGATCGCGTCGTACGCCTCCCACGACCGCGCCGCGCGTCCCGTGCCGCCGTAGACCACCAGGTCGTCGGGCCGCTCGGCGTTCTCGGGATCGAGGTTGTTCATCAGCATCCGCAGCGGCGCCTCGGTCTGCCAGGAGCGGGCGGTCAGCGCGGTGCCGCGCGGGGCGCGCACGGGACGGGGTCCGGTGGGGTGCGGGGTCATGCGAGGTCTCCGATCTCGTGCTGGACGACGGTGAGCAGCCCGCCGGAGGAGACGAGGCCGACGGCCGCCTCGATCTCGGGGGCGAGGTGGCGGTCCGGGCCGGGACCGCCGACGCC
>DASWYU010000275.1:0-3766 GCA_036404795.1 Nocardioides sp. | reverse complement strand
CGGAGCGCTGCTCGGGCGTGCCCGCCGCGGCGACCAGCCCGCCGGCGAGCACGACGCCGGTGAGGAAGGGCTCGGGGGCGATGAGCCGCCCGATCTCCTCGGCGACGACAGCCACCTCGATCGGTCCGGCGCCGACCCCGCCGTCCTCCTCCGCGAACGGGAGGCCGAGCAGCCCCATCTCCGCCATCCGCGACCACGTGCCGCGGTCGAACGCGGGCGCATCGGCGACCGTGGCGCGCCGGGTCTCGAAGTCGCCGTACCGCTTGCCCAGCAGCCCGCGCACGGCCTCGCGCAGGGCCTGCTGCTCCTCGTCGAGCTCGAAGTCCATCGTTCGTGCCTCTCTCTACAGACCCAGGATGGTGCCGGCGATGATCTGGCGCTGCACCTCGTTGGAACCGCCGTAGATCGACGCCTTGCGGAGGTTCAGGTAGGCCGGCGTGCTCCGCCGCTGCCACTGCTCGAGGTCGCTGACGTCGTCGCCCGCGCCGAAGGCGAGCGCGGCCGGTCCGGCGATGTCGACGGCCAGCTCCGAGACCGCCTGCTGGAGCTCCGTGCCGCGGAGCTTGAGCACCGAGCTCGCCGGGTGCGGCTTGCCGTCGGCGGAGTGCGCCACGACGCGCAGCGCCGTGAGCTCGAGCGCGATCAGCTCGTTCTCGAGCTCCGCGATGCGGGCCGCGACGTACGGGTCGTCGAGCAGGGTGCCGTCGCCCGACCGCGTGGCCGCGGCCCACTGCTTCGCCTGGCCGAGCACCCGCTTCGTCGCGCCGACGGGCGCGACGCCGACGCGCTCGTTGCCGAGAAGGAACTTCGCCTGCGTCCAGCCCGAGTTCACCTCGCCCACGAGGTTCTCGCCGGGCACGCGCACGTCGGTGAACCAGACCTCGTTGACCTCGCGGCCGCCGTCGATGAGCTCGATGGGTCGCACCTCGACCCCGGGGGTGGTCATGTCGATGAGGAGCATCGAGATGCCGGCCTGCTTCTTCACGTCGGGGTCGGTGCGCACGAGCGTGAAGATCCAGTCGCCCCACTGGCCCAGCGTCGTCCAGGTCTTCTGGCCGTTGACGATCCAGTCGTCGCCGTCGCGCACGGCCGCCGTGCGCAGCGAGGCGAGGTCGGAGCCGGCGCCGGGCTCGGAGAAGCCCTGGCTCCAGAAGATGTCGACGTTCGCGGTCGGCGGGAGGAAGCGCTCCTTCTGCTCCTCGCTGCCGAAGGCGGCGATGACCGGCCCGATCATCGAGGCGTTGAACGCGATCGGCGGCGGCACGCACGCGCGCTGCATCTCCTCGTGCCACAGGTGCCGGCGCAGCGGGCTCCAGTCGCGGCCGCCCCACGCGGCGGGCCAGTGCGGCACCGCGAGGCCGGCCGCGTGGAGCGTGCGGTGGCTCCCCACGAGCTGGTCCTTCGTGAGACTGCCGCGGTCGCGGACGGTGGCCCGGGTGCCCTCGTCCACCTCGGTGGTGAAGAACGTGCGGAGCTCGGCGCGGAACGCCTCGTCCTCCTCCGACAGCTGCAACCGCATGGAACCTCCTCGGGGTCGACCACCGCAGGCACCGGCGCCCGTGACTGCGGTCACGTTACCCCCGGGTACCAGTGACCGGGAGTGACGTGGTCCCGACCGTGCCGTAGAGTCCGCGGCCGAAGGGGAGTAGCCCGGCCGACGCGAGTCGGCAGGGGCGGTCGACATACTGGCGAGCACGACGACGTGGTTGCCCGGCCGTCCCGCCCGAGCGCCCGCGCCGTCAGGTCGCGGATGCCCGCGGTGGACGAGACCTTCGACCAGTGAATGCTGCTGGTCGAGGCCTCGCCGTGCCCGCGGAAGCCCTCGTCCAGCACCGACGAGAGGAACGTTCCCGGTGGCCATCGCCGAACTCATCGTGCTCGCCTTCGCCCTCGCCATGGACGCCGTCGCGGTGTCCGTCGCCCAGGGCCTGCGCATGTACCGCCCCCGCTGGCGCGACGCGCTCTTCCTGGCCGGAGCCTTCGGCCTCTTCCAGGCCGTCATGCCGCTCGGCGGCTGGGTGCTGTCGTTCTGGTTCGCCGACGTCGTGAGCGCGGTCGCGCCGTGGATCGCGTTCGCGCTGCTCGCCGTGCTCGGCGGCATGATGCTGCGCGAGGCGTTCAGCGACGACGACGAGGACGACGACGCGGGTGCCGGTGGGGGAGTCGACGCGGGTACGGCGGGTGCCGGCGTCGCGACGTACCTCCCGCTCACCGTCGCGGTCGTCCTCCCGCTCGCCGTCGCCACGTCGATCGACGCCGCCGCCGTGGGCGTCACCTTCGGCGTGCTCAGCCTGACCGTCACCGAGGTGCTCGTCGCCGTGGCCATCATCGGCGCCATCACCTTCGGGCTCTCGCTCGCCGCCGTGTTCATCGGCTCGCGGGTGGGGGAGCGGCTGGGGCAGTACGCCGAGCTCGTCGGCGGCGTCATCCTCGTCCTCATCGGCCTCCGCATCCTGCTCGACCACCTCGGCGTCCTCGGCTGAGTGCCGCCCAGGCCCCGGCCGGGACCGTGGTGCAGGTGACGGAAAACGCGGACCCGTCGGGCGGGTCGGTCGGCGTGTCGCCCTCCGGATCCCGCACTCTTCGTCGTCGGGACACGCCGACCGGGCCCCAGTCCGCGTTCTCTCTCGCCGGGGCCACGCCCGCCCGAGCTCGCCACCAGCACCGCCGAACTGTGCGGTTGGTGCAGGTTCTCGGGCGTCTGAGCCGTCGTAGCCGCACAGTCCGGCGGCGGATCGGGCGCGAGTGCGGCGATCCCCGCCTGTGGACAGCCCGGTGCGGGATCGGCGCCGTACCGCCATCATGTGTCGGGTGAGTGGACATCTCGGGAATGTCCGCCCGCAGCAGGCGACACGCGCGACGGCGCCGGGATGGCGCGATCCGCGGCTGTGGGTGGGTCTGTTGATCGTCGCGGTCTCGGTCGTGATCGGCGCGCGTGTGCTCGCGTCGGCCGACGACACCGTGGCCGTGTGGGCCGCGCGGGAGGACCTGCCCGCGGGATCGGCCGTGAGCGCCGACGACCTCGTCGTCGTGCAGGTGCGCTTCCGGGACGGGGACCGACTGGAGGCGTACGTCGCTGCCTCGTCCCCGCCGGAGCAGGACGCGCGTCTGGATCGCGACGTGGGCGCCGGTGAGCTGCTGCCCGCCGCCGCGGTCGTGACGGCCGACGACTCCGACGTCCTCCACCTCCCGGTGACCGTCGCCCCCGGCCTCGTGCCGCCGGGTGTGGGCACGGGCAGCGTCGTCGACGTCTGGGTCGCGGGCAGCGACCTCCCGGGCGCAGCGACGGATCTGGGAGACGAGGGGACCGGTGAGGCCGCGGGGGCTCCGGCGCCTGCTACCGCCGGAGCGGTGCGGCTGCTCGAGGGCGTCCGGGTCGTCGAGGCGCCCGGCGCGTCGTCGCAGGTCGGCTCGGTCGCGGACCGCCAGCTCGTGCTCGCGGTCCCCGACGAGCAGCACGACGCCGTCGAGGCGGCGCTGGCCGCGATGGCGAGCGGCACGGTCACGATCGCGCAGCGGGGGTGAGCGCGTGATCTGCGTCCTCGTCGTCGGGTCGGGTGCGGCGTGGGAGGCCGGGGCGCTCACGGCCCTCGGGGCTCGACCCGACATCACCGTGCTGAAGCGGTGCGTGGACGTCAACGACCTGCTCGCGGCCGCCACCCTCGGCCAGGCGGACGTCGCCGTGGTCGGCCTCGACGCGCCCGGGCTCGACGCCGCCGCGGTCGACCACCTCCGCCGTCACCGGGTGCGGGTCGTCGGGGTCGCT
>DASWYU010000274.1:0-2723 GCA_036404795.1 Nocardioides sp. | reverse complement strand
CAGCGTCAGCGCGAGCTCGCGCGAGCGGGTGCCGACGCGCACGAGCTCGGCGCGCACCTCGACGACATCGCCGGCGCGCACGGGGGCGAGGAACCGCACGTCGGCGTACCCCGCGAAGAGCCCCTCGTCGCCGTCGGTGCGGATGCACATCTCGGTCGCGACGTCGCCGAAGAGGGCGAGGCCGAACGCTCCGTCGACGAGGCCGCCCGCGTAGTGCGCGTGCCCGTGGTCGACGTAGCGCCGGTGGACGACCAGCGTGCCCACCGCGGGCGCCGGCCCGGCGCTCACGCGGCGCTCCGCACGTGGTGGACGAGGTAGCTCGCGACCTCGCCGGGCGTCGTGCCCCGGGCGAAGATCCGGTCGACGCCGAGGTCGTCCGCCATCCGCTCGTCGAACCGCGGGCCGCCGACGACGAGCAGCGGGCGGCTCTCGGGCCGGCAGGCCTCGCGGAACGCCGCCGACATCTCGCGGGTGTTGAGCAGGTGGGCGTCGCGCTGGGTCACCACCTGCGAGACGAGCACGGCGTCGGCCTGCTCGGCGAGGGCGACCTCGACCAGACGCGGCACCGCGACCTGGGCGCCGAGGTTCACCACCTTGATCTCGCGGTGGTACTCCAGGCCCTTCTCCCCCGCGAACCCCTTGATGTTGAGGATGGCGTCGATGCCGACCGTGTGCGCGTCGGTGCCGATGCAGCCGCCCACGACCACGAGGCGGCGGCGGAGGCGCTCGCGGATCGCGAGGTCGATCTCCTTCGGGCCGAGCAGCGGGTAGTCCCGCTCGACGACCTCGACGGCACCGGTGTCGACGAGGTGGCGGACCTTGCCGTAGACGACGAAGAACGTGAAGTCGGGTCCCATCGCCTTCGCGTGCACGACCATCGCCGGGTCGAGCCCCATCTTCGCGGCGAGCTGCTCGGCCGCGCCCTCGGCGACCTTGTCGTGCGGCAGCGGGAGGGTGAAGGAGACCTGCACCATGCCGTCGCCGGTGGTGTCGCCGTAGGGCCGGACGAGCCGGCCCTCGCGTGCGGGTGCCGTGGGCTCCGTCAGCTGAGTCATGCGGTCTCCTCGAGCAGCTCGGTGGCGGGGTTGTGGTAGTCCGGCGCACGGGCCGCGACGCCGTCGAGCCCGCGGCCGCCGTCGGCCGGGCGCCGCATCAGGCCGAAGGTGCCGTCGGCGATGGCGTCGAGGAGCCCGTGCTCGTGGTCGCAGATCCGCTCCATCAGGTCGATCGACTCGGCGAGCACCTGGCGGGCGCGCTGCACGATCACCCCGTCCGGGGCGGGGTGGAAGTCCTCGTGGAGGCGGCCGGCCGCGTCGAGGACGTAGCGGACGTTCTGGAGCGCGAGGTCGCGGTCGGAGAGCCACGGCGTGACGACGGCCTCCGTCATCATCCCGACGAGGAGGATCCCCTGCCCGGTCAGCGCGCCCGCGAGGTTGAAGAAGCCGTCGAGCAGGTAGCCCCGGAACACGTCGCCCGTCATGTGCCGCGTCGGCGGCATCCACTTGAGCGGCGCGTCGGGGAACAGCTCGCGGGCAAGGAGCGCGTGGGCCAGTTCGAGCCGGAACGAGTCCGGCACCGCGGGGTCGATCTCGAACGCGTGCCCCAGGCCGAGGAGGTCGTCGGAGAGACCGGCCTCGCGCGCGAAGTACTCGTTGAGCAGCTGGCTCGTCGTCACCGTGTGCGCCGCGTCGATCGCGTCGGCGGTCGTGAGGTAGTTGTCCTCGCCCGTGTTGATGACGATGCCGGCCCGGGCGTGCACCTGACGGCTGAACCGCTGGTCGACGAACGTGCGCACGGGGTTGATGTCGCGGAAGAGGATCCCGTACATCGAGTCGTTGAGCATCATGTCGAGCCGCTCGAGACCGGCGAGCACCGCGATCTCCGGCATGCACAACCCGCTCGCGTAGTTCGTGAGCCGCACGTAGCGGCCCAGGTCGCGGCTCGTCTCGTCGAGCGCCGCGCGCATGAGCCGGAAGTTCTCCTGCGTCGCGTAGGTGCCGGCGAACCCCTCGCGGGTCGCCCCCTCCGGCACGTAGTCGAGCAGGCTCTGCCCGGTGCTGCGGATCACCGCGATCACGTCGGCGCCCTCCCGGGCCGCGGCCTGGGCCTGCGGGATGTCCTCGTGGATGTCCCCCGTCGCGACGATGAGGTAGATCCAGGGCTGGCGCGGCGCGTCGCCGACGGTCCGGATCAAGCCGTCCCGCTCCGCGCGACGGGCGTCGATCCGCGCGATCCCGCGGCCGACGTCGCGCCGTGCGGCGGTGCGCGCGCGGTCGGCGTCGGCTCCGGTGGGCAGCCGGAAGCGCACGGATCCCGCCGTCGCCTTCTGCGCGAGCACCGCGACGTCGTCGGCTTCGCCGCGCACGAGCGCGTCCCACACCGGCAGCGCCACGCCGTGGGGCAGGGCGTCGTCGCCGAGGTCGGTCCGCACGGCGTCGAGCAGCAGGTTCGCCCACGGCGTGCCGTCGGGGTCGGCCCCCGCGAGCCCCGCGAGGCGCAGGGTCGCCCGCTCGACGGCGACCGTCGTGTGGGCCCGCGCGAGCTCGACCACGGGCGCCCCCACGCGGGCGGCGAGGGCCCGGGCGCGCCGTACGGTCTCCTCCGGCAGCCCCAGCTTCCCGCTCACCGGTGCCATCCCCGCGCCTCGACGAGCGCCCGTGCGGCGGGATGGCGGCGGACGAGGTCGAGCGCGTACGCCGCGTGGCCCGGCACGTAGCCGTTGC
>DASWYU010000273.1:0-7234 GCA_036404795.1 Nocardioides sp. | reverse complement strand
GACGGCGACGACGCTGGTGATCGTGCGCCACGGCGTCACGGCCCACACCGCGGAGAAGCGCTTCTCGGGCGGGCTCGGCTCCGCGAACCCCGGCCTGGTCGCCGAGGGACGTGACCAGGTGCGCGCCACGGCCGAGTGGCTGCGTCCGATCGCGGACGAGGTCGCCGCCGTGGTGGCCTCGCCGGTGCGCCGCACGCGGGAGTCGGCGGAGATCCTCGCCGCGGTGCTCGAGAAGCCCGTCGTGGAGGAGCCCGGGTTCGCCGAGATGGAGTTCGGCACGTGGGACGGCCTGACCTTCGGCGAGGTGCGCGAGCGGCACCGCGCCGAGCTCGACGCCTGGCTCGGCTCGCTCGACGCGGCGCCCGGCGGCGCCGGCGGCGAGTCGTTCCGCGCCGTCGAGGAGCGCGTCCTCGCAGGCCTGCGGCGGGTGCTGGACGCCTACGCGGGCCGGACGGTCGTCGTGGTCTCCCACGTGACGCCGATCAAGACGCTGGTCGCCCACGCGATCGGCGCGCCGCTGGAGGCGCTGTTCCGGATGGAGCTCGCCCCGGCGTCGGTCACCGTCGTCAGCCACTTCTCCGGTGGTCCCGACGGCACGGAGGACATGGCGAGCCTGCGGCTCTTCAACGCCCGCCCCGACGGCGGTCCGTTCGGCTGATCCGCCGATCGGCGTGTCCTCTGCTCGGGGCGCGGTCAGAGCTCGGCGACGACGACGTCGAGCTGGGTACCGCGGGCGGTGGTGGCGCCCTCCTCGACGTACCAGCCCAGGTCGCGCAGCTGCGTCGCGAACCCCGCGGGGGTGCGTGGCGTGCCGCCGTCGGTGAGCACGGCGCGCACGATGCGGCCCTTGGTCGCCTTGTTGAAGTGGCTGACGATCTTGCGCACGCCCTGGTGCTCGTGGAGGACACGCACGGTGACCGTGCGGCGGCCGACGTCGCCCTCGGGGCGCCAGAACGCGGCGTAGGTGCCCGACCGCAGGTCCACCAGCACCCCCGTGCCGACGCCCTCGGCGACGGCGTCGCCGAGATGGCGCCGCCAGTGCCCCGCGACCGCACCGAGGCCGGGGAGGGTGGTGTCGCCGGAGAGCCGGTACGACGGGATGCGGTCCGCAGGTCGCACGAGCCCGAACAGGGACGAGGTCACGGCCACCCGCCGCAACCGACGGCGGGCCGCGGGGTCGAGGGACGCCGCGTCGAGCGCGTCGTAGACCACCCCGGTGTAGATCTGCTCGGCCCGCGCCGTCGGCGCCGTCACGAGACCCGCGTTGCGAGCGGCGAGCTCCGCCTGCGTCGGTCCGAGACCCAGCACGCCGGCCGCCGCGACCGGGTCGGCCGTGCACAGGTCCACCAGTGCCTGCAGCACGTCGGCGCGCGCGCCGGTGAGCGAGGGGAACGACAGCGCGGCGAGGTCGAGCGCCTTGCCACGCGTCGGCACGGCCTTGCCCTCGCTGGGCGGCAGGAGGATGAGCACGACGGAGAAGCCTAGGCGGACCGGGCTGCGTCGCTGCGGGGGGCTGCGCCGAGTTGCGGGTTGCGTCGCGGGGGTGCGCTGTCGCCGGTGAGTCGATCCACAGGGCACCATCCACAGGTGGTGGTCGAACGCGTGTTCGACTACACTGGAGGGCATGGATCGGGGGACCCAGCACACAGCGACCGCGTTGATCGACGCGGTCCGCGAGTGCTCGCATACGGCGCGATTGGCTGAGGCTGCCGCGTTCGCCGCGGTCGGTGATTGGGCGGATGCGCACACCTCGGACGCGGTGGTGGGTGACCCGATCGGCGCGTTGGGTGAGTGGCTGGACCCCGAGCGAGCCGAAGCGCTCGCGGGCGATCAGTTCCTGGAGCTCGGCGGACCCGGTGCGCCGGTGGTCGCGGAGTTCTGCATCGGTGAGATCGCCGCGATCCGTGGCTGTTCGTTCGACTCGGCGCGGCGGCTCGTCGGTGATGCGGTGGAGCTGCGCCACCGGCTCCCGCGGGTGCATGCGCGGGTGGTGGCGGGGGAGGTCGAGGTCTGGCGCGGGCGGCGGATCGCGCAACAGACCCGTGTCCTGTCGTTCGAGGGTGCGGGGTTCGTCGACGCGCACATCGCGTACGTCGCCGGCCGCGCCACCAGCGGTGACGTCGACCGGCTCGTGGCCGAGGCAGCGGCCCGGTTCGACCCCGAGATCCTCGAAGCGGAGCGCCTGGACGCGGACGCGGGGCGGCACGTGACGATCGACTTCAGCGGACTCGCGTACCGGGATCCGTTGACCGGCACGTTGCGGGGAACGGTCGATGTCAGCGGGTCGCTGGACCTGGCCGATGCGCTCGATCTGGAGCGCGCGGTCGCGCACGTCGCGGGGCAGTTGGCGGACCTGGGCAGCGCGGACGACCTGGACGTACGGCGCTCGATCGCCCTCGGTGAGATCGCCCGCCGCTCCGACGGCATCGACACCCTCGACTACGAGGCCTCCGGCTCCGACGAGAGGCCGGCGACGCGGTCGAAGCGGGACGTGGTGATCTACGTCCACCTCGACCACGCCGCGATCACGGGCGCGCTCACCGGCATGGGGCCGGGGATCGACGCCTGCACGGGCACGACCGGGATCGACCTCGCCCGCCTCGACACCCCGGGCATGCCCCGCGGCCCGGTGACCGCCGAGCAGGTCCGGTCCTGGTGCGGCAGCCCGGACACCCGGGTGATCGTCAAGCCGGTCATCGACCTGACCGCCGCGCCGACCGCGGCTGCCGAGGCCGTCGGAGTGGCTGGCGTCTCGAGCGCCGGCTCCGCGCGCGTCGGTGTCGCGGGGCTCGCAGTCGACGGCTACCGCCCGACCGAGCGGATCGCGGACCACGTCCGGCTCCGCTGGCCTCGATGCGTTTTCCCGTACTGCACCCGCAGCGCACGCACCGCCGACCTCGACCACCGCCACGCCTACGACGCGACTGCATCCCGTGGGATGGGCCAGACCTCGACGATGAACCTGTATCCGCTGTGCCGTCGCCACCATCGGATGAAGACCCATCCCGAGCTGGCGACCGGCCGCCGGTGGGCCTATCGCCCGACGGATTCCGAACGAGGTGAGCCACCTGGCGCGCTGCTCTGGACCAGCCCCACCGGCCTCACCTATGTCGTCGATCCCGGTGGCACCCGACCCTGGCCACCACGAGGTAGCGGTCCGCCGACCTGACCGACCCCGACCGCACGACACTCCGCCGCCCGATCACACCTCGTGGTCGGGCGGCGAAGCATGCCCGGGACCGTCGGGCCCTGCTCTCTGCCGCCGATCCGCCGGAGTTGTGCGGTAACGACGCCCGGAACGGGCGGAGACGTGTCGTCACTGCACAGTTCGCCGACGTCGCCGACTCCGAGCACGAGGCGGCGGCGACGAGCGGCAGGCATCGAGTGCGCCCTCGAAAGGTCGGCGCACCTCGCGGAGAAGAACCACGGACGACTGTTGAGCACCGGTGCTCAGTCGCGCGGGGGTCGACCAGGCATAGGAATGTCCCATGACCGAGAACCCGCCCGGCGCCGTCCCCACGCCCGCCGCCTCCCGCCGTACGCTCCGCGACCTCGCGTGGGGCTCCGGCGTCGCCGTGCTCAGTGCTGCCGCCTGGTGGGCGTGGTTGGGGTGGGACGACGAGTACCAGGTCGACCCGGTCACCGACGTCGCGAGCGGCCCGTACGAGGCGTGGCAGGTCGCCGGGTGCGTCGTCACCCTCCTCGTCGTGGGTGTGGTCGCCGCGCTGCGATGGCGGCCGTTCGGTACCGCGCTCGTGCTGCCGGTCGCGTTCACCGTCGCCTGGTCGGTGACGTCCGCGGCCGAGGACGAGACGGGGCTGTGGGCGGTCGGGGCGGTGCTCGTGCTGATCGGGTCGGGCGCCGCCGCGTTGCTGGTCGCCGCGATGGTGGCGTCCGTCCGACGCGGCCGGGAACCGCGGTGAGGCCCGCCGCGTCGTACCCCCACCACCAGGGACGGTGGCCGTCATCGGGGACAGAGGAGCACGACATGGACGAGGCGCTGCGGTGGGCCGACGCGGACGCGGTGACGGACTTCCTGCTGGTCGGCGGTGACCTCGACACCAACGAGGTGAGCGCCCTCGTGCAGGCCGACGAGCTCGTCGCGGCCGGTGTCACGCACGTGCTCGACGCCCGCGCGGAGGCCTGGGACGCGGACGTGTGGTCGACGTTCCCGCGGTTGCAGTACCGCTGGGACGGCATCGAGGACGCCGGCCAGCCGGTGGGGCACGACTGGTTCGACGCGGTAGCGGCGTTCGCCCGCGCGGCGCTCGCGACGCCGGGCGCGCGGCTCCTGACGCACTGCCACATGGGCGTCAATCGGGGGCCGAGCGCGGGGTTCGCCGTGCTGCTCGACCTCGGCTGGGACCCGGTCGACGCCCTCGCCGCCATCCGGGCCGCGCGTCCGGTGGCCGCCGTGGCCTACGCCGAGGACGCCCTCGACTGGCACCTCACGCGCCGTGGTGCGGGGTGGTTCGAGCGGCGCCGTACCCGCGCTCGGGTCGAGGAGTGGCGACGCGACCACCCGCTCGACGTCGCGCAGGTCATCCGCGACGGGTTCGCCACCCGGCACGCCGGGATGCGGCGGTGGGGTGTGGGTACCGGACTGGCCCTCGGCGCCTGAGCCGACCGACCCAGCAGCGATCTCCGGAGGTGCACCCGTGGCCGAGAAGAAGTCACCCGGACCGAGCGTCAAGGACGACGAGACCTACGAGGCGCTCCGCCGGGACGGGGCGAGCAAGGAGAAGGCGGCCCGCGTCGCCAACGCGACGGCGAAGGAGGGCGCCGGTGTCGTCGGTCGCCGTGGCGGAAAGGCCGGGTCGTACGACGACTGGACGGTCGCCGAGCTGCGCGAGCGGGCCGCCGAGCTCGACATCGCGGGGCGGTCGTCCATGAACAAGTCCGAGCTGATCGACGCGCTGCGCGACCGCTGACCTCCCGCCCGTCCGCCGGACGTTCGGAAGCGGGCGTGACGCGGCGGACGTCGAGCAGGAGGTATCTCCGAGTCGGGCTCAGGCCACCAGGCCGTGCTCGTGGGCGAACACGACGATCTGCACGCGGTCGCGCAGGCCGAGCTTGCGGAGGATCGCGCCGACGTGGGTCTTGACCGTCGACTCGCTGACGAAGACGGTCTGCGCGATCTCGCCGTTGGAGCGGCCGCGCGCGACCGCCGTGAAGACCTCGCGCTCCTTGTCGGTGAGCGAGAGGTACGTCGCGGGCGGTGCCGAGCGCGCCCGGAACTGCCCGTCGAGCAGGGTCGAGAGGTCCTGCGGGGCCAGCACCGCGTTGCCCGTGAACACGGTGCGGATCGCGTCGCGCAGCATGAGCGGGGTGGTGTCCTTGAGGAGGAACCCGCTGGCGCCGTACCGGATCGCGGTCGCGGCACGGTCGTCCAGGTTGAAGGTCGTGAGCACCACGACCCGCACGGCGCGCTCGCGCCGGGCCACGCGCTCGGGCGCGAAGATCTGCCGGGTCGCCTCGACGCCGTCCATCTCGGGCATCCGCACGTCCATGAGCACGACGTCGGGCTCGACCTCGTCGACGACGCGCACCCCGCTGAACCCGTCGCCGGCCTGGCCGACGACCTCCATGTCCTCGGCGGCGTCGACGATCACCGAGACGCCGGCCCGGAAGAGCTCCTGGTCGTCGACGAGCACCACGCGGATCGTCACGCCGGACCGCCCGCCCGGACCGGGACCCAGGCCGTCGCCGTGTAGGACGTGCCGTTCGCCTCGTCCCGGCGGCGCACGTCCAGCCGGCCCCCGACGGCCTCCAGCCGGCGGCGCATGCCGTCGACACCGCGGCCCGACCCGTCGGCGGTGATCGGTCGCGTCGCCTCCGACCCGTCGAGATCGGGCTCGTTGCCCTGCCCGTCCGCGACCATGTTGCGCACCTCGATCCTCAGCTCCTGCTCCCAGCGTCCGTCGGGCCAGTGTCGCTCGACCTCGACGGTCGTGTCGCGCCGGCCGTGCCGCATCGCGTTCGTGAGCATCTCCTGGAGCACCCGGTGGGCGACCGTCGCGAGCTCCGGAGGCAGCGGCCGCGCCGCGCCGACCTCCCGGTGCTCGACGACGAACCCGCTGCGGCGCACGCCGTCGACCAACGCAACCGCGTCGTCACTGAGCACCGCGGTCGTCGGTGCCTGCGGGCCCGACAACACCTGCCGCACGTCCTGCAGCGACGCCCGGGCCGACGTCGCGATGGTGGCGAGCGTCTCCTGCAGCCGTTCCTCGCCCTTCAGGAACTGCGCCGACTCGGCCTGCGCCAGGATCACGGCGAGGGAGTGTCCGACGACGTCGTGGACGTCGCGGGCCATCCGGGACTGCTCCTCGGTGAGCCGGGCGATCTCCTGCGCCTGCTCGGTCTCCCGGTGCGCGCGGGCCGCGTCCTCCTCGGCCGCGACCTGCGAGATCCGGGAGGAGCGCGCCCGCTCGGCCAGCCGCAACGACACGCCGACGAGCCACGGGGCGAGGAGGAGGGTCGTGAAGAGGGCGAGCAGCGCGAGCGGCCAGGAGCTGCCCAGCCGGTCGTAGATCGTGTAGGCCAGCGCGGTGCTGCCGTCGCCGCGGAACAGCACGGCGTCGAACTGCCCCAGCTGCGCCAGCGTGAGGAAGGCGAACCCCGCCGCGGGCATCGAGGCGAGGCCCGCCACGAGCGTCACCCGGCTGCCCCACCGGGCCGTGCCGAACGCGACCGCCGCGACCGCGACCTGGGTGATGAGCACCGGCAGGCCGAGCAGCCCCTGCGCGAGGCACGTCGCCCAGACGAGCGCGAGGGCCGGGCCCGGGAGGTGCCGCGCGAGCGCGACCGAGACCGCCGTGAACGCGATGACGAGGGCGATGCTGCCGCGCTCCCCGGCGGTCACCCACGAGAACCGGAGCAGCTCGGCGATCCCGAACACGGCCACGACGAGGCCGACGAGCACGTCCGGCACCCAGCCCTGGCTCGTGGTCGGCAGCGGGCGCGGCGCCTTCGTCCAGGGCCGGTCGGCGACCCGGGCACGGTCCTCCGGGGAGCTCGGGTACGGCGCGGTCACGACGCCGCTCCCGCCGTGACGGACGCGACGGGGGTGGCGTGCCCGTCGCGGTGCTCGCGGGCCCGGCCCCACGCGGCGACCGGCCGCTCCACCCACCGCCAGCTCGCGGCGGCGAGCACGAGGGTGAGGGCCGCGGCGAGCAGGCCGGCGACCTCCTCGTGCGCGAACGCCGGCCGGAGCCAGAGGGTGAGGGGGTAGTTC